>NZ_JBIAJH010000009.1:0-229129 GCF_042871845.1 Streptomyces sp. NPDC005533 | reverse complement strand
ACGGAGGAGAGGGGCTCGTCGGCGGCGGGTGAACCACCCGTGCCGCCCGGCGACTCATCCAGTTCTACCGACCACCCGGCGGCCTGGCAAAGACCCCGCGTACTAGCCCGCCTCGCAGACGGGGCCCTACGGCCCGTCCCTGCCGCGATCAACGTCCCAGCAGGTGAAGACGGGTGTGAGGGGGGTGTGGTGGTGCCCTTCGGGGTGCACTATCGGCGTTCGTATGTGACGTGGGTCCTGTGGGGCGCCTCACCGCCCAGCGCCCCGAATGTCACCCTCCGCCACCGTTCGTACCCCCGTGGCTTCAGCCCCTACGCGGTCTTCAGCCGCCGAGCTGCTCGGCCAGTCCGACGACGCTCCGTACCAGTGCTGGTCGAGGACGGGCGCAGGGCGAACACGCCGGGCGGTCGACACGTGGGCGCGTTCAGTCGTCCCCCTGCTCGCGGCGCAGGTGCTCGGAGCGGGACTGGAGGATGGCCAGGGCATCGTGGATCGAGCAGCCGAGGTGGTCTCGGAACAGCTTGATGGCCTTGATGGTCGTGCCGCTGAGGATCTCGTTGTCCGCGAAGGAGAGCGGGCCGACCGTCCAGGGGGCGGACGCGGGGTCTCCGCCAGGCCAGTCGACGGCCGCCTCCTCGGTGAAGGCAACGGGGCCCGTGTGGTCCAGGAGGAAGACGAAGTGCTGCGCTATGCGCTGCCGCCACTCGGCAAGCTCGCCGTCATCGCCCAGGCGTAGGCGGGAACTCCAGGCCGCCTGGGCGAGGACCGATACGAACAGCCCGAGGAAGCCAGACGTCAGCAGGTCGTCCGCGTGCTCGATCAGGATCGCGAGGTCCCGGTTGCCGTATCCGGGACCGTGCCAGTCGTGGAGGCAGGGCGAGATCCTTGCACGGTATTTACTCGGAGCCCGAGCGATGAGCCGATGACCATCTTCAACGAGAATGGCAAGGCGGAGGGTTGAGGTTCGGACGGCGCCCTCGATCCCGCCGGACACCAGCGTTCAGGCGACGCCAGCAGAGACATCTGCCACGAGAGCGTACGAGTGCCGTGGGGAGGGGACCGGCAAGGTCGCCCTTAATCAGTGGTTGTCGGGGCTCAACAGCGCGGCGGCCGCGGCGATGAAAGCCACAGACGCTTCCTTGGCTGCGTGCCGCCGGGCGTCCAGCTCGGTGCGGCTGGTGGCCTTGCGCACCGCGTACGTCGCATCTGCGGCCTGCTGGGCGGGGCCGGCCAGCTCAGGGACCAGGACCTGAAGGCGGATGTGGGGGGCGGTGATCGCCGCCCGGGAAGAGGCATCGGTGGGCGACTCGTCGTCGCATTAGCCGTGTGGGCGCAGATCCCCGCCTTTCAGCTGCTGCACTGGGTCAATTCGCCGCCCTGGCGGACGCTGTACTGGCCGGGCGGCACGTTCATGATCTGGAAGCCGCCGTTCTGGGCGATGTCGACCGTCCCGCCGAAGCCGGCCGAT
Source organism: Streptomyces sp. NPDC005533 (assembly GCF_042871845.1). Taxonomy (NCBI): domain Bacteria; kingdom Bacillati; phylum Actinomycetota; class Actinomycetes; order Kitasatosporales; family Streptomycetaceae; genus Streptomyces; species Streptomyces sp. NPDC005533. Next base: position 227,661 of record NZ_JBIAJH010000009.1, on the reverse strand, counting down.
CCGTACACGTAGGCCGGGCCCGGAGTGAAGCCGCCACCGGAGAGGTGCACCTTCCCGTTGTCGAGGACGCCGGAGGTGGAACAGGTCGCTGCCGGGAAGGCGGCCGGCGCGGATGGGGCGACCGCCGCGAGGGCGGTCGGGGCGGCGACGAGTGTGATCGCCGCGAGCGGACTGAGAACGAGGAGGCGTGTGCGACGGTTCATGAGTCTTCCTTGACGGGGCGAATCAAATCGGAGCCTCGGCCCCGCGCCCGGAGCCCCGGGTCGGGCCCTCGGGCCCGGTCAGTCGCCGGCACCGTCCGGCACCGGCGTCCTCGACCGCCAGCCGCATGCCCGTCCGCGTCCGCGGGCCGAGACGGGAGCCGGGGCCGCCTTTCCATCCTCGCCCCGCGCCCATCCCGGTGCGACCGGGGCCGGCGCGCCCACCGTCCGCGAGCGATCCTCGTCACAGTCGCTGCCCCAGGGGTGAGGTCACGTCGCGCGCGCTCACGTCCGTGAGATCCACCCGCCCATCGTCCTTCGGGCGGACCGAGGTTGTCGTCGATGATCTTCCAGTCGGAGCTCACGAGGCGTTCCCCGATGGGTCAAGGAGCAGGTCCAGCCACCGACCCTTGCCGCTCCACGGCCGACTGGGCACTCCCGAGGGTCGGATATCGTCCCCGGGTGCAGCACATATCCCCCCACACCCAGCTGACGGCCGCCGCCCCGGCCGCCGCACCCGGTGCCCGGCTCGGCTGGCTGGATGCGCTCCGTGGCATCGCGGCCCTCGTCGTGGCACTGCACCACTTCGACGTGCTCAGGATGCTGCCCTTCGGGGGCGTGGTCTGGCGCAACTTCGACATGGGCCTCTTCGGCGTCATGCTCTTCTTCATCGTCAGCGGCTACATCATCCCGGCCTCGCTGGAGCGACGCGGGGACGTCCGCGCGTTCTGGATCGGCCGGATCTTCCGGATCTACCCGGCCCTGATCGCCGCCTTCGTCCTCTCGATCATGCTGCTGCCGGCCGGGGACGGCTCGGTCGCGCTGCTGCGCACCGGCGACGACCTGGCCTCGCTGATCGCGAACGGCCTGATGCTCCAGGACCTCCTCGGCGTCATCAACGGCATGAACGTCACCTGGACGCTCTGCTACGAAATGGTCTTCTACTTCTTCGTCACCGCGCTGTTCACCCGTGGCCTGCACCGGCACAGCGCGCCGATCGCGGTGGGCTTGGCGGCTGTCGCGCTGGCGGTCGGTACGGCCGTCGGCACGCAGCTCGTGAGCGCGGGGATCGGCTCGGCCCGGCAGCTCGTGCTGATCGTGGCGCCGATCGTGCTCGCGGGCCTCGTCGGCGTGCTGAGCGGCAGGCGCACGCTGACCGGGGCGGCCGCCCTGGTGCTCGCGGGGGTCGGCCTGGTCCTGGTCGCGCTCAACAGCCGCGCCACCGCCTTCGAGACCTGGATGATCTTCGCGACCATGTTCGCAGGGACCGTCGTGTACCGGGCGCAGCACGGGCAGCTCGCCCGACTCCCGGCCCTGCTCTCCTGCGGTTCCGTCGTCGTCGCGGGCGTCGTCGTCGGCCCGCTGTACAACCACGGCGAGGCCCTGGACCGGACCTGGTCCGCGGGCTGGGAGGCCTGGTCGATCGCGTACGTCGCCGCCTGGGCCCTCTTCGGCATCGGCTTCCTCCTCCGGGAGCGCCGCTTCCCCAAGGTGCTGACGTGGCTCGGCGCGATCAGCTTCTCCGTGTACCTGCTGCACATCCCGCTGCTGCGCATCGTCGAACCGCTGGTGGGCATTCCCCCGCAGCCGTCTTCGGCGCTCGGCCGGATCCTCTGGACGGCGACCTTCCTCGGCGTGGTCATGGCCGTCAGCCACCTGATGTACCGCCTGGTCGAGATGCCGATGCAGCGCGTCGGCCGACGTGTGCAGAAGGCGGTGGACCGACGCTGGCCGCGAGCCGTACCGGCGGCGACCGCCACGCTCGCGACCGCTGCCGCTACCTCTGCCCCCGCCGGGGCCGACACCGACGAGCCCTTGTCCCGTACGTCCCGGGCCTGAGTGGCTGCCCGGCCGCCGTCCGCGTGGGTCGTTGCCGGGATGGACGAGCCCCGGCTGTATAGGGTCGTGGCAGTCGTCCTTCTCGGCGAGTCAGGAGTGCTGCCGTGGGAGCCGTACAGCCCTCTTCCGCGCCCGGCGGCCTCGGTCGGAACCGTGAGACGGCGACGCTGGTGCTCCTCTCGTTCGCCATGCTGATCGTCTCGCTCGACCAGTACATCGTGGTCGTGGCGCTGCCCGACATCGCAGCCGACCTGGGCTATTCCGCGCAGACGCTGCAGTCGGTCATCAGCGTCTACGCGGTGGCCTCGGCCGGCTTCCTCCTCTTCGGCGGGCGTGCCGCGGACCTGCTCGGACGACGCCGCATCCTGGCCACCGGCCTCGCGCTCTACGCCGTGGCGGCGTTGGCGGGAGGCCTCGCGACCACCCCCGCGGTGCTCCTCGCCGCCCGCGCGGTCCAGGGGTTCGGCGGAGCCCTGGTCTTCCCCACCACCCTGGCGATCATCAACACCACCTTCGCCGAAGGCCGCGCCCGCAATCGCGCCTTGGGGATCTGGGGAGGTTCCGGTGCGGCCGGACTCGTCGTCGGGGTGCTGCTCGGTGGTCTGCTGACGCAGGTGTTCGGCTGGGAGGCGGTCTTCTTCGTCAACGTCGCCCTGGCCGTCCCGGCTCTGCTGCTCGCGTTCGTGGTGATCCCCCGGGACGGTGATCGCGAGCAGGGCCGCAGGTTCGACGTGCCCGGTGCGCTCAGCATCTCTCTCGGTGTCACGCTCATCGTGTTCGCCCTCGTGCAGGGCCCCGGCTCGGGATGGCTTTCGCCGGTCATCCTCGGGAGCGCGGCGGCGGGCCTCCTGCTGATCGCCGCCTTCGTGTTCATCGAGCGGCGCAGCTCCGATCCGCTCATGCCGCCGCGGGTACTCGCCAACCCCAACCTGATCACCGGTGTCGTCATCGCCTTCATGTTCATGGCGACCTTCGGCTCCGTGCTCTACTTTCTGTCGATCTACTTCCAGGAGTTCCTGGGCTACGACGCCTTGCAGACGGGCGCCGGCTTCCTGGTCCCCACGGCCGTGGTGGTGGCCGGTTCGGCGACGGCGGGCCGGCTCGTCACACGGTTCGGCCTCAGGCGCACGCTGGCCGCGGCCCTCACCATCGGCGCGCTCGGTGCGGTCGTACTCGGCCTCGCGATCTCGCCGAACGGTACGTACGCCGGTCTCCTCCCCGGCCTCGTGGCCGTCGGATCGGCGACGGGGTGGTCTTCACCGCCATGTTCATCGCCGCCGCCACCGGGGTCTCCGACCGACAGCAGGGCGTCGCCTCGGGCATCGCCTCCACGGGCTCCGGCGTGGGCGCGGCCGTCGGCCTCGCCGTCCTGGTCCTGGTGGCGACCGCCGGCCTCGACGGCCTCTCCGGTGAGCCGCTCCGCATCGCCGTCGCCGACGGGATCCGCACCACGCTGTTCGTCGTGGCGGGCGGAATCGCGTCGATGCTGCTCGTCGCCGTGCGCAGGTGCCCGACACCGTCCGCACCGGTGCCGACGCCCGTGCCGTACCAGACCCGTCGCTGCTGACAGCGGCAGCGGCAGCCGCAGCGGCGGACACCACGCCGGGCGCGGCGTAGGCTCGTTCGCAGGGGACGCCTGATCGGCAGGGGACGTGTGGTCCCCAGGGGACGTGTGGTCCCCAGCGTCGGGGCGAGCCTGATCCGGATCCAACCCGGACTCGAAGCCGTCCCCTGACCCGGACCCCGTACGAGACCTCGGGAGGATCCGTGACCGCACTCGGTGATCTCATCGAGATCGACGATCGGACCGTGCTGGTCCTCGGGCAGGAACTGTCCGTCGAACACGATCAGCCGGACGTCGCCAACGCCCTCGTACACCGGGTCGGCGACCTCCTGGTGCTGGTCGACACCGGCGTCACGGCGACCTTCCGTGCGGCGCTGCGGGAGGCGACGAACCGGGTGGGGAGCTGCTCCCGGGCACTGCTGCTCACCACGCACGGTCACGTGGACCACGTCGCCAACAACGATCTGGCCGACGAGCTGGGCGTGCCGGTGGACCACTACGTGCCCGCCCTCGACCTCGACCAGATGCGGGAACCGACGCAGTACTGGGTGCGGTCCTTCGACCGCATCGTCGGGCTCGCGCCACTGCCCGCCCCGTCCGTACTCGCCGACAGGTTGATGTCGCTGTTCCAGCCGATGCGGCCCTTCGGCGCGACGACCCGGACCTACGAGGAGCGGCCGCTGGAGCGGATTCGTATCGGATCGCTCCGCTTCACCGGCTGGACCTTCGCCGACGGTGCGGTCCGTGTGCTGCGCAGTCAGGGGCACTGCGCCGGACACGTGATCGTGCACCTGCGGGACTGCGGGGTCCTCCACCTGTCCGATGAGGGCAACGGCCCCTGCGGTGCGATGGCTGACGCCGACCAGCTCAAGCTCCAGACCGTGCTCGGCGCCGTCGCCCTCCTCTTCGAGGAGGGGGAAGCCGCAGTCCTCACCGACGGGCACACCTTCGCCCTGCGCCGTGGCGCCGAGGTCGTCTCCTACCTGGACGGGCTGCTGGAGCAGGCCACCGCACTGCAGGCGGCGGCGCTTGAGCTGACCGGCGAGAGCGGGCGGGTCCAACCGAGCGCGTTCACGGCCGACTTCGCGAAACGTTCCGCCGAACTGGGCGGTGGCGGCGCCAACCCGAACGCGATGTTCACCGCCATGTCGGCGGTCAACCAGCTCCACGAGCTCGGGCTGCGGCCGGAGTCCGACGGCGTGGACGCGCCGTGGTCCCGCCCCGCACTCCGGAACCCGACACCGGACTCCCCACCGCCCGACTCCCCGGCAGGGGTTTCACCTGATGGGACGTCAAGAAACCGTGCACCGTCAAAGAGTGGCGTTTACGAAGACGTCGACGGGTAACACGCGAGAATGACGAAAGCCCGCACCGTGGGGGTGTAGGGCTTTCGCACCGGGCCGCTGCCGCGCGGCACCCCTCCCCCGATGACACGCGGCAGCGGCCGGTGGCACGACGGGCTGCCGCCAGGATCCGCACGGCACCCGGACGCCCCGTCTCCCGGCCCTCCCCGGCCGGAACGGAGCAGCCGGCAAACCCCCGGCAGCGGCGCTTCAGCAGCCGCCCCCGGGCCGCGGACCCGACGGCACCGCCCGGCGTAACCGGGGAAACGGCCAGACGGAGGAACCGCCGAACCGGTGGAACGACCCAACCGGTGGAACGGCCCCCGACCGGTGGAACGGCCAAGCCGAAGGAACGGCCGAACCGCCGACGGAGCCGACAGGTGGGCATACTGCTCACATGGGCCAGTGGAGGACCGTCGTCACAGGTGCCCGTGCCCGCCTGGGCCAGGCGCTCTTCCTGCGGGTGGCCGGGCCGGACGGCCCGGCCACCCGGGACCGGATCCACCTCACGCCCGGTCCGCGTTGGTTCGGGCCGGCCCACCCGGTGCGGCGGGTCCACGCCGACGCCGCCCTGTTCGTCGGCGGGATCAGCGCCCTCCTCCTGCAGTCCCTGCACCCCTTGGCGATGGCCGCCGTGGCCCGGCACTCCGCCTATCGGGAAGACCCCTGGGGCAGGCTCCAGAGCGTCAGCACCTTCCTGGCCGTCACCACCTTCGGTACGGCCGACGACGCCCAACGCGCGGTCGAGCGGGTCATCGCGGTGCACAGGACGGTCCGCGGGCGGGCTCCAGGGGGTGAGCCGTACGCGGCCACGGATCCGGCCCTCCTCGCATGGGTGCACGACGCCGAACTGAGCTGCTTCCTGCGTTCCCACCAGCGCTACGGCGCCCGACCGCTGAGCGGTCCGGATCAGGACGCGTACGTGGCCGGCATGGCGAGGGTCGGCGAGGCACTGGGCGTCACCGACCCGCCGCGCAGCGTCGCGGACCTCGACGCCCGCATCGAGGAGCACCGGCCTCAGCTCCGCGGCACACCGGAAGCGAGGGAGGCGGCCCGCTTCATCCTGCGCCACCCGCCGCTGCCGTGGGTGCTGCGCCCGCCGTACGCGGCCCTGGCCGCGGGTGCGGTCGTGCTGCTGCCGGACTGGGCCCGGGCGGAGCTGGGGCTGCCCCGGCGGCTGCCGCTGGAGCGGTGGTGGGTCGGGCCCGCGGCCCGCGTGGCGGTCCGGCTGATCCGGTGGTCGCTGTCTCCGGCGCCCGTACCGGCCCGGGCCGCCGACCAGCCGGTCGGGTGACGGGCACCGGCCCGGTGGGGTGCGGCCGCGTCCGGGTTTCGCCGGCCTGGGGCCGGGCAGCCGCCAGAAGGGGGCCGGGGGCTTGAGCGGCAGGAGCGGCTCGAGGAGCAGGAGCGAGGAGGACGGACATGGACGAGCAGGGCGGAGCAGGAGGAGTCCCGCTGCACCACGGGGAGCCACAGGACCGACACGCGCCGCGCGCCGACCGCCGCGATGATGAGAAGACGGCCGCAGCCGACACCGACGAGGCCAGCCGGCTCGACCGTCCGCAGCAGACCGAAGAGCCGCGCGGGAAGGGCACACGCTGGGTGAGCCCCCAAGACGACTGATCCCCGAAACGACCACGTACGCGGACCGACCGACGCGAGGCGGCCCGCGTACCGCGACCGGCCCGGCTGGCCAGAACCGGCCCGGGTTCATCGAGGAGGTACCACATGAGTCAGCCCGAGCAGCGGCGTCACCCCGCGCCCACCCCGCCGTCGGAGGCCGTCGGCGAGAGCGGGGACCACGAGGCCCGCGAGGAGGCGGACGAGGCGGTCGTCGGCCGTGCGGGAGAGTCCGATCGCCGCGGCGCCGCGGGCCATTCCGCCAAGCGGCAGAGCCCGGGGATCGGCCGGGAGGAGCAGACCCGGCAGCATCCGCAGGGAGCCGATCGCACCCAGGAGACCGAGGACAGCGAGGACCGGTGACCCAGGGCGCACGTCCTCGCCGCACCCGGAGAGATCGGAGATCGTCGTGAGCAGCCGGGGTATCACCGTGGACGACAGCTGCCTGAGCGCCTTGCAGGAGCTGAAGAGCAAACGGGAGATCAACACGCTCGTCTACCGGCTGAACGAGTCCTTGGAGACGGTGGTCGTCGAGAGCCAGGGCAACCTCACCCACGAGGAGCTGCTGGCGTCGCTGCCGGCCGACGAGCCCAGGTTCGTCGTGTACGACCTGCACTACGCCTCGGCGGACGGCGCCCGCAGGAGCGACCTGGTGATGATCTTCTGGATTCCCGACGCGGCGCCGCCCGAGCACAGGCTCGCCTACTCCTCCGCCGAGCGCGTCCTCCAGGACGTCCTCGACGGCATCCAGGTCACCGTCCGGGCCACGGACCTGTCCCATCTGGCCTACAACGAGCTCGCGTCCCAGGCGGTCTGAAGAACGTGATCGTGATCAGGTAGGTGGTGCAGAACATGTCCGCAGTCCTGACCGACAGCACCCTGTCCCTGCTGGCCCACGGCTACGCATGGGGTCCCGACCTGCGCCGGGCCCACCACGGTGCGTCCGTGGTCCGCACCCACCTGTTCGGCCGTCCCGCCGCGCTGCTGCACGGGCCCGCGGCCGTCGCCCTCTTCTACGACACGGACCACGTCCAGCGGCACGGCGCCCTCCCCGCGCAGGTGCTCGACCCGCTCTTCGGCGAGGGCGCGGTGCACAGCCTGGACGGGCCGGCACACCGGGTGCGCAAGGAGCTGTTCGTCTCCCTCCTCATGTCACCGGACGCCATCCACGGCCTGACCGAGAGCGTCGAGAGCGGCTGGCGCGAAGCCGTGACGGGCTGGGAAGGCCGTCGGGTGGTCCTCTTCGACGAGGTGGCCGTCCTGCTCACGCGGGCGGTCTGCGACTGGGTGGGCCTGCCGGTCCCGCCGGACGCCGCGCGGGAGATCGCCGAGGACTGCGTCACCATGATCGACGGGTCGGCCGGGGCCGGGCCCCGGCGGCTACGGGCCCGGCACGCCCGGCGCCGCCAGGAGCAGGCCCTCGCCGCCGCCGTCGTGGACCTCCGCGCCACCGGACCGCACCCCGACGGGATCTTCGCCGCGTCCCGGCACGCGGCAGTGGCCGGGAGCCCACTGGAGGCGGTCGCACGGCACCGCGATCAGGACGGCGCCCTGCTCGATCCGCACACGGCGGCCGTCGAACTGCTGAACATCATCCGTCCCACCGTGGCCATCGCGTGGTTCGCCGTCTTCGCCGCCCACGCCCTCCACCGCCATCCCGGCGAGCGCGAACAGCTGCGGGACGGTGGGCCCGCGTACGCCCGGGCGTACGCCCACGAGGTCCGGCGCTTCTACCCCTTCGTCCCCTTCATCGGAGGCGTCGCCGTCGACGACATCACCCTCGACGGTCACGAGGTCCCCGCCGGGACCCATCTCCTCCTCGACGTGTACGGGCACCACCACGACCCGGATCTGTGGGAGCGGCCCTACCACTTCTCCCCGGGGCGCTTCCTGGGTCACGAGCCCGACCGCGACCTGTTGATCCCCCAGGGCGGAGGCGACGCACGTACCGGCCACCGGTGCCCGGGCGAGGACACCACCGTCTCCCTGCTCGCCGCGCTCGCGCCGGCCCTGGCCGATCTGGACTTCGCCGTACCCCAGCAGGACCTGTCCATCCCGCTGGGCCGGATTCCGACCCGGCCCCGCAGCGGCTTCGTCATGGAGGTCGCACATCAGCCGCGGAGTCACCGCGCCCGGCCGTTCCAGCGCCAGTCCTGAGACACGGGCGCCCAGCAGTGGGAGGAGCCATGACCCGACGTGTCCGTCGTGTCCACGAGGTGATGACCAAGAATCCGGTGGCCGTCGAGAAGACGACGTCGCTGGCGGAGGTGGCGCGGGTGATGCGGGACGCCGACATCGGGGACGTCCTCGTCGTCGACGGGGGCCGGCTCCGCGGCATCCTGACCGACCGGGACCTGGTCGTGCGTGCCATGGCCGAGAACAGGGATCCCGCGGAGACGACCGTGCATGCCGTGTGCAGCAGCACGCCGGTCACCGTACGGCCCGACGACGGGGTCGACCACGCCCTCGACCTCATGCGCCGGAACGCGCTGCGGCGCCTGCCCGTGGAAACCGAGGACGGCGACCTCGTCGGCGTCGTCACCCTGGGCGACCTCGCTGTCGAACAGGACCCCGGCTCGGCCCTGGCGGCGATCTCGGCCGCGGAGCCCGGCAGCTGACGCCCGCCCCGGCTGCCCCGGTGGGGGGCCGTCCGTCCGGCGTCCGTTCGAGTGCAGTCGGCGCCACGGTGGGATCGCCGCGCGGCTCCGGGTAGGCGTCGGGTATGAACTCACACGTCCCCGGTACCTCGAAGACGAAGACAGCCGGGCCGGTCCCGGCGCTCGATGCGGTGTCGGCATGCTGGCTGAAGTCTCTGGACCGGATCGAGCGGACGACGGTGGCCGATCCGGCGATCAGGGTGATGCAGCGGGGAATCCGCGCGCTCCCCTTGGGCGGCATGCGCGATCTGCTGCGGGGCAGGCCGCTGGGCCACCCCCTGCATCCCGTGCTGGTGCAGGTGCCGATCGGCTGCTGGCTGTCGGCCGCCGTGGTGGAGGTCCTACCGGGAGCGCAGCATGCGGCGACCACCCTGACGGGCGTCGGGCTGGTCGGGGTCGCCCCGGCGGCGATCGCCGGCTGGGCGGACTGGGCCGACCTGCCGCCGGAGCAGGCCCGGGTCGGGCTGGCCCACGTGGCCTCCAACGCGGCCGCGGTGACCTGCTACGCCCTGTCCCTGACCGCGCGGCTCCGCGGCCGTACGGCGAAGGGGCGGCTGTGGTCGCTGGCCGGGCTGGCCGCCGTGGCCGTCACCGGCGCGCTGGGCGGGCACGTGGCCTACCGCCAGGCCGTCGGAGCGCACCCGGCGAGCTGACGGGGCGGTCTGACGGAGTGAGCTGACGCGTGAACTGACGGAGGGGCCCGGACTCGTCGAGTCCGGGCCCCTCCCTCCGGGCGCGTCAGGCGATCGGGCCGCCGAAGGGGCCGGCGGGGCCGTAGTAGTGGCCCAGCTGCGCGCGGTAGTCCGCGTCGCCGAGGTGCTTGTCCCGGTGGAACTCCGGGGAGTTCTTGATCTGCTCCTTGGTGCGGTCCACGTGGATCGTCCGCTCGTCCGGGTCGACCGAGATCACGGTGATCGCCGGCAGGAGGACCTCCTTGCCGAAGATCCACACCCCTGTGTCGACCACCAGGTAGGCGTCACCGACCTCGTCGGAGTGCTTGTCGACCTTGCCGATGCTGCCGTCGACCGCCTCGACCTTGTAGCCGGTCAGATCGGTCCCGGCCAGGTGGCCCGACGTCGACTTGTAACTCCACACATGCTCGGTCACGTGAGAACAACTCCTCCGGTGAGTGAATGGATCAACCAGCTTCTTGAAGGGCGTATGCCCCGGATATCCCGTTGTGCACGCACGTCTTCTGTGTTCAACCGCACTACGGGAAAAGGCGGATGGGTCCGTGGGTCAGGCCGTCTCCGCGCGCGGCGGTGTCCCGTCGCGGCCCGGCAGGAGTTCCTTGGCCTTGGCTACGGCGAAGCCCCAACCCTGGGCCACGGTCGGCTTGCCGAGCACGGCCACTTCCTCCGGGTTGGTGAGCACGTCCAGGAGGACCGGCCCCGGTGTCTCGAAGGTGCGGCGTACGGCCTCGTGGAGATCGGCCGGGTCGGTGACCCGGATGCCCGTCAGGCCGAGGGCCGTGGCGACCGCGGCGAAGTCGGGGTTGTCGAGTTCCGTGCCGAATTCGGGCAGGCCCGCCTGTTCCTGTTCCAACTTGACCATGCCCAGGCGGCGGTTGTCGAAGACGATCAGCTTCACCGGCAGGCGGTACGTCTTGATCGTCATGAGGTCGCCGAGCAGCATGCTCAAGCCGCCGTCCCCGCACAGCGCGACGATCTGCCGCTCGGGCGCCCACAGCTGGGCGCCCAGGGCCTGGGGCATGGCGTTGGCCATCGAGCCGAGGTTGTACGAGCCGATCAGGCGGCGATCGCCGCGCATGGTGACGAAGCGGGAGAGCCAGACGGTGGCCATGCCGGTGTCGGAGGTGAAGACGGCGTCGTCGGCGGCGTACGTGTCCACCGCCGCGGCCAGCGCCTCGGGGCGGATGGCGTGCTCGGGGTTGTCCAGGGCGGCCCGCAGCTTCCCGGTCCAGCGGTGCTCGTGGGCGGGGTCGGCCAGCCGCCGCTGTCCCTCCTGCCAGTGCTGGAAGCGCTCCCGGGCGTCGTCGAGGTGGGCACGGTCCGGGGCCGCCTTCAGCAGGGGGAGCAGGGCCCGCAGTGTGGCGCCGACGTCCCCGGCCAGGCCCTCGTCCACGGGGGTGCGGCGTCCCAGGTGGTCCTCTCGGGCGTCGACCTGGATCACCTTGACGTTCTTCGGGTACCACTCACGGTAGGGGAAGTCGGTTCCCAGCATGAGGAGTACGTCCCCGCTGTCGAGCGCGTGGGCGGCGGCGGGGTTGCCGATGAGACCGGTCTGGCCCACCTGGAAGGCGTTGTCGTCCTCGAAGCCCTCCTTCGCCTTCAGCGTGAGCACCATGGGCGCCGCCAGCAGCTCGGCGGTCTGCAGGACCTCGGTACGGGCTTCCCGGGCGCCCTGGCCGACGAGGAGGGTCACCCGGGAGGCGGCGTTCAGCAGTTCGGCGGCCCTGGCGAGAGCCGGGTCGTCGGGCCGGGTGACGGCGCGGTCGAGTGCGAAGCGCGTGGGCCGGTCGTCGCGCACTTCCTGGTCGCCCAGGTCGCCGGGGACGGTCAGGACGGCGACTCCGCCCCGGGTCACGGCGGCGCGTACGGCGGATTCGAGCAGGCGCGGCATCTGCTCCGGGGAGGTGACGGTGGCCCGGTGGACGGCGACGTCACGGAAGAGCAGGTCGTTGTCGACCTCCTGGAAGTAGTCGCTGCCGATCTCGGCGAGGGGGACCTGGCCGCAGATCGCCAGCACGGGGGTGTGGCTCTTGGCCGCGTCGTAAAGGCCGTTGAGCAGGTGTACGGAGCCGGGTCCCACCGTGCCCATGCACACGCCGAGGGTGCCGGAGAGCTGGGACTGCGCCGAGGCGGCGAAGGCCGCGGCCTCCTCGTGCCGGCAGCCGACCCAGTTCAGGCCGGCGGATGTGCGGATGGCGTCGGTCAGCGGGTTCAAGGCGTCTCCGACGACGCCGAAGACGTGCTGGACGCCGAGTTCCTCGAGTGCGTCGACGATGACGTGGGCGACGGTACGTGCCATGGGGGTGCCCTTCGTTTGCCGGTTCGGCGGCCGGTTCAGCGGGTGAAGTGGTCGGGGTCGGCCGCATTCCAGTCGGCTGCCCAGCTTTCGGGCGGCGATGCGAGCAGTTCTCCGGGGGCGAGCCAGTCGTGGAGTTCGGCGTACGAGCGGACGGTGTGCGGGTCCACCCGCTGGAGCAGCATGTGGGGGCGCAGCTCGTGGGGGCCGTCGACGCCCATGGCCGCCATGATCTGCAGCGCGCTCTTGACGGTCGCCTCCTGGTAGCGCTGTACGCGCTGCGCCTTGTCGCCGACGTCCAGGGCCCGGGCGCGCCGCTCGTCCTGGGTGGCGACCCCGACGGGACAGGTGTTGGTGTGGCAGCGCTGGGCCTGTATGCAGCCGAGCGCGAACATCATGGCGCGGGCCGAGTTGGTGAAGTCGGCGCCTTGGACCAGGCGTTTGACGAGGTCGCTGCCGGTGGCGACCTTGCCGGAGGCCCCGATCCGGATGCGGTCCCGCAGCCCGGAGCCGACGAGGGCGTCGTGGACGGTCATCAGGCCGTCGCCGAGCGGCAGGCCGACGTGGTCGGCGAACTCCAGGGGCGCGGCGCCGGTGCCGCCCTCCGCCCCGTCGACGATGATGAAGTCGGGGGTGACGTCCGCTTCGCGCATGGCCTTGCAGACGGCGAGGAACTCGCGCCGCGAGCCGACGCACAGCTTGAACCCGACGGGCTTGCCGCCGGCGAGCTCACGCATGCGGGCCAGGAAGCGCACCAGTTCGCGGGGGGTGGAGTACACGCGGTGGAACGGCGGCGAGATGACGGTCCGCCCCTGCGGCACGCCGCGGACCCGCGCGATCTCGGCGTTCACCTTGGCACCGGGCAGGACGCCGCCGATGCCCGGTTTGGCCCCCTGGCTGATCTTCAGCGAAACGCATTTGACCTGCGGGTGTGCCGCCTTCTCGGCGAACTGCCGCTCGTCGAAGCCGCCGTCGTCGGTTCGGCACCCGAAGTATCCGGTGCCGATCTCCCACACGAGGTCCCCGCCGGGGCGCAGGTGGTACTCGGACAGGCCGCCCTCGCCGGTGTCGTGGGCGAATCCCCCGGCCTGCGCCCCGGTGTTGAGGGCGAGGACGGCGTTGGCGGAGAGGGATCCGAAGCTCATCGCCGAGACGTTGAGCAGGGCCATGTCGTACGGCTGGGTGCAGTCGGGTCCGCCGATCCGGACCCGGGGCGGGTCGGTCCGTACCGGGTGCGGGGCCATGGACGGGGTGAGGTACTCGCTGCCGGGCCGGTGGAGGTCGCGCTCGGTGCCGAAGGGCTCCTCGGCGTCGGTGCCCTTGGCCCGCTCGTAGACGATGCTGCGGGTGTCGCGGTCGAAGGGGCTGCCGTCGATGTTCCGTTCGATGAAGTACTGCTGGATCTCCGGCCGCAGCCCCTCCAGGGCGAACCGGAGGTGTCCGAGCAGGGGGTAGTTCCGCAGGACGGAGTGCCGGCGTTGCAGGAGGTCGTACGCGGCCACCAGGGCGAGCAGCAGCAAGGGGCCGGCCACGGCCCACCACCAGGGCGAGACGAGGACGGCGGCGACCGCGGCGAGCGCGGCCGCGGCGCCGGGCAGGATCAGGATGAGTTTCTTCAGCACGTCCCGCGTGTGTCCCGACGACCGCGCGCCAAGCATCGCCGGGGCCGGGGCCGTCTCTTTCGGATCGTGCGGGTGGGGCGGGGTCGAAGGAGACCACCCGGGCCGGGCCTGTCAGTGGGGTGCCGTAGCGTCGCAGACATGACCTCCGAGCCGACGGGCCGGGCCGTGGGCCCCTACGACGCAGCCTTCTTGCCGCGGCTGCGGATGTCCTTCCGGGCTGCGCGCGAGCCGGTCGTGGAACCGGCGTCGAAGTTCGGCGGGCAGCCGGTCTGGCTGGACGGCCCGGCCTGGCCGGTGCACCCGCGTTCGGGCGTGCCCCTGGTGTTCATCGGCCAGTTCCGGGTCCCGGGCGACGAGGTGCGCCTCGCCTACCTGTTCCTGCACGAGGAGGGCGAGGTCATGGGCGGCGACACTCCGGAGGACGGCGAGGCCGTCGTTCTCCTCCAGCCGGGTGGGCGGATACCGACCTTCGCGTCGATCGGGGCCCCCGGCACTCGGGGGCGAACCCTGTGGCGGTGGGGTCCGTACTACACGGAGGCTCCCGTCGAATGGCTGACGGACCTGACTCCGATGCCACCGGAACCGGAGGAGGCGGCGAACCAGGCCGCTGCCTGCTCCCGGTACCTGCGGGGCGAGGGGCCGGACGTCGATTTCCCCGAAGGGGAGGTGCCCGGGGACTTCATGGGGGGCGAGGCCGTCTACCCCAACGACCAGGCCTTCGGCATCGGGCCCTCCTGGCAGTTCCTCTGCCAGTTCGAGGACCGGGGTGAGGCGAAGGAGGACCCGTTCTTCCTCAACTTCGGCTACGGAAGCGGCTTCGTCTTCCTCAGCCCCGATCACCTCGAAGGCCGGTTCATGTCGGACTGCAGCTAGACGCTCGCAACACCTAGGGCGTCCGGGCTCGCTCGGCGCGGGCGGATGAGGGGACGTACGCTGCGGGCGACTGTCCCGGTGCCGGGTCCAGCAGGACGCGCGGCAGGGCGTCCGGGTGCTTCTCGGCGAGCCAGGCGACCAGTTGCTCCCGGACGGCGCAGCGCACCGTCCACAGGTCGTCGGGGTCCTTGGCCGTGACGATGACGCGTACCACGATGGTGGAGGGCGTCGTCTCGGTGACGGCGAGGTCCCAGCCGCGGCCGTCCCACTCCTTGCAGGTGTGCAGGATCTCCTCGGCCTTGTCGCGCATGAGGTCGATGGGGGCGCGGTGGTCGCAGTGGAGGAAGACGGTGCCGGTCATCTGGATGCCGCCGCGCGACCAGTTCTCGAAGGGGCGGGTGGTGAAGTACGAGACGGGCATGGTGATGCGGCGTTCGTCCCAGGTGCGGACGGCGAGGAAGGTGAGGGTGATGTCCTCGACGATCCCCCACTCGCCGGCGACGACGACCGTGTCGCCGATGCGCACCATGTCGCCGAAGGCGATCTGGAAGCCCGCGAAGAGGTTTCCGAGGGTGGACTGGGCGGCGACGCCGGCCACGATTCCGATGATTCCGGCGGAGGCGAGCACGGAGGTGCCGAGTGCGCGGAAGCTCGGGAAGGTGACGAGCATGGCGGCGAGCGCGACGACGGCCACGAGGACCGTCACCGCCCGCATGATCAGCGTCACCTGGGTGCGGACGCGGCGCAGCCGGGCCGGGTCGCGCGTGGACGTGGCGTAGCGGGCGTACCCCGACTCGACGACGGCGGAGGCCACGGCCACCAACAGCCAGGCTCCCGCGCCGATCAGGGTGAGGGAGAGGACGCGGCCCACGGCGGCGGTGTGGTCCCGCAGCGGTGGCCAGGCGATCTGCCGGTAGGCGCCCCTGAGCAGTGCGGCGAACAGCACGATCAGGAGGGCGTTGCGGCACCGGCGCAGCAGGTTCCACAGGGGGGTCTCGGGGTGACGGGCGTCGGCTCGGCGCAGCAGCAGGTCGACGACCCAACCGGCGGCGAGGGTGAGCAGGATCGAGCCGCCCAGGACGGACAGCACACGAAGAGCGCTGTTCATATCTCCTCAACGGATGTAGGTGACATGGACGTCACGCCCCTGCCCCCTTCGAGGGAGCTGACACAGGAGGGTCCGAACGGGTCCGAAGTGGTTCCCTTCCTGCCCCCCCCGCGGCACGGCGAATCGGCCTTGGCGGCCGCTCATGTTCCGGCCCGCACGGGGAACACGGCCGTCACCGACAGAAAGGGGCATGGACATGCTCGGCATCACCGCGGCAGTGCTGTTCTTCATCGCGTTCCTGATCAACGCGGCCGGCATCCACACCAACGAAGTGTTCACCTCGACCAACTTCACGCTGATCGGCCTCGCCGCGCTCGCGCTGCACGTCGCCGGGATCGGCCACGGGTGGGCGGCCAGAGGACGGGGCCGGATCCGTAGGCGGCGCTGACCTGGTGCCGCGTCCGCCGGGAGGCGACGGCCGGCATCGCGGGAGAGGCGGCCCCGGGGATGTGCAGAGGCCCGGCCGCGTGATGGCGGGGGGATGCCACCACGCGGCCCGGGTCCGCTGGGGAACCCGCGCCGCTCACCGTCGCGGACTCCCATGACCACCCTTATGGCCGGTCTGCGCAGCCTCAAACAATCGGGCGCGGCATTTTTTCTGCGCTCCTGGGGGTGGTCCCCGCGGACAAGGGAGTGGAAGCCCGGCTCTGCGGGCATGCGCGCAGTCGACGAAGATTCCCCCGCCCCCGCCACCACGGGGGTGGCGGGGCCACGGTTCCGAAGAAGGAGTTGTTTCGCATGACGGAGAACGTCTGGGCCTACCGCGCCGGCGTCGACTACCTCGCGGCCGACCTCACCGGCTACGGGGTCGAGGCGCTCGACGGCAGCATCGGCAAGGTCGACAAACACTCCGACGAGGTCACCGACGCCTATCTGGTCGTCGACACCGGTGTGTGGATCCTCGGCAAGGAGGTCCTGCTGCCGGCCGGTGTGGTGACCCGCATCGACCACACGGCGGAGAAGGTCTACGTGGACCGTACGAAGGAGCAGATCAAGGCCGCTCCGGAGTTCCGCCGGGACGAGCACCTCGGAAACGCGGACCACCGCGAGGCCCTGGGCACGCACTACCTGTCCGGCATGCCGTTCGGCGTCCCGCCCGCCTGAGCCGATGCCCGGCGTGCCCCTGCGGCTCGAGCTCGCGTTTGCGGGGCGTGATCGGGGCAACACGCGGGGACGAAGGCATGACCCACACCCTCAGGGAGTGATCAGCTGTGTCGAGCAACGAGAAGGGCCGGGCCAAGGCGGAGCAGGCCAAGGGCAAGCTCAAGGAGACGGCCGGCCGCGCGCTGGACGACGAGCGACTGACCGCTGAAGGCCGCGCCGAAGCAGCGAAGGGCGATGCCCGCCAGGCGAAGGAAAAGATGAAGGACATGTTCAAGCGGTGACCTGACGGCGCGGCGGATGCGGAGAACGCACCGCGGACGCGCGGAGGCCGCTTGCCCCACGGATGTGCCTCGGTCCCGAACCCGTCACGGGTTCGGGACCGAGGCGCGTCCCGCCCCCGCCCCTGAGATCACTCTGCCGACGCCACGGACTCGGTCGAATCGGTGGACTCGGTCGAATCTGTCGAATCTGTCGCCTCGGCTGCCACGATGCCCAGCAGTCCGGGGAACCGCTGCTCGATGTCGGCCCGGCGCAGGCTGGCCATGCGGCTGTTGCCCCGGTCGACCTGGCGGATCAACCCGGCCTCGCGCAGCGCGCGGAAGTGGTGGGTGACGGTCGCCTTGGAGACGGGCAGTCCGAAGGAGCTGCACGTCCGTGCCGCGCCGTCCGGGCCGCCCGCCAGCTCGCGCACCACGCGGCGACGCAGCGGATCCGCCAGCGCGGAGAGCACCGGACCGAGCTCGATCTCCTCGACGTCCGGGTGACCTTCACCATCGGGCATGGGGGGCACCTTCCTCAAGGTATGGATTGCATCGTACCTACGAGTTCGATAGCGTCCACAAGGTACGAGATTCATTGTACCTATCGGGGGGAGAACCCTGCATGTCCCAGCCGTTCGCACTCGTCGGCACCGCGCGCCCCATACCCGAGCGCGCTGGGGAGTTGAAGGAACTCCTGCTGTCGTTCGTCGAGCCGACCCGTCAGGAGTCCGGGTGCCTGGAGTACCACTTCCACGAGGACCGCGACGAGCCCGGCACCTTCGTCTTCTACGAGGCGTGGCGCTCCCAGGCCGACCTCGACGCCCACCTCGCCCTCCCCCACATGCAGGCCTTCTGGGAGCGGCGCATGGACTACCTGGAGACCGACCTCGACATCCGTTTCCTCACCATGCACAGCCCCTACTAGGGCCGGTGGGGCCGAGGTTGTCGCCGTTACCGGCCCCGCCACCCCCGGTGCGGTATACCTCCTCTGGGGCTCACCCGGGCCCGCGAAGGGAGTGTTGCCGTGGAGCGCACGACGTGCTGCGTGGTGGGAGGCGGGCCGGCCGGGATGGTGCTGGCGCTGCTGCTGGCCCGGGCCGGTGTCGAGGTGACGGTGCTGGAGAAACACGGTGACTTCCTGCGCGACTTCCGGGGTGACACCGTGCACCCCAGCACCCTGTCGCTCCTCGACGACATCGGCCTCGCCGAACGGTTCGCCCAACTGCCGCAACGCCGCGTGACGACCGTCCAGCTGCCCCTCGGACCGGACCGGTCCCTGGTCACCATCGGGAACATCGGTGCGCTGCACGGCAAGTACAACTACATCGCGATGGTGCCCCAGTGGGACCTCCTCGACCTCCTCGCCGACGAAGCGGGCCGGGAACCCTCCTTCCATCTGCGCATGGACACCGAGGCGACCTCCTTCCTCATCGAGCGCGGCCGCGTCAGGGGCGTGCGCTACCGCACCGCGGACGGCAGCACCGGCGAGCTGCGGGCCACCCTCACCGTGGCCTGCGACGGCCGCGGCTCACTGGCGAGGGCGCTGCCCGAGCTCGGCCTGGAACACTTCCCCTGCCCCATGGACGCCTGGTGGTTCCGCCTGCCGCGCCACGAGGACGACCCCAGCGGACTCGTCGGCGGCCTGGGCGACCGGTTCTTCACCGCGCTCATCGACCGCGGCGACTACTGGCAGTGCGCCGCGCTCATCCCCAAGGGGACCGACGCCGAGCGCCGCGCCGAAGGGCTGGAGCGCTTCATGACCCGCTTCACGGACGCCGTCCCGTGGCTGGCCGACCGAAGCCATGCGGTCAGCTCCTGGGACGAGGTGAAACTGCTCGACGTACGGCTCGACCGGCTGCGCCGCTGGCACCGCCCCGGGCTGCTGTGCATCGGCGACGCCGCCCACGCGATGTCACCCGTCGGCGGCATCGGCATCAACCTCGCCGTGCAGGACGCGGTGGCCGCCGCCCGCCATCTCGTGCGGCCGCTGCGCGAGGGCACCGTAGGCCTGCACGACGTGCGCCGCGTGCAACGCCGCCGCTGGCCCACTACGGTGGCGACCCAGGGCCTCCAACGCCTCGCCCACACCCAGGTCATCGAACCGCTGCTGGCCGGGCGCACCGCGTTCGGCGATGCGCGGCGGGCCAAGCGGATGACCGAGCTCATCACCGAATCCCGGTGGCTGAACCGCGTACCGGCTTACTTCATCGCGTACGGAGCCCTGCGCGAGCGCCCGCCGAAGGAATCGCTGCGCTGACCGCTCCCGGTCCGGTGGCGGCAGCGGGCGTTGTCATCCCGCCCCGGCTGGGGGGAGGCCGATGCGCTACCACCGCAGCCCCGGCCTGCGATGGCCCGGCCGGAGCGCCATCGCCGGGCCTTCCGCACCACTGCATCACCCGGACTGCTCCTCCCCCGACTCCCCCGGCCCCGACTCGTTACCAGGACCCTGGCTCCCGCTCCCGCCCGACTCCTGGCTCGGCGCGTTCGCCGGATCGTGGCCGGGGCTGGGGCCGTTGCCGTTGCCGTTGCCGTTGCCGTTGCCGTTGCCGTTGCCGGAATCCTGGGCCGGCGCCTTACCTGGCGCCTGACCCGGACCGGGGTCCTTGCCCGGCGTCTGGCTAGACTCCGGTGCGTTCCCGGGGGCCTTACCCGTTTCGTGGCGGGGCGTTTCGTCGGGCGCCGGAACCTTGTCCGAACCCTGGCCCGACTCCTTGTCAGGGTCGTGGCCGGGCGCCTGCCCCGGTGCCTTGTCCGACTCCTGACCGGGCACCTTCGTCGGTGCACGGCCGGACCGGGGGTCCGGGGCCTTGCCCGGTACCTTCTCGGCGGCCTTGTCCGGGCCCGCGTCCTTGCCCGGGTTCTCGCCCGACTCCTCGCCGGACCCGTTGCCCTGCTCCCTGGCTGGTTCCTTACCCGGCGCCGTCCCCGGGTCCCCGCTCGGCTCCTTGCCGGACTTCTGCTCCGGCTCCTTGGCGGGCGTCTTCCCGTGGTCTTCGCCAGGGTCCTTACCGGACTCCTTGCCCGGCGACTTCTCCGGGTCCTGGCTCGGCTCCTTGCCGGACTTCTGCTCCGGCTCCTTGGCAGGCGTCTTGCCGTGGTCTTCGCCAGGCGCCTTACCGGGGTCCTTGCCAGGAGCCTCGCCGGGCGACTTGCCCGGGGCCTGGCCGGACTCCTTGCCGGGGTGTTCGCCCGACTTCGTCCCGGACTCCTGAGCCGGCTCCTTCGCCGGCTCCTTCCCCGGGGCCTCGCCAGGCTCGTGGCCCTTGCCCGGTTCCTCCTCGGGGGCCTTGTCCGGCTCCTGGCTGCGCTGCTTGTCCGAGTCCTTGCCGGGGGCCTTGGCCGGATCGTGGGCGTGGCCCTTGTCGGGCTCCTGGTCAGGGGCCTTCCCCGACTCCTTGCCCGGCGTCTTCCCGGGGGCCTCGCCCGGCGTCTTCCCGGGGGCCTCGCCCGGGGCCTTGCCGGGCTCCTGACCCGGTACCTGCTCCGCGTCCTCGCCCGGCTTCAGGCTCGGCTTCTGGCCGGGGTCCACGGCCGGCGCCTGCCCAGGAGACTGGTCCGGGACGTCGCCGGGGGTGTTTCCGGGGTTCCGGCCCGGGATGTTCCCCGGTGCCTCCCCCGGGTTCTGGCCGGTGTCCTTCCCGGGCGGCTGGCCGCCCGGCTGCTGAGCAGGGGCCTTGCCCGGGAGCTCGTTCGGAACCGTGTCCGGGGGCGTCTGGACGGAGGCCGGGTGGGCCGCCGGGAGGACCGGGTAGGCAGAGCCGGGGGTCTGGCCCTGCGGGGCCGGGACCTCGTGGTCGGGCCTACCCTCCGCCGCCCCGCTCGGGCGCTCGTACCAGCCCCGCCGGTTCGCGTCGAAGACCGTGACGGC
This sequence comes from Streptomyces sp. NPDC005533, assembly GCF_042871845.1. Taxonomy (NCBI): domain Bacteria; kingdom Bacillati; phylum Actinomycetota; class Actinomycetes; order Kitasatosporales; family Streptomycetaceae; genus Streptomyces; species Streptomyces sp. NPDC005533. Next base: position 206,615 of record NZ_JBIAJH010000009.1, on the reverse strand, counting down.
CTTCACCGGCTTGACGGCAGGCTTGACCGCGACGAGGCCGGAGGGCCGGAACGCGGACCACTGCTCGCCGCTGTACCTCTGCCTGCCCCTGACCGCGACGGGCGGGTTCAGGGGGTTGCCGCAGGCGCAGCGGACCCTGGGCACGCCGCGCCCGTCGACCAGGACGGGCGTGCCGGCCTGCAGGACCGCCTGGTAGCTGGTGGGCGCGCCGTCGCGGTACCCGTGATTGGTGACCCGGGTGTCCCAACCCAGCCGGACGGGCGTCAGCGACCGCAGGTACGAGGGGATCTCGGGCTGACGGATGCCCAGCGAGCCGGCGAACGCCCTGCCCTTGTCCGGGTGCTGCGTGAGGAAGCGGATCTGCTTCTCGACGTCACAGCTCACGACGTTCCGTGTCCCCCCGTACAGCCCGGGGTACCCGCCGTCGACCTCCAGCGTGCGCGCACCCGCCGTGGCATTGGCCGTACGCGCAGCGCTCGCCGCGTCCTTCGCCTTCTCGACGGCGGCCATGGGCGTGACCTTGGCGACGCTCTCGGCCTGCGTGGCCGTCGACGGCGTGAACGGGTCGGGCCCGGCCTCCGGAGCGGCCTGGAGGAAGACCTCACCGCCCGCCGCGGTGTTCCCGCCGAGCACGGTGAAGCTGAGGACCACCGCCGACACCACGGCCACCGCCGTGCTCGCGCTCAGTACGGCCCTGCGCGACCGCCACCTGCGAGCCCGTCCGCGACCCGCCGGCGGCGGCGAGGACCCGGCCGAAGAGACCGGAAGGGGCCCCGACGGAGGCCCGGAGGGAGGCGGCGGCATTGACGGCTGCCGAGGGGGCGGCGGGGGCGGCGGCTCCACGTGCGCGCCCCGGCCCGACAACGGGCCCGGCGGCGGGCCAGTGGGGCGCTCGGAGGAAGGAGGCAGGGAAGTCATGACACTCGCCCCCGGACACAGGGCAGCGGGCAGACCGTGGTGACTCGCATGCGCTCACTCCTTCCGAACCGTCAAACGCCTCCACATCCCGGACGTGGAACCTGGGCTTTTGGACCGTGGACTGGGACCCACCGACTACGCGTGGGTCCGTCTCCTGAGTAAGCCCGCTCCCGCGAACCACGTCATGCCGCGACCTTTCGGGACTTGACAAACGAGAGTCCGCATCCTGGTGAGGAGAGCGGCAGCAGCCGCAGGGCAGCGCTGCTCCACCGGGACGCCGCGAGGTGTCGACGCCGTGCGGGGGCCGTCTCCCGTAGCGCGGTACACGGCCGGGCGGCGCAGGACCCGCGCCGGAGCGTGGCGGCGTCCGACGGCGGCAGGATGGTCTTCGGCGTGGCTTCGGAGGGTTCGCCGCGGTGTCCGGCGGCGTGCAGGGGCATACCCCGGCCCGGTCTCGGAAGGACTCTGCGGCGGAGCCCCGGGCTCGGGGTCCGCCGCAGGGACCGGCTCAGCGGAAGAGCATGGAAGCGTCCCCTGCCGGGGTGTTGACGGAGCCCGGACACAGGAAGCTGCCCGAGGTCTTGGCGGCGGTGAAGGCGCGGTTGATGTACTTCCGGCTCGTCCCGTCGCGGTCCCACACGATGTTCGTGGCCTTGTAGCGGCAGGAGATGAAGCTCTGCCGGCCGGTGATGTCGATCAGGTCGGTCCGCGCCGTGCCGGCGGTGTCGTCGAAGGTGAAGGCGGGGTTGTTGTTGAGGGAGGCGGCGATGCCGCCGCCGCAGGCCAGGTTGCCTCCCGGCGCGTTGATGGTCGTGCGGTCGACGGTGAGGGCGGCGGGGGCGGCGGCGCTGGTGCTGGCGTTGGTCCAGTTGCAGCTGTTGCCCGCGACCACGATCACGCCGTCGACCTTCTGGTCGGCGGCCGAGGCGCCGGGGGTGTGCGCGAGGGCGGTGCCGGTGCCGGTGAAGGCTGCCGCGACGACGAGCGTCGCGATTCCGGCGATGCGTGAGATGCGGGTGCCGTGCGTGATGGGCGTGGTGTGCCTCATGGTTCGCTCCTCCATGCCACGTACTGGTGGGGGTGGGCGAGGCGCTGGGCCTCTCAGAGGGTGCGGAGTGCGTGCCGGGAGAGTCCCACAGCCACCTTGAACTGTCAGGAGCATGTCAGCGCGATGCCGGTAATTGGCTGGAAACTACCCGTCGGTAAGACAGACCCGCCGGGGCACCCCGGCGGGCCTCCCGTGCCCTCAGGAGGCGGGCGGGGCCGCCGAGGTCTTGCGCAGCACGCCTATCTTGTCGATGCGGTGCTCGGGGTTGCCCTGGGCGTCGCTCCAGAAGTTGCCCTCCGCGTGGTCCTCGGGCGTCGCGCAGGTCGAGATCGTGATCATGGCCTGGGTGGGGGCCGCGCCGGGCGCCCCGGGCACGGCCGCGCGCTGTTCGCCGAGCGAGCCCTCCGAGCGGAAGGACGTCTTGCGGGTCGCGACGATCTCGTAGGTGTACTCCACCTTGCCGAGGGTCACGAGGACCGTGTCGCCGTTGTCCACGGAGGGCAGGTCGCCCAGCGGACCACCTGCCGAGAGACGGTGCGCGGTGATCAGGAAGTTGCCCACCTGACCGGGTCCGACGCCGCCCAGCTTTCCGTACGGGCTGGCCGCCACGCCGAGGTTCTGGATGCGGGTCCCCGGTACGTCGTCGGTGGTGCCCTCGTACGGCACCACGCGCAGTCCCGAGAGGCCCACCGACGGGATGGACAGGGTCGAGGCCTGCGTCGGGACGCCGGCGCCCGGGCTCACGGGCTGCGGGGCAGACGGAGCGGCGGCCACCGGGGTGGGCGGGGCGGCCGGGGCCGAGGCGGGTACCGCGGGTGTCTGCGGGCGAGCCGGGGTACCGGCGGCGACGGAGGGCGCGCACGCCGCCACCAGGGCGGCCACGGCTCCGGCCAGTACGGCGGGGACGGCACGGGAGGGGATCGGCAGGGGCATGGGCGCTTCCGTGTCGGTCGGTCGTCCGGGGCGTGCGGCAGGCGGGTGACCCGGTTCAGCGGCCAGAGTGACATACGGAGCAAGAGGTCCATAAGGGTCCCGGTCTGTGACCTCCCTCCCCCTGAGCGCCCGGCCCGTGATCAGCCCGAGCGCGGACGCGGGGGCCGGAGGCGGCGGCTCGCCGCGTTGCGGACGCGACGGGTGCGTCCGCGCTCGGCGAGCAGGGTGAGCGCCTCGGGTGAGGTGATGGTCTGCACCTCCACGACCGTGCGCTGGAACCAGTCGGACGCGCCCGTGACCTCCTCGGCCGTCCACGGCTCGTCCAGGGCGAGCGCCCTGAGGAGGGTCCACTCGCGCAGGCGGCGGGACAGGAAGGGCCGGTCCCCGATGACCCCGGCCGTCGTCCGGGCCCAGTCGGGGAAGCCGGCGTCGGTCAGCAACTCCGCTGCCCTGCACTCCAGTTGGCGGTTCACCGCGGCCTCCGCCATCGGCGCGCAGTCGTCGCGCAGGATCACGGCCAGCAGGCCCGCCTCCTCGGCCTCCGGGACGTTCTCCAGGAGCTCCAGGTAGCGGGCGTAGCGCCGGTGCTCAGCAGGTTCTTCGTCGGTCTCGGGAGGGTTGTCGGCGGCGTCGGGGGGCTCTTCGTCGGTCTCGGGGGCGGTCACACCACCATTTCATCGTTTCGCGCGGTCGTCCGGTACCGATATTCCGTGTCGTGCCGTCGGCCGAGGTAGGAGACTCACCTCATGGTGGACATGCGCGTGTTCCGGGACGAGGTCAGCGGTTGGGCGGCCGGGGGCGGCTCCGGCGGGCCGGCGAGTGAGCTGGCCGCGCGACTGGGGGTGCGGACGGCGGTGCTGCTGGAAGGGCCGAGTGACCTCGCGGCCGTCGAGACGCTGGCCGCACGCCGTGGCCGCGACCTGGCCGCCGAGGGGGTGTGCGTCGTACCGATGGGCGGGGCGATGAGCGTGGCCCGGTACGCGGACCTCCTCGGGCCACCCGGCCTCGGCCTGCGTCTCGCGGGACTGTGCGACGCGGGCGAGCAGGGCTTCTTCGACCGCGGGCTGACGCGGGCGCGGGCGCCGCGCCGGGGGATCTTCGTGTGCGTGGCGGACCTGGAGGAGGAGCTCATCCGCGCGCTGGGCACGCCGAAGGTCGAGGAGGTCGTCGAGATCGAGGGCGACCTCCGCTCCTGGCAGACCTTCGTGCGTCAGCCCGCGCAGCACGGCCGGTCACGGGAGCAACAGTTGCGGCGCTTCCTCGGAACGAAGAAGGGCCGCAAGATCCGCTACGGCCGGCTCCTCGTCGAGGCCCTGGACCTCGACGAGGTGCCGGCACCGCTCGACGACCTCCTCGCGAGCCTGTGACCGGAGGATCGGGCACACGGGGTGTCGTCACTCCTGCCGCAGGCTGTCGACCAGCTCGCGCGGCAGACCGTGGGTGTCGTGGAGGTAGTGGAAGTCCTCCCCGGTCAGCGGGTTTCGGAACCGGGGCCGGGCGAGCACCTTCCGGCCGCGCTCCAGGAGTCCGCCGAACCGGCGTTCCTCCTCGATCAGCGTCCGGCGCACGTCCTGCGGTCGCACGTCCAGCCGGAAGTGGTCCAGGGTGTGGCGTACCAGTTCCTCCGGCAGGTCTCCCAGTCCACGTGACGGGTCGTCCCGCCACAGCAGGGTGAGCACCCGTCGCACGAGGCGGCGCAGTACGTAGCCCCGTCCGGTGGGGGCGGGGCGCACCCCGTCGCCGAGTACGACGACGGCCGAGCGCAGGTGGTCGCAGACCACCCGCAGCGACGTCTCGTCCAGGGGCCACAGGCCCGGTACGAGGCGGCGCCAGGGGTCGAAGACGTCGCACTCGAACACGGACGACCTGCCCTGGAGCAGCGAGGCCAGCCGCTCCAGGCCGAGTCCGGTGTCGACGTTGCGCTGGGGCAGGGGCACGAGCGAACCGTCGTCGAGCCGGCGGTGGCTCATGGTCACGTGGTTCCACACCTCCACCCAGCGGTCGTCGCGGGTGGGTGTCGACCGCGGCGGGCCGTCACCGGTCCACAGGAAGATCTCCGAGTCGGGACCGCACGGTCCGACCGGTCCGTTGGACCACCAGTTGTCCTCCACGGTGAGTTCGACGGGGACGCCCCGGTCCTGCCACAGCCGGAGGGAGGCGGTGTCCGGCCCGGTCCGGCCGTCGCCGGCGAAGACGGTGGCGTGCAGCCGGCGGGGGTCGACGCCCAGGCCCTCGGTGAGCAGCCCGTATCCCCAGTCGAGGCTGAGCGGACCGTCGTAGTCGCCCAGTGACCAGGTGCCGAGCATCTCGAAGACCGTCAGGTGGGTGGCGTCGCCGACCTCCTCCAGGTCCGTGGTGCGCAGACAGCGCTGTACGTTGACCAGCCGCCTGCCCAGCGGGTGGGGGCGGCCCTCCAGGTACGGGGTGAGGGGGTGCATGCCGGAGGTGGTGAAGAGCACGGGGTCACCGGGTGGTGGGAGCAGTGTCGATCCGACGATGCGGTGGTGGCCGCGCTCTTCGAAGTACTCGACGAACGTGTTGACGAGCTGTTCCGTGTGCATGGGGTGCGTCCTTCGCGTCAGCGTGGGAGAGGCACCGGAGAACGGGACCGTTCAGTCGTCCGGCCGGGGGCAGGGATGCCGCGGCACTACCGACGGACCGTTTCCGGTCGCCGGGGAGAGGGGAAGGTCAGGCGGCGGCAACCGGCGAGCTGGTCGCTCGCGCGGTCGCGGTGGTGCTGGGGCCGGTGACGTTCATGCGGCCGACCATAACGCGGGCCCGACGGCCGGCGCACCCGAATTCGCCGCGGGGCCGGGGCCGGGGCCAGGGAGGGGAGGAAAAACGGTACGTCCGGCAGCGGCCACGGACCCTACGTCGGGCAGGTCGGGTCCTCGGCCGGCCGGTCCGCCCCGTCGTCCTCGCGGCGGTCGACGAGGATGATCGCGACGTCGTCCGCCAGGCGGCTCTGGGTGTGGCGGAGCAGTGCCTGGTGCAGGCCCTCCAGGAACGCCGACCGCGCGTGGTCGCGCATGCTCACCATCGCCTCGGGGAGGTCGAAGAAGACGTTGTCGCCGTCCCGGGCCTCGATCACGCCGTCGGTGCAGAGCAGCAGCCGGTCACCCGGTGCGAAGGGATAGCGGTCCGTCCGCCCGGGAGGTCCGCTGATGAACTCCTCGAGACCGAGCGGCGGCAGGGGCAGGGTGGGCATCAGGGAGACGACCGTGCCGTTGCTCAGCAGCAGCGGCGGCGGATGGCCCCGGTTGATCACCTCGACGTACGGACCGTCCGGGACCTGGGCCACGATCGCCGTGACGAACGCCTCCATGAGCGCGTCGTCGTCTTCGGTCGCGTTCGCGCTCGCGCCCGCGACGGCGGCGTCCCGCCGCAGGGCGGCCCCGCAGTGGTTGACGACCTCCACGAGGTCGTGCTCGTAGTGCACCGACTCGCGGAACGCGCCCAGGACGACGGCGGCGGCCCGTACGGCGGGCAGTCCCTTGCCCCGGACGTCCCCGACGATCATCCGGACCCCGTACCGGGTCTGGACCACGTCGTACAGGTCGCCGCCGATGAGCGCGCCCGTCTCGGCGGCCAGGTACATGCTCGCCGCCCGTACGGGGCCCAGCCGGTCCGGGACGGGCCGCAGCAGGGCTTCCTGGGCGGCGACCGCGATCCGGCGGACCTGGTTGAGCTCGCTCTCCCGGCGCGTGCGGGCGGCGCCGCTCGTCATGACGCTCGCCGCGGCGACCAGGGACAGGGCGAGGAAATTGGTGTAGACCTGCTGCCCGCCCCAGGCGTGGTTGTGGGTGGCGGTGGCCACGCTGACGGCGACGGCCACCGCGGTCGCCGCGAGCGTGCCCTTCGGGCCCATCGTCACCGCGGCCAGGGCGGGCGTCGCGACCAGCATCGGGCCGGTGTAGACGACATGGAGCGGCGTGAGCTCGATGAGGAGCACCAGCAGGGCGATCACGAAGGGCACGCACTCCGCGATCACGAAAAGGACCTGGTGGTGACCGCCGGCTCCCGGTCCCGGGGGCGAGCGCAAGGGCGCTCTCATGAGTACAGCCTGCCTTGCCGCGACACGTGGCCGCCACTCCGGCCGCCGGTCACCGCTTCCCCGCGGCCGGGCGGCCGCGCTCGGGCCGGTGCGCCCTCGGGCCGGTGCGCCCTCGCGCCGGTGCGCCCTCGGGCCGGTTCACCCTCGCGCCGCCGGTGCTCCGGGCCGGCGCGCGCCACGTCGACGCCGCAAGCGGTTTCCGACGACCCGACCCCCGCACCGGCCGGTTCCAGCCAACCTGCCGTCCCGCACGGTCCGGGAGCCCGGCGGCAGGCGGACACGATCAGCGGCCGCGCCAAGGGCGCCACCACAGCGAGGTCGGCCAGATCCCGCTGCTCCGGCCGACGGCCTGCGCTGTACTCACTCCCCCCGTTGCAGCGACCCCGCGACGGCCCCTCCGCACACCGCGGACCCGGGCCTCCTCGCCATGCGCGGGGACCGCCGAACCGGCCTCCACAGCAACCCGGTTGAAGGAGAACGAGCATGTCCGAGCAGCAGGTCGAGGAAGAGAAGACCGCCGCCCCACCCGCTCCACCCGCGCCCCCGGAGTTCACGTACACCTGGGGCCAGCACAACGAGACCATGGAGGCGCTGTCGCTCGGCCACATGGCCCGCCGCGTCCCGTCCGCCCTGCGGCAGACCGCGCGGCTCGCCCTCGCCGTCAACCGCGCCGCCTTCCACGTCCTGGTCACCGCCCAGGTCGTCGGCGGGATCTGTACGGCGGCGGCGCTCACCGCGATCTCCCGGGCGATGGTCCCGCTCCTGGCCGGCGACGGCGTCCATGAGCGCGTCTCGGCCGCCGCCTGGCCCCTGGTCGTCGCCGGTGCGATGACCGCCCTCGGCGCGTTGGCCTCCATCGCCGCCGGCAGCGCCGCACGCCGCCTCAACCCCGGCATGGCCACCCTCGCCGACCTCGCCATGGTCGACGCCCACATGGACGTGGAGCTCGCCGCCTACGACGCCCCCGACTTCACCGAGCGCTCGGAAGCCGCCGAGACCGGCTCCGCCCGCTCCGCCATGCTCCTCCAGGACGCCCTCGGCTTCACCAGCGGCATGATCGACATGATCGCGGTCGCGTCCGTCCTCGCCGTGGTCCACCCCGTCCTGCTGCCGCTGCTCCTGCTGTCGGTGGTCCCCCGCGGCCTGGGCTCCGTGTACGCCGCCCGCCTCGACTACCGCCTCCACAACCAGACGGTCGCCTCCCGCAACATCAAGCACATGATGCGCTGGCACCTGACCACCCCGAAGCTCGCCGACGAGCTGCGCGGCAACAGCATGCGGCCCTACGCCCACCACTGGTACGCGGCGGTCTGCGAGCGCATCGACTCCAAGATGGTCAGCTCCGCGCCCCGCTACCTCGTCGTCTACCTGATCGCCGCCGCCGCGTCGGGGATCTTCGTCGTGGCGACGTACGGGGCGCTCGCCGGGCTCGTCGTCGGTGGCTACATGGCCATGGCCGCCGCCGGCACGGCCATCGTGGCCATGCGCACCTCCACCGCCGCCCTGTCGCAGCTCGTCGTCTACGGGGCGGCCATGTTCCAGCACGCGCTCTACCTCGGCGACTACACGACCTTCGTCAAGGAGGCCGCCGAAAAGTCCGGCCCGCGCGGCCCGCAGGTGATGGAGAACGCGCCGGAGAAGATCCGGCTGGAGGAGGCCTCCTACACCTACCCCGGCAAGGACGCCCCCGCCCTCGGCCCCGTCACGCTGACGCTGGCCCGCGGTGAGGTCGTCGCCGTGATCGGCGAGAACGGCGCCGGGAAGTCCACCCTCATCCGCCTGCTCACCTCACTGACCGCCCCGACCTCCGGCACCGTCTCCTGGGACGGCGTGCCCACCTCCGACGCGGACCAGCGCTCGGCCTGGGCGCACGTCGGCCTCGTCACCCAGTCGTACGGGTACTGGCCGTTCTCCGCGCGGGAGAACATCACCCTCGGCCAGCCGGACCCCCGCGGCGAGGAGGCCGTGTGGGAGGCGCTGGACGCCGTGGGCATGCGGACGACCGTCGAGGGGTTCCCCAACGGGCTGGACACGCTGCTGGCCCGTTCGGTCTGGGGCGGCCACGAACCGTCGGGCGGCCAGTGGCAGCGACTGGCCTGCGGCCGCGCCTTCCACCGCAAGCCGGGGCTGCTGGTCATGGACGAACCGACGAGCGCCATGGATCCCCGCGGGGAGCACATGGTCTTCTCCGGCCTGCGGGACATGAAGGAGGACCGGATCACGGTGATCGTCACGCACCGGATGGAGAACTGCCGGCTCGCCGACCGCATCGTCGTCCTCGACAACGGCCGCATCGTCGAACAAGGCCCCTTCGACCAGCTCGTGTCCCTGACCGGGGGCCGTTTCCGCGAGCTGTACGAACTCTCCCAAGACCGCTGACGACATGAGGTGCTGCGGAGCCCACCGGTCGCGGTGCGCTCCGCAGCTCGGCGGGGGCCCGACGCCGGGCGGTGGCGGCCCGGGGTGCGGGAGCCGGCGCCGCGTACCCTCGAGCCCGTGCCAGCCTCCCGTCTCCACCGTGTCGCCGTCCTCGTCCTCGAGGGCGCCAAGCCGCTCGACGTCGGCATCCCCGCGCAGGTCTTCACGACCCGGGCGAGCATGCCGTACGAGGTGCGGGTGTGCGGGGCGGCACCCGGCCTCGTGACCGGCGGGGACGGCCTGGCGTACCACGTGACCCACGGGCTGGAGGCCCTCGCGTGGGCCGACATCGTGTTCGTCCCCGGTTACCGCCTCCCGGACCGTGACGATCCGCCGCGGGCCGTCCTCGACGCGCTGATCGCCGCCCACGAGCGGGGCGCGCGGCTCGCCGCCATCTCGACGGGCGCGTTCGCGCTCGCCGCCACGGGCCTGCTCGACGGCCGGCGCGCCACGACCCACTGGCACTACGCCCGTGCGCTCGCGGCGAAGCATCCGCAGGTCAGGGTGGACGAGAACGTCCTCTTCGTCGACGAGGGCAGCGTGCTGACCTCGGCCGGCGCCGCCTCCGGCATCGATCTGTGCCTGCACATCCTGCGGGGTGACATCGGCGTGTCCGCTTCCAACCACGCGGCCCGGCGCCTGGTCGCGGCCCCCTACCGCAGCGGCGGCCAGGCGCAGTACGTGCCGCGCAGCGTGCCCGAGCCGCTCGGCGAGCGGTTCGCGGCCACACGCGAGTGGGCGCTGCACCGGTTGGGCGAGCCCCTTACGCTGGAATCACTGGCGCGGCACGCCGGGGTCTCGCCCCGCACGTTCTCGCGACGGTTCGCGGAGGACACCGGGTACACGCCGATGCAGTGGGTGATGCGCGCCCGCGTCGACGTGGCGCGCGAGCTGCTCGAACGTTCGCAGCGCGGCATCGAGCAGATCGCCGCCGACGTGGGTCTCGGCACCGGAGCCAACCTGCGCCTGCACTTCCAGCACATCCTCGGCACCACCCCGACCGAGTACCGGCGCACCTTCACCCGGGGCGAATAGCACGTCCGGGGACCGGCTAGCCATCGCTGTGGCGGGATCCTTTCGAACCATGGCGATCACGCCGCTGTCGCGGGCGCGCGCCGGGCGCGAATCTGGTGGCGAACGAAAGGGACATCGCTCATGACTCGCATTGCCATCAACGGATTCGGCCGTATCGGGCGCAACGTGCTGCGCGCGCTCCTCGAGCGCGACAGCGACCTCGAGGTCGTCGCCGTCAACGACCTGACGGAGCCCGCCACCCTCGCACGACTGCTCGCGTACGACACCACCTCCGGCCGGCTCGGCCGCCCGGTGACCGTCGACGGGGACGTCCTCGTCGTCGACGGCCACCGCATCAAGGTGCTCGCCGAGCGGGAGCCGGCGCAGCTGCCGTGGGCCGAGCTCGGTGTCGACATCGTGCTGGAGGCCACCGGCCGCTTCACCTCGGCCGAAGCCGCCCGCGCCCACGTCAAGGCGGGTGCCCGGAAGGTCCTCGTCAGCGCGCCGTCCGACGGTGCCGACGTCACCCTGGCGTTCGGGGTCAACTCCGACACCTACGACCCGGCGCTGCACACCATCGTCTCGAACGCCTCGTGCACGACCAACGCGCTCGCGCCGCTGGCCGCCGTACTGGACGACCTCGCCGGCATCGAGCACGGCTTCATGACGACGGTGCACGCCTACACGCAGGAGCAGAACCTGCAGGACGGCCCGCACCGCGACCCGCGTCGTGCCCGCGCCGCCGGTGTGAACATCGTGCCGACCTCGACGGGTGCCGCGAAGGCCATCGGCTTGGTGCTGCCGCAGCTCGACGGGAAGCTCTCGGGCGACTCGATCCGCGTACCGGTCCCGGTGGGCTCGATCGTGGAGCTCAACACGACCGTGGCGCGTGAGGTGACGCGCGAGGAGATCCTGGAGGCGTACCGCGCCGCCGCGGCGGGTCCGCTGGCCGGCGTGCTCGAGTACTCGGACGACCCGCTGGTGTCCTCCGACATCACGGGCAACCCCGCCTCGTCGATCTTCGACTCGGAGCTGACCCGCGTCGACGGCCGCCACGTCAAGGTGGTCGCCTGGTACGACAACGAGTGGGGCTTCTCGAACCGCGTGATCGACACCCTCACCCTCCTCGCGACCCGCTGAGCCGGCAGCACCCACCGGCGTAGCTCCGTCCGGCCGGCCGCACGCGCGGCCGGCCGGAGGAGCGCCCGGGCCCGGTAGCGGGGTGCCCGGCGTAGGTCAAGCCACGGGTTTCAGGGACGTGACCGTGCGGGGCGGGCCGGGGCCTACTGGATGTTCCCCCTCCACACCTCGAACCCGGGAGCTTCCATGACCCACCTCCTGCGCACCCCGCGCTTCCTCGCCCTGGCCGCCTCGACCGCCGTGGTCGTGGCCGGCGCGCTGGTCCCGACCAGCGCGTTCGCCGCCGTCCCGGCGAACCCGCAGGCCGCCGTAACCGATGACCGCGTCGTGGCCCCCGATGATCCGGGCGCCGGCGACAACAAGGGCAACCTGCTGCTCGTCCTACCCGAGGGGAAGTCCGTGTTCGGCGACGACGTCGACGCGGGGGCGGGCATCGAGGGAGACGGCCACTTCGAACCGCCCACGAGCCATACCTGGGTCTGCGTCGTAGCCCCCTGCGAAGACCCGTTGGCCAAGCCCACCCCGCAGACCCCCACCGTCCCGGACCTCCCCACCCTCCCGGACCTGCCCACCGACCCGGACACCCCCCGCGTCCCGAACATCCCGGGCTTCCCCGGTGTTCCCGGCTTCCCGGGTGTCCCCGACCTCCCCGGCCTGCCGCACTCCGCGACGACTTGACGGTCCCCCACGCGTGACGTCGGCCGGCACGACGGTGCGCCGCGGTACGGGGCCGTCACCCCTCGGGTGGCGGCCCCGTACCGCGTGCGCGTCGCTAGAACTCCCCGTAGCGCATGCGCCCCAGGGCCGTCATCGGCCGGTCGTGGGCGGCGACCGGGGCCGGGAGGCACGTGGAGCCGGTCAGGTAGCGGTCCACGGCCGCGGCGACCGCGCGGCCCTCGGCGATGGCCCACACCACCAGCGACTGGCCGCGGCCCGCGTCACCGGCGACGAACACTCCGGGCGCCCTTCCGCCGCCGGCCGCGAAGCCGGCGTCCCGCGCGAAGTTGCCGCGCTCGTCGAGCTCCAGACCCAGCTGCTCGCGCAGGCCGCCCGCCCGCTCGGGGCCCGAGAAGCCGAGGGCGAGCAGCACCAGGCCGGTCGGTATGACGTGCTCGGTGCCGGCCAGGGGGCTGCGGGCCACCGGCTCGACGGCCGTCAGGTGCAGCGCCCGAACCCGGCCCGAGGCATCCCCTTCGAAGCGCAGGGTGGCGGACGAGAACAGCCGGGGGTCGCGGCCCTCGCACCCGCGCGCCTCCTCGTGGGCGTGGGAGATCCGGTACGTCTTCGGGTACACCGGCCAGGGCTCGCCCTCGCTGCGGTCCGGGCCGGGCTCGGGGTTGATGTCGAGCTGCACCACGGAGATCGCGCCCTGCCGCAGGGCGGTCCCGAGACAGTCGGATCCGGTGTCGCCGCCTCCCACGATGACGACGTGCCGGCCCCGGGCGGTGACGGGCGACACGGCGTAGTCGCCCTCCCGCACCCGGTTGGCGCAGGTCAGGTACTCCATGGCCTGGTGGATGCCGCGCAGTGCGCGGCCGGGTACCGGGAGTTCCCGGCGCTCGCCGGCGCCGATCGCGACGACGACGGCGTCACACCGCTCGCGCAGGTCGGCGGCGCTGGTGCCGGCCACCCCGCCACGGCCCTCGGCCGCGTCGGAGCCTGCAGGGCCCGCAGCGCCTGCACCGGGGTCAGCCGCTCCTGCACCGGGGCCGGCCGCGCCGCCGATGTCCGCGCCGGTGACGAACAGCGTGCCCTCGGCCCGCATCTGCTCGATCCGGCGGTCCAGGTGGCTCTTCTCCATCTTGAACTCGGGGATGCCGTACCGCAGCAGGCCGCCGATCCGGTCGGCCCGTTCGTGGACCGTGACGCTGTGCCCGGCCCGGGTCAGCTGCTGCGCCGCCGCGAGTCCGGCCGGTCCGGAACCGATGACGGCCACCGTCTTGCCGCTCTGCTTCTCCGGCGGCCTCGGGGTGAGGTAGCCGCGCCGCAGGCCCTCGTCCGCGATCGCCTGCTCGACGTTCTTGATGGTCACCGGGTCCGCGTTGATCGTGAGGACGCAGGCGTCCTCGCAGGGGGCCGGGCAGAGCCGGCCGGTGACCTCGGGGAAGTTGTTGGTCGCGTGGAGCCGCTCGTACGCCGCGCGCCAGTCGCCGTGGGCGGCGTAGGCGTTCCACTCGGGTATGAGGTTTCCCAGCGGACAGCCGGTGTGACAGAACGGAATGCCGCAGTCCATGCAGCGGTCGGCCTGCCGGGAGACGAGCGGCAGCAACGCCTGGCCCGCGTAGACCTCGTGCCAGTCGCCCAGCCGTTCCTCGACGGGACGGGCCGGGACGGCCTCGCGGGGGATCTTCAGGAAGCCGAACGGATCGGTCACGCGCCGCCTCCCTGGATCGTTCGCGGCGGGGGCGCGGCGCGGGCGGCGCACCATGCTCCTCGTACGCGCTTTCTGTGGCGGTCCGACCAGATTACGCCGCCTTCGCGGAAGTGCTCTGGGTGAACGGAACGGGGTGAGCGGGCGAGCGCGGAAGGTGACGACCGACTCGTGTGCGTCGGCGCGTGGCGACGCCGCCGAGCCGCATGCGCCCGATCGCCCCCGATCACCTGTCGAGCCGTGACGGCGTGGGCGCGCGAGCCTGCTCTCACCCAATGGGCCAGCCGGCGGGGCTGCTCGTCGAGGAGGAGAACGCACGAGCTCGCCCCCCTCGACGACGAGAATCGCGCTTACTGGCTCCTGCTGCACGACCGCGACACGTTCCAGACGGTGCCGACGGCCGGGCAAGGGCGGCAGCAGGACACCGTCGAACACCTCGGGCTGCCCCAGTCCGTAGTCTCCCCACCGGCAACGTCCGGCCCCCGCGAGCCCGAGACGCCCGACGACGAACGCGCCTACGTTTCCACGGCACAGTCACCGCAGCCGCCATCCGACTCTGGCTCTGGCTCCGTGAGTCCACCGGCCGGAACCCGGCGGGCGGCGGGCGGCGCGGCGGCGCGCCAGGTGCGGACGTAGCCCTCGCGGAGGGGGCCGCCCATGAGAGCGACGATTTCCACGGCGGCATCGGCGAGGTCTTTCGGCTCGCCGTTCTCGCAGAGGCGGCGGTAGCCGTCCAGGAGGGCTCCGCCGTGTTGAGGGTCGGCCTGCAACAGCCGGCGGGGAAGCCAGTTTCCGCTGCCGGTCCAAGCCCGGCGGTGGTCGAAGAGGAGGTCGGCGGCCGTGCTGAGGACGACGTTGGCCACGGTGAGGCGCTCAACGACGTCAACCGCGTCGGCGAGGTCGTCCAGCGCCTCGGTGAGTACGTAGCGCTGGCTCTCGACCGTGGCCCAGGCCAGGGCACCCGGGCCCTCGCGGAGCGCGTTCGCAGCGTGCTGCTTGATGCGGGTGGCCGCTCCGTCCCGCTCGCGAAGCACCAGTCCCTCGGCGTACATGTGCTGCATGACGCCACGACGGGAGACGGCGTCAGCCGCGAAGAGCTCGCCGAGACCAGCCCGCGTGTGGAGGAACAGCTCGACGAGCCGTTCCTCGAAGCGGAGAGTCTCCCGGCGGGTCTCACCCCCGTCCTCTACCTGCCCGTCGACCAGTTGGCAGCGCTGAACGGCGCGCCCGACGCCGGGAGGCATCGGCCCAGGCAAACCCTTACTGATCGTTTCAGAATGAGATCGGCGTGTTGCTAGTGGTTGACGGTGCATCTGGGCAGGGTCGGCGGGGGGCTGCTGATCTTGTTCCTGACGACCTCTGGGAGCGCATAGCCCCGCTGTCGCCGACCCGACCGGCCGGCGCCATCGCCATCCCGGGCGACTGCCGGTGCCGGACCGCGTCGCGCTGGCCGGCATCGTCTACGTGCTGCGCAGGGAGTGGCGTGGCGCGACGTCCCGCCCATGTGATCGTCGACCGCCACAGCACGCCGTTGGCCGTCTTCCTGACCGGCGGGAACCGGCACGACGTCACGCAGTTGATCCCCGTACTGGACGCCATACCCCGGGTCCGAGGACTGCGAGGACGTCCGCGCAAGCGGCCCAGGCGGCTCTTCGCCGACTGGGGCTACGACTACGACAAGTACCGCCGACTGCTGTGCGAGCGCGGCATCAAGCCGCTCATCGCCCGACGCGGCGTCGCCCACGGCTCTGGGCTCGGCCGTACCCGCTGGGTCGTCGAGCGCACCTTCGCCTGGCTCCACCAGTTCAAACGACTCCGCATCCGCTACGAACGCCGAGCCGACCTCCACCAGGGCCTCATCGAACTCGCCTGCGGCATCATCTGCCTGCGGCGGCTTCGGAGGGCGGCCCGAGCGGATCCGCCGGCCTTCAATTGAACACGTTCAAGAAATCTGGCAAGCTAGCTCCGGGCTTGCACTGGGCAGCGGGTCTGCTGGGCGCATGGCGCCGAGGCAGGCAAACCGATGGGCGGGGTATGGAGTCAATGCGCGAGTTTCCAGCCGAAGCCGGCAGGGGCAGGCGGCCTGCAGTGCAGGCGGGTGACAGGATGCGGCGCCCGGCCCACTGGCTCAACAGGTCCTTCGGGCGGGTGACGGCAGTTCTCGGGTGCCTCGTTCTCGCGTGCACCTCGTGCGCGGGCGCCGGTGGCGATGCAACCGTGATCCAGCAGGTCGATCTGGTTGGCGACTGGGGCAATGCGGCCGGCGCCAGAGTGCACGTGGCTGCCGACCACAGCTTCACGGCGAGCGGGATCAACCATGCCGTGCCCGACTACAGGTGCTCTACGAGCATGACGGACGGTCGATGGCGGTTCTACGTGCAGGGCGGCTCGCCGCAGGTCCTCAGCCCCTCGGACTCGGCGACCGAAGGCGAGTTGTTCAAGGTGTCGGTGCACACTGGCGCTGCGACTGGGGAGTCGTGGTCGTGCGACCTCGAAGCCCAGGTCCAGCATGATGACCAAGGCTTCAACATCTGTCTCGTCATAGACCCCGACCAGACTTGCACTGCCGAAGAGCTCCTCCGCAAGTCCTCGACACGACCCCAGTGAGCGGTGCTGTGACGCACCCCCTATCCGAGATCACCTATCGGTGGTTGCTCGCGGCCATTTCGAAACGATCAGTCAGTCAGCGGCCCATTCGGCGCTGCTTGTCGAACCTGAGCAGCACCCGAGCCAGACGCCACACTCCGGCCATCACTCCGAGCAGCGCGCCTCCCGTCAACACGCCCTTCTCCGCCGACCCAGAGATGCCAAGTGCCAGGACGAGTGCCAAAGCGCCCGCGAAGACCACCGCAGCAAGCATGGCGGCAGTCACCAAGGCAAAAACGATCTCCACCGTCATTGCGTCCTTTTCCCACCGCGACTCGCGCCCCATGTCCATG
Source organism: Streptomyces sp. NPDC005533 (assembly GCF_042871845.1). Classification (NCBI taxonomy): domain Bacteria; kingdom Bacillati; phylum Actinomycetota; class Actinomycetes; order Kitasatosporales; family Streptomycetaceae; genus Streptomyces; species Streptomyces sp. NPDC005533. The sequence continues at coordinate 189,780 of NZ_JBIAJH010000009.1, read as the reverse complement.
CTGCAAGTCTCACATCATGGCCATGGGCGACGCCGTCACTTGGGAGATGACGCTCCCCACGTCGGAGTAAATCGAGCCCGGCTCACGGATGTCGGCCCGCAGCACCCCACCGAGCCCGCGTGCGCGGCCCCCACCACAACCGCCCCTCCCCCAGCACGCCTCCGGGCCGCCCCACCGGCCGGTCCGCAACCTCCAGGCTGCCAGGGACGGACCGGCCACGCCTCGGTGTCCCGATGGTGCCCGTCTGTTCGCACTGTTACTTGCCTGCGGGACGTGGGACCTATGGCCACCCCATCCTGTCGATGCGTCAGACCGGCATCATCTACGACGGTGTCGATCTGGTCGACTACGTCCATCAGGAGTTCGGCGGGCCCGGGCTGGATCGTCCGGCCGAGGCGTGGGCCCCGCGTTCTGCCGCTCGCCGTCATGGGGGGGCCCGAGGCGTACGAGCCGCACCTAGGGGCCGGCGGCGACCCTCCCACCCGGACGGCTACGGACAAGTGGCCTGATCAGGCTGTCTCCTTGGATTCGATCCGTCCGACCGGTTCAGGGTCGGCCGTCAGCGCGTCGCGCGCCGCCTGCCAGGCGCAGTCGCCGGGGTAGAGCTCGGTGCGGAGGTAGGCCAAGGTGAGGCGCGCGACGGCGGCCACGCGCTCGGGGTTCTCATCCGTGGTCTCGGCGACGTCGTAGCCGGAGATCCCGCCGAGTCCGTGCTCCGCGTCGAAGAGGGTGAGCAGCGACTTGGGGCCCGGGGCGAGGGTGTAGGGATCGGTGTGCCAGTCCGGGCCCTGGACGGTCAGGAAGGCGGAGTCGTCCTTGTCGCCGGCGACCACGAGCGCGGGCGTCGTCATCTGGGAGAAGTCGGTGGTCAGGAAGAAGGGGTAGTTCTCGACCGTGAACTCGGTGAGGGCGTCGCCGCCTCGGCCGGGCGCGGCCAGCAGCACACCCGCCTTGATCCGGGGTTCGATCAGGTTCACTTCCCCTCCGTCGTGGGGGTCGGTGAGCCGGGCGCCGAGGAGCAGGCTTGCGGTGTGCCCGCCCATCGAGTGCCCGGCCACGGCGACCTTGCTCCGGTCCAGCCGCCCGGCGAGCTGCGGGACGGCGGCCCCGATTACGTCGAGCTGGTCGAGGATGCGCTTCATGTCCTCGGCCCGTGAACGCCAGTGCGGGGTCGCCCCGGGGGCGGCGGGGCCCAGGTTAAGCGTCCGCGAGTCCAGATGGGTGGGCTGGATCACGACGAAGCCGTGCGCCGCCCAGAAGCCGGCGAGGGGGGCGTAGCCGTTCAGCGAGGAGAGGTTGTTCGAGAAGCCGAGTCCGTGCGAGAGGAGAATGACCGGCAGCTCGCTTCCGGACACCGGCGCGGAGACGCGTACCTGAAGGTCCGCGGCCCGGCCGGGAGCCGGCAGCACGACCGGGCTGACCGAGATGACGGGAGTGGCCGGGCCGAGGATGTCGGCCGTGTACGTCGATGCAGTCATGACGAGCTTGTCCCTTCGATCGCCTCGACGGCCGGGCCCTTACGGCCGGGCAGTGCGCGAGGCGGGGCGGGAGCGCTCGGCTTCAGCTATCCTGAAAACGGAGCGCGGTTCCGTTTTCAATATACGGAGCACTGTTCCGTTTCGTCAACGACCGTTCGAAAGGAGAGCGTGGTGCCCACAGCGAGCGAGCCCAGAGGGGCGTCGGCGCGCAGCAAGAGGGCCGACGCGGTGCGCAACCAGCAGACGCTGCTCGACGCTGCCGCCGAGGTGTTCGTGACCTCGGGAGTCGACGCGCCGATCCGCCAGATCGCGGCCCGGGCGGGCGTCGGGATGGGGACGATCTACCGCCACTTCCCGACCCGGGCGGATCTGGTCGTCGCCGTCTACCGCCGCCAGGTCGAGGCGTGCGCCGAGGCAGGCCCGAAGTTGCTGGCGGGTGCCGGCTCCCCGCTCGAAGCACTCCGCCAGTGGGTCGACCTCTTCGTCGACTTCCTGGTCACCAAGCACGGACTCGCAGGTGCGCTGCAATCGGACAGCAGCGGCTTCGACGCACTCCACGCCTACTTTCTCGACCGCCTGGTGCCCGTCTGCACGCAGCTCCTCGACGCCGCGGTCGACGCCGGCGAAATCCGGTCCGGCACGCAGGCCTACGAACTGATGCGCGGAATCGGCAACCTCTGCATCGGACACGACAGCGACCCGCGCTACGACCCCCGCCGATTGATCGAACTGCTCCTCCAGGGCCTGCGACGACCGCAGTCATCCTGACGCCGACGGCACTCGATGCCTCAGTCGACCCAGCTCTCGTTGGGTGCGGCCGTGCAACCGTGCGGCCGTAACGTCGTGTCAGAATGCAGCGCATGTCTGTTCGATATCCAGCCCCCTTGCGTCCCGGTGACCGCGTCGGTATCACTTCCCCTTCGAGCGGAGTCGCGCAAGAGATGCGCGCGCGCCTCGACGTGGCCCTTGGCGACCTGAAGGCCCGGGGCTACGAGGTAGTCGTCGGCCACTGCATGGACGGCGCCGGCCACGTCAGTGCCCCCGCGGCCGACCGTGCCCGCGAACTGATGTCCCTGCTGACGGATCCCGACATCAAAGCGGTGGCGCCGCCCTGGGGCGGGGAGACGGCGATCGATCTGCTGCCCCTGCTCGACTGGGACCGGCTGCGTGACGCCGAGCCGACCTGGCTCGTCGGGTTCTCCGACATGTCGACCATCATCACGCCGCTCACCCTCCTCACAGGAACAGCGACCGTGCACGGCAACAACCTCATGGACACGCCCTACCGGGTGCCCGAGGGACTCCTGTCATGGCTCGACATCGTCGCCGCCCCGCAGGGGCACCGATTCACCCAGTCCCCGCCCAATCGCTACCGCACCGCGGGCTGGGACGACTACCGCGCCCAACCCGAGGTACGTGAGTACACGCTCGACACGCCCGGCAACTGGACGAGGCTGGACGCCGACGGAGCCGTGGAGGTCGAAGGACGCCTGATCGGGGGCTGCATCGAGACCCTGTGCAACCTCACGGGAACGCCTTACCTCGACGTTTCGGCCTTCTCCCGAGCCGAGTCCCCGGAAGGACTCCTCGTCTACGTCGAAGCAGCCGGCGACGATGCCTACACCATCTGCAGAAACCTGCACGGGATGCGGCTGGCCGGCTTCTTCGACGCGGCGAACGCGATCCTCGTCGGCCGGACATGGGCCCCTGACGCCACGTCACTCACACAGCACGAAGCCGTTCTTGACGCACTCGGCCCCTTGAACGTCCCGATCATCGCCGATGTCGAGTGCGGGCACGTTCCGCCGTACCTGCCCATCGTCAACGGAGCACACGGTCGGGTAGTGCACACCTCCACGCGCAGCGAACTGACCCAGACACTGGACTGATCCTTTCATTCATTGCAGATTCATGAATAGAGCCTCACATTCGAAGGTCGCAAGGCGAGTTCGATCTACGATCCATTTATCGCTTGTTCGACTCTTCCTCTGCACATGGACACACAATGATTTCTGCACTCCCGCGCCGACGTACCCTGCTCGCCGCATCCACCGCCACCCTCCTCGCGCTCCTCGTGTCCGGTTGCGGCGTCGGCGGCGGGGACGCCCACCGCATCCGGGTCGGCGTCTCCGGCGACTCCCCCGAATGGGACATCCTCGCCAAGGAGGCCAAGAAGGAGGGGCTGACCGTGGAGACGGTCGTGTTCGACGACTACTCGCTGCCCAACAAGGCCCTCAGCGCAGGCGACATCGAGCTCAACGCATTCCAGCACCTGGTCTTCCTCGCGCAGTCGAACACCGAGAACAAGACCGACATCGCTCCCATCGCAGCGACCACCGTGGTCCCCCTCGGTCTCTACTCCGGCAAGCACAAGCAGCTCGCGGACCTCCCCGACCGGGCCGAGATCGCCCTGCCCAACGACCCCGCCAACCAGGGCCGCGGACTGCGCGTGTTGGAGCAGGCGAACCTCATCGAACTGCGGAAGGACGCCGGGCTCTTCGCCACGCCCGACGACATCACCGCCAACCCCAAGCACCTCAGGCTCACGCCGGTGAACGCCCAGCAGACCCCCCGTACCCTCAAGGACACGGACGCCGCGATCATCAACGACGGCGTCGCCGAGCTCGCCGGCATAGCCGCCGACACCGCACTGTTCAAGGACGACCCCGCGGCCCCGCAGTCCGTCCCGTACCTGAACGTCATCGCCGCCCGCTCGGACCGGAAGGACGACGCGGACTACCGGAAGATCGTCGAGCTGTACGCCTCCCAGGCCGTTCAGGACGAGGTCCGGCGCACCAGCAACGGCACCGCGCACCACATCGAGCTGCCCGCCGCGGACCTCCAGGCCGAGGTCGCCCGCATCCAGAAGCAGCTGAAGCGATGACCGCAGTCGTGGAACTGCGCGACGTCCGCAAAGAGTTCCCGGGTGGGGCGCGCGCCGTCGACGGAGTCACCCTCTCCGTCGAGGCGGGCACCGTGTTCGGGGTCGTCGGCCACAGCGGTGCCGGCAAGTCCACCCTGCTGCGCCTGGTCAACGGGCTGGAGGAGCCGACTTCGGGCAGTGTCCTGCTCGACGGGCAGGACCTCTCCGCCCTCGGCGAGCGTCGTCTGCGCCCCGTCCGCCGCGACATCGGCATGATCTTCCAGCAGTTCAACCTCTTCCGCTCGCGCACCGTCCTGGGCAACGTGCTCTACCCGCTGCGCCTCGCCGGGATGGACCGCGCGGCGGCCCGGGCCCGGGCCGAGGAGACGCTGGACTTCGTCGGCCTCGCCGGGCACGGAAAGCGCTACCCGGAGCAGCTCTCGGGCGGCCAGCGCCAGCGCGTCGGCATCGCCCGCGCGCTCGCCACCCGTCCGAAGGTCCTCCTGTGCGACGAGGCGACCTCCGCCCTCGACCCGCAGACCACGGGTGAGGTGCTGGCCCTGCTGAGGCGCGTCAACCGCGAGCTGGGCGTCACGTTCCTGCTGATCACCCACGAGATGGAGGTCGTACGGACCCTGTGCGACCGCGTCGCGGTGATGGAGGACGGCAAGGTCGTCGAGAGCGGCGAGGTGTACGAGGTCTTCGCGCGGCCGCGCCACGCGACGACCGCCGCCTTCGTCCGCTCCGCCCGCCACAGCGAGCCCGACGAAGCCCTCCTGGAACGGCTGCGCGCCCGCCACCCCGGCCGGCTGATCACGTTGCCCGTCGCGGACGGCAGCGCCTCCCTGGACGGCCTGTCGGAGCTCCTGCACGTCCACGGCGTCGAGTTCACGTTCGTCCACGGAGGCATCGCCGAGGTACGGGGACGTCCCCTGGGCAGCGTGACCCTGGAGCTGCGCGGCGAAGATGCGGCGGTCGACGCCGTCGTCGCCGCGCTCCGCGTCCCGTACCGAGCGGAAGCGGGTGCCCGGTGAAGGCGGACTGGAGCACCTTCTGGCCCAAGGTCCTCGACGCCACCGGCGAGACCGTCTACATGGTGCTCATCACCCTGGCACTGTCGACCGTCAGCGGACTGGCGGTGGGGCTCAGCCTGTACGCCACCCGCAAGGGCGGCGTCCTGCCCAACCGGGTCGTCCACACGGTCCTGGGCCTGCTCATCAACATCATCCGGCCCGTCCCCTTCATCATCGCGATCGTCGCGCTCGCCCCGGTCACGCGCGGGGTGGTCGGCACGATGATCGGGACGGACGCCGCGATCTTCCCGATGACGGTCGTCGCGACGTTCGGCGTGGCCCGCATCGTGGAGTCGAACCTGCTGTCCGTGGAACCGGGTGTGATCGAGGCGGCGCGCTCGATGGGCGCGAGCCCGCTGCGGATCCTGCTCACGGTGCTCGTCCCCGAGGCGCTCGGCCCCCTCGTGCTCGGCCTGACCTTCATGCTCGTCGCCCTGATCGACTTCTCCGCGGTGGCGGGCACGGTCGGCGGCGGAGGCGTCGGCAACCTGGCGATGACCTACGGCTACCTGCGCTTCGACACCTCCGTGATGGTGGTGACGGTGCTCGTACTGATCGCACTGGTCCAGTCGGCGCAGCTGCTCGGCAACGTGGTGTCCCGCAGGGTGCTCCGCCGCTGACACCGCGCGGGCCAGTACGCGCACGGTCGCACGGGCGCGGCCCGCACGGGCGCCGGCAGGCCGCCGGCGCCCGGGGCGATCAGCCGAACTGGGCGGTGATGCGCTGGAGCGGGACGAACTTGAAGTTCTGGTTGCCGCTGCTGCCGGGGGCGCCGTTGGAGCCGTCCTGGCAGATGAAGACGCCTTGGGGGAAGGCGGGGCCGAGGTTGGCCGCGGTGGCGTCGATGCCGTCGGTGTCCTCGCAGTCGTCGGCCGCGGTGCCGTTGGAGACGGAGAAGCGGCCGAGGTAGGCACGGGTGGCGCGGTCGTACACGGTGAAGTCGTTGCTGCCCTGGGAGGAGACGTAGATCCGGTTGCCGGCGGCGGTGATGCCCTCGGCGTCGGCGGTGATGTGGCCCCCCGAGCCGGTGGAGTCGAGCTTGGTGCGGCTGGTGCCGGCGGTGGGCTCGGCTCCGTACACCCAGACGCCGACGTCCTCCTCGCCGAGGTAGAGCTTGCCGGTGGTCTCGTCGGCGTAGCAGCCCTCGACCGCGGAGCCCGCGTCCCACAGGCGGACGGAGGTCGCCGTCACGGCGTCGCCGTTGGCGGCGAGCTCCCACTGCTCGACGCGGCCGGAGGTGGAGTTGGGGAAGGCGTACAGCTTGCCCGAGGCCGGGGAGGTGTAGAGACAGATGCCGTGCGCGGTGACCTCGGTGGGCACGTCCTTCAACCACGTGAGCCGGCGGGTCCCGGGGTCGATGCGGTAGACGTGCATGACGCCGTTGCCGCCGGCGGCCTCGTCGTCCGCCGAGACCACGATGTTGCCGCGCAGGTCGACGTTGTTGCCGTAGTCGCCGGTGATCCGCTGGATGCGGGCGCCGGTCATGTCGTAGACCTCCAGCGCGCCCTTCTTGTCGGTGGCGACGACCACCGACTTGGCGGGGTCGGTCGGGTGGACCCAGATGGCGGGGTCGTCGGCGGCGTCGCCGCTGTGCGAGACCGGTGCGGTCTCCACCGTGGCCGTGACGGATACGGCCGCGGCGTGGGCCGGAGCGGCCGGCAGGGCCAGTGCGGCCAGGACGGCGGCGGGCAGGGCCGCCGTGCGGACGGAAAGGGCGAAGGACACCGGGTTCCCCTCGGTCGGGTGAAGGACAGGAGGAGGGTAGAGAGGCCCGGCGAGCGTGGCGTGAACAGGAGTTGAACCTGCCGCGGTCTCGCCGCCGGGCCTTGCGGGCACCGCCGGACGGGCCCTTCGGGACCCGAGGCTCTGCTCGGTAACTGTGCGGGCGGGGCTCGGACATCGCCCCACGGCAGCGACGCCGGACCGGCAACGAGTCCCATCGGTGGGGTGCTTGCCGCATCAGCCCGAGGCCGGTTCCCCTCGGCCAGGGCTCTCAGGACCCTCAGGAGCCCCAGGAGCGACCCGATCGGCGTCCGCGCCGCCGCCACCTGCTCACGGACCCCGATGGCCGGGCCTTCGGCGACCACGCGACCTGACCAGGACGCATGGGTGAGCCGGGCCGCGTAACTCGTGATCTTCGCCGGCGTTGGTCCCCCGGGGCCGTCCGGCCCGGGGGGACGTCTGCCGACAGGGATGTCGCCGAGTTCAGGACCTACCGGGACCAGGCTTACCCACAGCGGCACTCCCCCGCGGGCACCCGGATCTGCGCGGAAGGTTTCCGCGGGAACGCCAGCGTGGGCCTGCCCTGCGTCACCCTCACCGGCTGACCACCTCGGCCGCCTCGGCCGCCTCGCCCGCGCCGGGCTCGACGACACGGCCGTCGCGCAGTTCCACGACCCGGTCGGCGAGTTCGATCAGGTTCGGGTCGTGGGTGGCGACAAGGATGGTGACCGACTCGCTGCGCACGACCGCACGCAGCAGTTCCATGATCGACCGGCCCGTCTCCGAGTCGAGCTGACCCGTGGGCTCGTCCGCGATGATCAGGTCGGGCTCGTTGGCCAGGGCGCGGGCCACCGCGACGCGCTGCTGCTGGCCGCCGGAGAGCTCGCCGGGGCGCTGCTCGGCGTGGTCCGCGAGGCCGACGAGGGCGAGCAGGGTACGGGCGCGCTCCTCGCGCTCCTTGGCGGGCATCCGGCGCAGTCGCATCGGGACGCCGACGTTCTCGGCGGCGGTGAGGACGGGGATCAGGCCGAAGGACTGGAAGACGAAGCCGATGCGGTCGCGGCGCAGGGCGAGCAGGTCCGCCTCGTCGAGGGATGCCAGATCGGTGCCGTCGAGGGTGATCCGCCCGCTGGTGGGGGCGTCGAGGCCGCCGACGAGGTTGAGCAGGGTGGTCTTGCCGGAGCCCGACCGGCCTCTGAGGGCGGTGAGTTCGCCGCGGCGGACCTCGAAGGACACGCCCCGCAGGGCGTGGACGGCCTGGGGTCCGCTGCCGAAGCTGTGGTGCAGGTCGTCCACCACCACGATCGGAGTGGCGGTGCCTTCCCGGGCCGCCGGTACCGCCGCCGTCACCGGTTCCTGGTGGTTGTCACTCATCGCCCGCACTCCCCCGTCGAGTTGTCTTCGTCGTTCGCGTCGTCCGCATGGTCTGCATCGTTCGCATGGCTCGCTTCATCCGCATCATCCGCTCGTACGCGGTGTACGCGTGGTTCGCGACGGCCGTGTGGGTCGCGTCGTCCATGTGGCGCGCCCGGCCTCTCGGTCCCCACCTGCTCCCGTTGCAGCTTTCTGATCGCATTTGCGCATCTGTCGCACCAGTCGCGCAAGACCCTTCCCTCTCTGGCTCGAATCTGACAGCATCGTCCGCTATCCGGTACCGAAGGTCCGGACGGGGGAGGGAATTCAACACGTGCTCGGCTTCGTCGTGCGCCGGCTGCGCGGGCGATGGCCGCTCGCCGTCGCCGTGCTGCTCACCGTACTGATCACCGCGACCGCTCTGACCGCGCTGACGGCGTTCACCGGTGGCGTGGAGGAGGAGGGGCTCCGGCAGGCCCTGACCGGCTCGGAACAGGCCCGGACCACCGTCGTGGTCACCAGCGGCCATCCGGCCTCCTCCCGCGCCAAGGACGACGAGTCCCTCCGGGCCTACGCGGACGAGGTGTTCGGGCGGCTTCCGGTCACCACCGAGAGCGTGGCCCGCAGCCGTTCCTACGGACTGCCGGGTGCGGCCACTTCGGGCCACGACGCCGACCTGACGTTGCTCGCCGCGCTCGGCCGGGAACACGTACAACTGCTCGCCGGCCAGTGGCCCGCACCGGTCACCGGCACCGGCACCCCGGCCGCACCGATGCAGGTGGCCGTACCGCGCGCGGCCCTGGCCCGGCTCGGCCTGGCCGAATCCGCGCTGCCCGCACCGGTCCGGCTGGACGACCGCTTCGACGGCGCCGCGCTGACCGTACTGGTCACCGGCGTGTACCGGGCCTCCGATCCGGACGCCGGGTACTGGCGGCTCGACCCGCTGGGCGGCCGGGAGATCCAGTCCGGCTCCCTCGCCACCTACGGCCCGCTCCTGGTGGACGACAGCGCCTTCACGACCGGCGCCCTCCTGCAGAACTACCGCCTCACGCTGCTCACCCCGGACCTGCGCACGATCCGCGCCTCCGAGGCCGAGGCCGTCCGGGCCGCCGCGAAACCCGCCGGCGACAGCCTGGAGCGCACCACCTCCCTCCGCACCGCCACGGAACTACCCAAACTGCTGGCCGAGTTGGACTCCGGCATGCTCGTCGCCCGGTCCACCCTGATGGTGGGAGCGCTCCAGCTCGCCGTCCTGTCCACCGCGGCACTGCTCCTCGTCTCGCACATCCTGACCGTGCGCCAGGAGCCGGAGCGGGTCCTGCTCACCGCGCGCGGCGCCTCCCGCCGACGCCTCGGCGCGCTCGGCGCGGCCGAGTCGCTGCTGCTCGCCCTGCCCGCGGCCGTCCTGGCCCCGCTGCTCACACCACCCCTGCTGCGCCTGTTCGGCCGGTTCGGACCGCTCGCGCAGGTCCACCTGCGGATCCCCGACACCTGGCTGGTCTGGCCGGTCGCGGCCGGCTGCGCCCTCGCCTGCGTCCTGCTGACGACCCTGCCCTCCGTCCTGCGCGGCGCCTCGGCCGCGGTCCTGCGCCGCGCCGGCGGCAGGCAGGCCCTGGTCACGGGCGCCGCCCGCTCCGGCCTGGACCTGGCCGTGATCGTCCTCGCGGTCCTCGGCTACCAGCAGCTGTCGCAGTACGGCGGTACGGACGCCCAGGTGCCCGACGCCCCCGCCGACGGCGGACTCGGCATCGACCCGGTCCTGGTCGCCGCCCCGACGCTGGCCCTGTGCGGGGGCACGCTGCTGGTCCTGCGGCTGCTGCCGTTCGCGGCGCGGGCCGGCGGACGACTGGCGGCCCGCGGCCGAAGCCTCGGCCCGGCCCTCTTCGGCTGGCAGCTCGCCCGACGGCCCGGCCGGGCCACCGGGCCGGTGCTGCTGCTCGTCCTCGCCGTCTCCAGCGGGATCCTGGCCCTCGGCCAGCACACCGCCTGGTCCGAATCCCAGCGCGATCAGGCCGACTTCGCGACCGCGGGCGGCCTGCGGATCTCCGGGAGCAGCATGGCCGCGATGGGGCAGGCCGGACGCTACGGGGCACTGCCGGGCGGGGACCGGCTGATCCCCGTGGTCCGCCGCTCGCAGCCGCTGCCCGGCGGGGGCACCACCGACCTCCTCGCGGTCGATGCCGCCAAGGTGGCCGAAGGCGTACCGCTGCGCGCGGACCTGCGCGGCGGCCACGGAATGCGGGAGCTGTTCGCCCCGCTCGCCGCGCAGGGTCCGGACGCCCCGGCGGGGGCCGCAGCCACCGGCGGGGCCACGGCCACCGGCACGGCCACGGCCACACCCGGGCAGGCTCCCGGTGTCGCCCTGCCCGGCTCACCCCGCCGGATCGAGCTCGGCGTGACGGTGCGGACCGCCGGCACGAGCTGGGCGGCCGTGAGCCTGCTGCTGCGCGACCGCTTCGGAGCGACCCACGGGACGCCTTCGGTCACGCTGCCCACCAGCGGCGACGCCACGCTCGCCTTTCCCCTGGACACCCTGACCGGTGCTCCGATCGGTTCGGCCGCGGCCCCGCTGACCCTGGCGGGGATACGGCTCTCGTATGCCGGGGACGACGGCCCCGCAGGCGACGGCAGCGAACTGACCCTGCGTCGGATCGGCGTCTCCGACACCGCTGACGGCGCGGCGACGGCGGTCGCCACCCCCGGACCCGCCACCCCCGGACCCGCCACCCCCGGACCCGCCACCCCCGGACCCGCCACCCCCGGACCCGCCACCCCCGGACCCGCCGCCACCGGCTGGCAGTCGGCGCCCCCACAGGGGCCCCGCACGCTGCGGCCGCCCGTGCTCTCCCCGCTCCCGGCCGGATCCACGGATCACCTGCAGGTGCGGTTCTGGGGCGGGGTCGGCACCGGGAAGGGGGTCAGCGCCGTGCTGTTCCCGGCGCCCGCCGCCCCGGCCCCCGCCGCGGTCCCGGCGGTCGCCACCAACGGCTACCTGCGGTCCATCAGTGCCTCCGTGGGTGCGACCGTCCCGGTCACGCTCGACGGCGCGAGCGTCCCGATGCGGATCACCGCCGCCGTCGACTCCCTCCCGGTGGTCGGACGGTCGGGGCTCGCCGTCGACCTGCCCACGCTCGGCCGGTTCCTGGTGGAGTCCGCCGGCCAACAGCCGGCCCCGCCCACCGAGTGGTGGCTGCCCGCCGCCTCGGCCGCCGATCCGGTCCCGGCCCGCGCGGCGACCGCGCTGCGCGAAGGGTCCAGGACCGAGCGCGTCGAGCTGCGCGAGGAGATCTCCGCGCGCCTGCTGGCGGACCCGCTGAGCGCCGGCCCGCAGAGTGCGCTGGCCGCCCTCGCCGCCGCGTGCGCGGTCCTGGCGGCGATCGGCTTCGCGACGTCGAGCGCGGCCGAACGGCGCGTGCGCGGAAGGGAGTTCTCGGTCCTGCTCGCCCTCGGCACCCCACGGCGGTCGCTGGCCCTGGCGTCCGCAGCCGAAGGCGGGGTGCTGATCGTCGTCGGGACCGCGGTCGGGACCGGACTGGGCGTGGCCCTCGTCCACCTGATGGCGCCCCTGGTCGTGCTCACCCCCGCCGCCGGCCGCCCGTTCCCGCCCGTACGGGTGGACCTGCCGTTCTGGCAGACCCTGCTGACGGCCGCCGCCATCGCCGCCGTTCCCCTGCTGTCGGCCCTGCTCAGCGGCCCCCGGGGCCGCGACATCGCCGGCCGGCTGCGTCCCGTGGAGGAGATGTGAGCACCCCGCCGCCGTCCGCCCGCGCCCCGCGGCCCGCGCCCTGGGTCAGGACCCGGTTGCGGGCGGCTCCCCTGGGTACCCTGCTCGCCGCCGCGCTGGCGTTCGTGGCGGTCCTGCTGGCCGCCGCGCTGCCGCGGGCCCAGGACCGGGGCGCCGACCAGGCCCTGCGGTCGTTCCTGGAGCGCAGCGGGCACACCGACACCAGCCTCCAGGTGACCGCGCCGGCCCCGGTGGCCGGGCAGAGCGCCGAAGCCCTGGACCGGACGCTGAAGAGCCTGCTGTCCCATACCGGAGGCACCTTCCGTGTCGACCCGGAGGCGGTGGTCCACGGCACGCGGACCACCAAGCGGCAGCCGCTGCTGAATCCGGAGCTCTCCCGCCCGTCCGGTTTCCCGCCCGCGATGTCCCTGCTGTACGTCCAAGAGGCCCCGGCCCACGTGAAGCTGGTGGAGGGGCGCTGGCCGAGCGACGCGCGCCCGCCCGCGGGTGCCCCCGAGGGGGCCGCCGCGTACGATCCGCCGCTGCAGGTGGCCCTCTCGCAGCGCGCCGCCGAGACCCTCGGCGCCCGCCTCGGGTCCGTGCTGAGGAGCACGCCCCTGGTCGACGGCACGCCGTCCGTGGAGGTCGTCGGCCTCTACGCGGTCCCCGACCCGACCGAGGACTTCTGGGTGGGCCTCGACTGCCTGCCGCGCGCCTGCGAGCACTACAACGGGGAGAACCTCTCCTGGCACGTCGACGCCCTGATCGGGGCCGGTGACCTCGGCCGGATGGACACCTGGGGCGACACCGCCGAGGACTTCTGGCGGCTCCCGGTGGATGTCGGCAGCCTGCGGGCCGACCGTCTCGCCGCCACGACGAAGGAGATCGCCTCGTACGTGGCCGGGCCCACCGCCGCAACCCTCACGCGGGAGACCGCCCGCCAGCGGCTGCGGACCACGTCGTGGCTGCCCGAACTGTTCAAGCAGGCCCACGACCGCAGACAGGCCGCGGCGCCGCTCGCCCTGATCGGACCCGCCGGGGTCGGCGGGGTCGCCTTCGTGGTCCTGTGCCTGGCCGGCGCGCTCGCCGGGGACCGCCGGGACGCCGAGCTGCGCCTGCTGCTGGCGCGCGGCGGCTCGCGCGCCGGCATCGTCGGCCGGCTCCTCGGGGAGGGAGCCGTCACCGTGCTGCCGGCGGCCACGGCCGCCACCGCGCTCGCCGTGCTCCTGTTGCCCACGCCCCGGCTCGCTCCCGCGCTGCTCTCGGCCGCGGTGGTCGCCCTGTTGGCGCTCCTGGCCTTCCCCGTACGGGCGGCCGTACTGCTGACGCCGGCGCGTCCGGCCGGGCGGTGGCGCAGGCCCGTGGCCGAGCTGCTCGTCCTCGTCGCCACGGCCGCCGCCGTACTGGAGGTCCGCCGCCGCGGGGTCGCCCCGGCCGGCAGCGACCCGGACCCGCTGCTGGTCGCGGCTCCGCTGCTGCTCGCGCTGTGCGGGGGCCTGCTGCTGGCCCGGCTGCAGCCGGTCGTGACCGGCTGGCTCGCCCGGGCGGCCGGCCGCCGCTCCGGCCTGGTCGGCTTCCTCGGGCTGGCGCGGGCCGCCCGCGGCTCGGGAGCGGGCGGGAGGCAGGCCCGTGGTCGGAGCGGCCCCTCCGTCCTGCCGATGGTCGCGCTGCTCCTCGCCATCACCACGGGTGGGTTCGGCGCTGCGGTCCTGGACTCGGTGGACGCGAACCGGCTGGGGGTCGCCCGGCTGGCGGCCGGGGGTGACGCGGCGATCACCGCGTTCGGGAAGGCCTCGCTCCCGGCCGGGCTCGCGAAGGCCGCCGGTGAACTGCCGGGCGTACGCACCTCCGTGTCGCTGTGGATCGACCACGACTCGTCGATCCTCGGCATGACCCTGCGCTCCACCCAGACCTCCGTGATCGTCGCCGAACCGGCCGCCTACGCGGAGCTGTCGCGCGTCCTCGGCTGTGGCTCCTTCGACCCCGCCCTGCTGGCCGCGGGCGGCACGCAGTCCGCCGACGCGCCCGTGCCCGCGCTGTTCAGCGCCGGGCTGGCGCGGCTGGCGGGCCCGGGCACGTTCACGGTGCGGCCCGGCAACGGCGGAGAGGTGAAGGCACAGGTCGTCGGCGTGATCGACTGCACCCCGGCCCGCCCCGCCCGGGACGCCGCGACCGTCGTCCTGCCGGCGGGCCCGGCGACGGCCCTCGTCGGCGCCGACCAGCCGAACCAGTGGCTGGCCCTCGGTTCCGTGGACGGGGAACGGCTGCGCGCGCTGGTCCGGGCTGCGCTCCCGCCGGCGTCCCCGACGCAGGGCTCGTCCCCGGCGCCGTCGCCGTCGCCGTCCTCGGCAGTCGCCGCGGGTCGGGATCCGGGCGCCGCGGCAGACCCCGCCGACGACGTGTACCCCGTACGCACCAGCGCGGAGGCCGTCGCCGAGCTGGGTGCCGATCCGCTGCAGCGGTCGGCGGAGCGCCTGTTCTGGGCGTCCGTGGCGGGGGCCGCCGGCTTCGCGCTGCTGGCCGTTCTGCTGACGCTGATGCGGACCGTTCCCGAACGTGCGGCGCTGCTGGCCCGGCTGCGCACCATGGGGCTGCGCCGCCGCCAGGGTGTGGCGCTGATCCTCGCCGAGACCCTGCCGCAGACCCTGGCGGCGACGTTGGGCGGGGCCGTGGTGGCGGCGGCCGCGGTGGCGTTGCTGGGTCCGGCGATGGACCTGTCCACGCTGGTCGGAGCGAGCGTGCCGACGGGTGTCCGGCTCACCGCGGGGCCCGTGCTGACCCAGGCCCTGGGCCTGGCCGCCCTGGTCGCCGCGACCGTGCTCGTCGAGGCGGCGACATCCGGACGACGGCAGATCACCACCGAGTTGAGAGCGGGAGACCAGCGTTGAACACCGACCAGCCGACGTACGAGGAGCTGCGCCGCCGGGCGACGGCCGCCGCGGAGCCGCGCACCCCGGCGGTGGACGCCGCGATCGCCTGCGACCGTCTGGTCCGGATCTTCAGCACGGACGGCATCGAGGTGCAGGCCCTCCAGGGGCTGGAGCTGACGGTCGCCCAGGGTGACCTGGTGGCGCTCGTGGGCGCCTCGGGCAGCGGCAAGTCCACCCTGCTGAACATTCTGGCGGGCCTGGACGTCCCGACGGCGGGCAGCGCGGCGGTCGCCGGCTACGACCTGTTGGACCTCTCGGCGCGGGACCGGCTGCGCTACCGGCGCGAAGCGGTCGGCTTCGTCTTCCAGCAGACGGCCCGCAACCTGCTGCCGTTCCTGACGGCCGGACAGAACGTCGCGCTGCCGATGCAGTTGAAGGGCGGCGGCGGCCGGCGTGGCGCGGGCGCACGCCACGCCGCCCGGGTCACGGAGATCCTCGACGCCCTCGGCATCGGCGAGCTGGCGCACCGGCGCCCGGCGGAACTGTCCGGCGGCCAGCAGCAGCGCGTCGCGATCGCCGTGGCGATGGCGAACGACCCCAGGGTGCTGCTGGCCGACGAACCGACGGGCGAACTGGACTCGGAGACGACGGCGGCCGTCTTCGAGGCCTTCCGCACGGTGAACAAGGAACTCGGCGTGACGGTGGTCATCGTGACGCACGACCCCATGGTGGCGGGCGAGGTCCGTCGCACCGTGGCGATCCGCGACGGCCGCACCAGCAGCGAGGTCCTGCGCCGCCTGGTGACGGACGAGCACGGCGAGGAGTCGATCAGGGAACGCGAGTACGTCGTCCTGGACCGCTCCGGCCGCGTCCAGCTGCCCCCGAAGTTCCTGGAGGCCCTGGGCATGGAACACCGTCTGGCGGTCGACCTGGCCCCGGACCACATCGAGCTCCGCCCGGACCGCAGTTAGCGATCGCGGGAGCGTCAGGGAGCGAGGCCCTCGACGATTTCGGCACCGGGGAGCTCCGCGAACAGTTTCCCGGGCGCGATGAGCTTGCCGCGGCGGCGACCGCTGCCGACGAGTACGTACGGCATGTCGGCGACCGCGGGGTCCACCAGGAGCGGCCAGCCGTCCGGCAGACCCAGCGGGGTGATGCCGCCGTACTCCATGCCCGTCTGCTCCACGGCCGTCTCCATCGGCGCGAAGGACACCTTGCGCGCGCCCAGGTGACGGCGGACGGCGCCATTCACGTCGGCCCGGCCGGCGGAGGGCACGAGGCAGGCCGCGAGGGTGGTCGCGCCGCCGCGCTTGGCGGCGACCACCACGCAGTTCGCCGACTGGCCGAGCAGCTCCTGCCCGTAGTGCGCGACGAAGGCGCCGGTGTCGGCGATGGCGGGGTCGGTGTCCACATACAGGATCTGCTCGGCGGGGACGCGCCCGGCCCAGTTCCGCACCGCTTCGGCCACGGGCGGGACGAGGTCCGCGAGGCAGTCGGGAGCCGGCACCGCATTGTCGAAGGACCCGATGGGAGCGCGCATAAGCGCACGCTAACACCCGCCATGACGAAGGCAGGAGGTTGCCCACGCCTTGCCTCACTCAGCGCGAGGTCGGGGTGGATCGTACGGTCAGGGAACGGGGAGTTGCGGTGGGCTCTGCGGGCAGGCGGAGCGGGCGGCGGCCCGGGGTGATCGAGCCGAGGACGCGGGGGCCGTCGGCGCCGGTGCATCCGGGAGCGTTGCCCGGGAGGCCGTGCAGGGTGAGGTACCCGAGCACGGCGAACGCGTACGCCTCCTTCGCCGCGGCCGGCAGCCCGAGCTCCTCCGAGGTGCGCAGCGCCGTGCCGCCCAGTTCGGTGCGGAGCATGCCCGTCAGCGTCGGGTTGCGCACGCCGCCGCCCGACGCGTAGACCTCGGTGGCGCCCAGCGGTCGCAGCGCGTCGGCGATGGTCCGGGCGGTGAGGCACGTGAGCGTGGCGAGCAGGTCCTGCGGCGGGAGCTGCCCGAAGCCGGTCAGCCGGGAGCGCAGGTAGCCCTCGTGGAACAGTTCCTTGCCCGTGGTGCGTGGCGCGGGCAGCCGGTAGTAGGGGTCCGTGAGCAGCCGTTCCAGCAGGGCCTCGTGCACCCGGCCGGCGGCGGCGAGCGCTCCGTCCTCGTCGTAGGCGAGCCGCCCGCCGGTCAGCTCCCGCACCGCCGCGTCCATCAGCGCGTTGCCCGGACCGGTGTCGAACGCGACGGGGTCGCCGAACGGCGGGACCACGGTGACGTTGGAGATGCCCCCGATGTTCAGGGCGGCCGGTACCCCGGGCCGGCCGCGCAGCAGCATCAGGTCGATCAGGCTCACCAGCGGCGCGCCCTGGCCGCCGGCGGCGACGTCCCGCGGCCGGAAACCGGAGACGACGGGGCGGCCGGTGGCCTCGGCGATCCAGGCCGGTTCGCCGAGCTGCAGGGTGCCGTGGACCCGGCCGTCCGCCACCCAGTGGTACACGGTCTGACCGTGTGAGGCGATCAACGCGGCTTGCCCGTTGCAGAGTTCACGGTCCGCGCGGACGGCGAGCCGTCCGAAGGCCTGCCCGATGTGCGTGTCGAGGCGGCACACGTCGGCGAGCGTGATGGCGGAGGGCGGCAGAGCCGCCGCGAGCCCCTGGCGCAGCCCGGCCGGGTACGGCTCGCTCACCATGCCCAGTGGGGTGAGGTGCAGGGTGTCGCCCCCGGCCGGGAGCTCCAGGTCGCAGGCGGCGGCGTCGACAGCGTCGTACGAGGTCCCCGACATCAGGCCGACCACCCTCATCGCAGGGGCTCCCGGTGGTCGTTCGCGCGCAGGGTCAGGAGTGCGAGCGAGCTGACGGCGCAGGCACCGGCGGCGTAGTAGGCGGGGATGGCGGTGTCTCCTGTCCGGGCGATCGATGCGGTGATGACGAGCCCCGCGCAGCCGGAGAACACCGCGTTGGCGAGGGAGTAGGCCAGTCCGAGGCCGGTGCAGCGCACTCGTCGGGGGAACATCTCGGCGAGCATGGCCGGCCCCGGTCCGGCCAGCAGTCCGACGAGCGCGCCCGCCGTCAGCACGGCCGCGGCCCGGGCCGGTGGGGAGGCGTCCGGGGACTGGAGCAAGTGCAGCAGGGGGAAGGCGAGTACGGCGATGCCGAGCGCGCCGCCGAGCATGACCGGGCGCCGCCCGTACCGGTCGCTGAGCAGCCCGGCGGGCAGGATCGAGGCGGCGAACCCCAGGTTGACGAGCGTGGTGGCCAGGAGGGCGCTGCGGAAGGAGGCTCCCCGTGTGGACTGGAGGTAGGACGGCAGGACGACGAGGAAGGTGTATCCGGCCGCCGACCAGCCCATGATCCGCCCGATGCCGAGGACGACCGCACGGGCCTGCACCCCACCGCCGGGCGGCACTTGGCCGCTGCGGGCCCCGGACGCGGCCCCGGCCGGGGGCGCCCCGGGCGGCTCCTCCAGCGCGGTGCGCAGCCACAGCGCGACCGACCCGAGCGGCAGGGCCAGCAGGAACGGGATCCGCCACCCCCACGCGTACAGCTCCGGGGTGGACAGCAGCGTCGCCAGGGCGGCGGCCGTACCGGCGCCGGCCAGCAGGCCGAGGGCGACGGTGAAGGACTGCCAGGCACCGTAGAGGCCGCGCCGGCCCGGTGGCGCGTACTCCGCCATGACGGACACCGCGCCGCCGAACTCCCCGCCCGCGGACAGCCCTTGCAGCACGCGCAGGAACGTGAGGAGCCAGGGGGCGGCCGGGCCGATGGCCTCCCGGGTGGGGAGAAGCCCGATCAGGGTGGTGGCGAGCGTCATGAGCCCGACGACGAGGACGAGGGTGGGGCGCCGGCCGAGACGGTCGCCGAGGCGGCCGAAGAGCAGTGCGCCGACGGGGCGGAAGAAGAAGGCGAGCGCGAACGAGGCGTACGTGGCGACCAGCGCCTCGATCCCGCTCCCGGGTCCCGTGCCGGCGCCGCCTCCCGTGCCCGTGGGCGGGGTGAAGAAGTTGGCCGCGATGACGGTGGCGAAGCAGCCGTAGACGCCGAACTCGTACCACTCGACGAGATTGCCGGCCGAACCGGCGAGCAGGGCCCGGCGGGCAGCGGCGCGGGGCAGTGCCGCCGGGAGCAGTTCTGTCGAGGTCACCCGGGGTGAGTTCCCTTTCAGCGGTGGCCCGATGCCTCCTGGCAGCGCGGTTCAGCCGTACGCGCCCTGGAGTTGGCGAGCCGGTTTCGAAGGTCCGCCCATTCGGCGGGGTTTGGGGCCTCGATTGGAAGTCATGCATAACTATTATCTCGAATCGAATGCAAATTCGGGACAATTCGCGCCGTGTCCGAGACCGTCGTGCGCATCGTGTCGGAGAAAACTGGTCCGCCGTCAGAACCAATCCATGAAGCATTCCACCGAGAACAGGACCGACCACTGATCTGAACCGAACTGCCGCCAGCCAACCGATTGCGGAGGTATCACGATTGTCCTGCTCCAGGACCGACTTCCGAAAGGCCCCCAAGGGCTTTCTCCTCACGGGCTGTTGCCCCAGCGCACGCGCCGCCTTCTCCATACTGCTGCTCGCCGCCGTCGCACTGACCGGCTACGCGGAGCCGGCCGCAGCGGCCGCCCCCTACGGCGTCAGAGCCGTGGAGGTGGCCGCCTCCAAACAGGGCTCGCCGTACGCCTACGGCGCTACCGGACCCAAACGCTTCGACTGCTCGGGACTGACCCTCTACGCCTTCAAGAAGGCCGGCAAACGCCTCCCGCGCACCGCCGAGCAGCAGTACGAGCACACCCTCCACATCCCCAAGTCCGATCGCGTGACCGGTGACCTGGTCTTCTTCCCCACCGGCGCGACTATGGGCCATGTGGGCATCTACGCGGGCCAGGACAGGATCTGGCACGCTCCACGCCCCGGCACCTTCGTCCGTCTGGAACGGATCTGGAGCACAGAGGTCCGCTACGGCCGGGCCACCTGAACCGGCGCCCCACCTCCGAGGCCGCCCTAGGCCCCCCGAGGCCCCCGAGGCCCCCGCAGACCGTCCCGCCGCGCAGCCGGGCAGCCCGGGCGCTAGTGCAGCCGCCAGGTGAGTTTCCCGCCGCCCACCCAACGGACCGTGTCCGGGTCGTCGAGGTCGTGGATCGTGATTCCCGCGGCCGCGGCAGCCAGGATCACGTCGGTCATGGACTCCGCCATACGGACCATCTCCCCGTCGATCTCCACGATCCGGAAAGGCGGATCGCCGGGCTGCACCGCCAGCACTGTGACCCTCGGCGAGGAGATGTACGGGCTCGAGCTCTCTGTCATGCGGAGATCGTTCCATGCCGACGCCCACCTGATGCGATTCGTCGGCGCGTCTACCGCCGAGTGGACGAAGCCGGTTCCGGCTTCACACGATCGGTGTGTCGGGATACCGCTGAATCGATTCGGCCAGGTGGGTGGCACCTAGGGTGACCGCATTGTTGTCAGTAACCGAATTCCGAGGAGTTTCCGTGCACGCTCGTCGCCTCGCCACCGCCCTGCTGTCCGCCGGCCTGATGATCGCGGGCGGGCTGGTCACCGCCACGCCCGCCACCGCCGATCCCTGTGGGTACTTCGCCACGGGCTCCGATTCCTTCTACAACCACTGCACGAACGACGGCTCCCGGGTCATCATCGAGGTCGAGGTCTTCGGGCCCAACTACGAGAAGTGCGTAGGCCCCGGCAAGACCTGGCTCGGATCGCGCAGCAAGGTGAGCAACGCCCACTACGTCGGACGCACCTGCTGAGCCGTACGGGCGATGCGCCGGCGACACGGGGCGAGCGGGTCCGGGAGGACCGGCGTCCGTCGCCGGCGCAGGCCGACGGGGCAGGCGACCACGTGAAGTCCACGCCCCTCGGGGTACTTGTCCCTCACGGTGGGTACTTGTCCCTCACGGTGGGTACTTGTCCCTCACGGTGGGTACTTGTCCCTCACGGTGAGCACCACACGGCCCGGCTCGTTTCCGCGGTCCGCCGCCACGTGACGCTCCCCGGGGCATGGCGCCCCAGCCGGAACGGCGGCGCCGCTCACGACCGTTGCCCGAAGGCGGTACATGGTGACCCTCGTCGCAGACGTATCGGCGTTGCTCGGCGCATGCGCGCACGTCAGCTCCAGCACTGGCGGGAAGCACAACGCGGCGTGCCACGCCACGAGTTCACCTTTCCGTCCGGCGACCGTCCCCGCTGTCGCTGCCCCTCGCCGACTCCCACCCGAGGAGTACCCGTGGCCGTCCTCACCATGATTGCCGTGATCATCGGCGCCTGGTGCGCCGCCGCCGTCGCCGCCGCCGCACTGTACGTCGTACTGCGCGCCCGTCACGTCCGGCGCCAGCGAACGTCGGCGTCCAGGGCCGACGGCACCGTCCGCCGGTCCGCCCCCGGTGCAGGGTCCGGTGACCGGGACTCCTGCCGGGCGCGGACCGCTCCCGTTGTCGTGCACAGGACCGCGCCGGACGGGGCGTGATCGCCCTCCTTTCCCGAGGTCAGGCAATACGCTGGGCTGGTGAAAGGCACTGACCGGGACGGCCTGGAGGCACGCCTGCGCGCGATGGAAGGGGCTCTCGCGCAGGTCGGCACGTCGTTCGACGAGCGGGAGACCTGGCGGGAGCTCGCCGGATTCGTGGTCCGGACCCTGTGCGACGCCGCGGCCGTGGACCTGACCACCCGGGGCGGCAGGAACGAACGGGTGGCCACGGCCGGCGCGACGGATCTCCTGGACGGCCCCGCCGCCGAGATCGCCCCCGCGGTCCGGGCGCTGGACGAGGGGCATGCCGTGCACGCGTACACCGGCCGGGGTGCGGAGGGGGCCGTGCACGTCCTGTCGGTGCCGCTGCTGGGCCGGGGCGAGCTCTACGGACGCCTCCTCGTGGCCCGGGCGCGCGGCGGCTTCAGCGACCACGAGACGGCGACGTTGCACTTCGCGGCCCGGCTCGCCTGCACGCACATCGGCCACGCGCGGCGCCTGGCGGCGACCGAGAAGGTCGCACTGGACCTCCAGCGCGCCCTGGTGGCCGAACCGGGTCGGCCCCACCCGAACCTGGAGGTCGCCTCCCGCTACCTGCCGGCCGGGGCCCGCGCGCTCGTCGGCGGCGACTGGTTCGAGACCGTACGGCTGCACTTCGGCCGGACCCTGCTGGTGGTCGGGGACGTCATGGGCCACGGCCTGGAAGCCGCCGTCGACATGAACGCCTACCGCTCCCTGCTGCGGGACGTCGCCTCCACCGATCTCGCCCCGCACCGCGTCCTCCGCCAGCTGGACGCGCTGTCCGCGGCGGACGACAGCCGCCGCCCGGCGACCTGCCTGATCGTCCGCGTGGATCCCGCCCGCGGTACGGCCGTGTACGCGAGCGCCGGACACCTGCCGCCCGCCGTCTTCACCGGCGACGGCCCGGGCAGGCTGCTGGAGGTCCCCGTCGGCCCTCCGCTGGGTACGGGCATCGGCGGCTACGAGGCCGTCGCCCTGCCGCTCATCCCCGACCATACGATCCTCCTGTACACGGACGGCCTGGTGGAACGGCGCGGCGAGGACATCGACACCTCCCTGGCCCGGCTCGCGGCGCTCCGCATGACCGCCGGGGCCGCGGTCGCCGATGTGGTGGGCGCCGTCTGCGCCGGACTCGACGCACAGCACGCCGAAGACGACGTCGCCGTCCTCGCCGCCCGCCTCCGTCCCCGTACGCCGCACACGGTCGCCGGGGATGCCGGGCCCGTCGGTACCGGCGGGCCCACCGGCTGAGTGACGGCCGGGCTCGGTCCACGGCCGGGCGCGGCCGGTAGGGTCACGGCCCGGTTGCCCCGGGGGGCGGTTGACACACGGGGGTCATGACGCATGCCTGCGCCTGTAGGAATCTGGGAAGCCGCTGATCTGCCCGCGCGTCGGCTCGCCTGAGTGGCTCTCAATCCGTTCTCTCCGGAGGACGTCCTGTTGCGGCTGCTCGCCGACGGGCCGCCGGCCGTGCGGATGGTGCTGTGTCGGGACCGGATCCTGCCCGACGCGGTCGTCGAGGCCGTGCTCGCACACCCCGACACCCGCACCCGCAGCTTCTTCGCCCGAAACCCCCATGTCGATCCGGCGCAACGGGCCCAACTGGTCGACGGTCCCGAGTGGTTCGTCCACCCGGGGCTGCGTCGGGCCATGCCCACTCATCCGGTCGCGCAGGCCCGCCGTACGGGCGTCGGGAGGTGGAGCGGGAACTGCCCGACCGGCCGTGCCACGCGCCCTCGGGCCTGCTGCTGCACCGGGCCCTCAGCAGAACGGTCGTGGACGACGTCCTCACCGCTCCGGTCGCTGAGGGGAGCGGGCGGCGATTGCCGCTAACCCCAGCCTGCCCGCCGAGGTGGTGGTGGTCCTGGCCGACGATCCGGACCCGGAGGTGCGCGCGGGGATCGCGGGCCGCCCGGACCTCGGAGCCGCCGAACGCCGCGCGCTCGCCACGGACCCCTCCCTGCCGCCCGACCTCGTAGAACGCCTGACCGTCGACGACGATCTCGGCGTGCGCGTCCTGCCGGCCCAGAACCATCCGGACGCCCCGGCGTCACTCCTGCTGCGCAGCTTCCTCGAGTGCCACGGCCACACGCGGGCGCACCTCACCACTCGGCCGCACTTCCCCACCACCGGCCTGGCCGCCTTCGCCGACCACCAGGACCCCGCGGTCCGCGCCTTGGCCGCCCTCGACCCCCAGACCGCGGGCCCGGCTGGCGGAACTCCTCGACGACGAGGAACTGGCCCACGCGGCCGCGGCGAACCGTCAGTGCCGGGCCCTCGGTGTGGCGTGATCGGCGGCGTCGAGGGCGCGCTGGGCCTTCCGTGCCTCCGCTCGCGCCGTCTTCGCCTCCCGGGCGGCCTGCCGGTGCCGGTGGTCGGCTTCCTCTGCGGCTGCGGCGAGGCCGTCGCGTTCCTCCCGGGCGCGGTCCAGCCGGGCCCGCAGGTCCGTGATCTGCTCGTCGAGCGCGCCGAGCCCGGCGCGGGCCCGTTCCCGCTCCGACTCCGCCGTGGCGAGCGCTTCCTCGGCCCGCTCCGCCTCCCGGTGCGTCCGGTCCGCCTCGGCGCGGGCCCGCGCCCGCGCCTGCGCGGCCCGGGTGTCGGTGTCGGTTTCCGGCTTGGTCTCGGACTCGGAGTCGGAGTCGGAGTCGGCTTTCCGTCGCTTCCGTGGCGGCGCCGTGCCGGGTACGTCCACGGGTGCCAGTTCGGCGAAGCCCACGACGGGGGGCGGGGCCTTGGCCAGCACGCCCCGCGCCCAGGCCTCGGCGGCTTCGGGGTCGGCGAGGACGGTACGGAGGATCTGCTCGATCTCGCGCTGAACGCCTTCGGCGACCTCCTGCCCCGCGTCGCCGGCCAGGCGTCGGGCCTCGGCGGCCATCGCCGCGATCACCACGTGCTGTTGGTGCGACAGCTTCCGCAGGTCCTCCCCGGCCAGGGTGCGGTGCGCCTCGCGCAGTTCCCGGCCGAGCTCCAGCAGGCGCCGGGCCTGGTCCGCGTCGGCGCGGGCGAGCAGGTTCGCGGCCCAGACGGCGAGGGTGGGCTTGCGCAGGGCCGCGATGCGCTTCGCCGCGTCCCGCTCCCCCGCCTTGCGCGCCTCGGCGACGTGCGCGTCCCGGGCTGCCGTGAACTCCTCCGGCCTGAGCCCGTACAGCTCGGTTGCCACCTCGTCGACGTCGACCACGGCACCACTCTCCCCCACCGGCGAGGTTTCGGCGCGCAGCGGCCGAGGGGACGCGCGCACCGGCCCGTCACACGTGACAGAGCGGGGCCACCGGAGATATCGTGGCCGCCCCCTCCCCGCCCCGTACGTGGTGAAAACACCTGGGATCACCCGGTCCGGGTGGTGCCGGCCGACGATCACTGGAAGGTGGGTCCGACCGTGCAGCCGAGCGAGATCAGCGAGGTCCTGAACCGTCCGCTCAGCCGGGAGCTCCTGGCCCGGGACCTGACCCGCCTGGCCTACGTGGCCAAGGACGGCACGCCGCGGACCGTTCCGATCGCGTTCGTCTGGAACGGCGCGGAAATCGTCATGTGCACTCCGAAGAACGCACCGAAGCTGCCGGCGCTGCGCCACAACCCGGCGGTCGCCCTGACGATCGACACCGAGGTGCACCCGCCGAAGATCCTGCTCCTGCGCGGCCGGGCCGAGCTGGACGTCGTCGAGGGCATCCCGGAGGAGTTCCTCCAGTCGAACAGCACGTACGCGATGACGGCCGAGCAGCGGGTCGTGTGGGAGTCCGAGATCCGTTCGCTCTACGACGGCATGGTCCGGATCGTCGTGACCCCCACCTGGGCGAAGCTGATCGACTTCGAGACGACCCTCCCGAGCGCGGTCGAGGAACTCGTCAGGCAGCGCGAAGCGCGCAAGGAGGCCTGAAGCACCGCGCCCGGGAGCGACATCTCAGGCCGGATCCGCCGCGACCTGCGTGTTCTGGCAGGCGGTCAGCAGCCAGGGGCCGTCCGCCTCGCGGGTCAGCACGTACAGCGGGGCGCCCTCGCTGCCGGCGCCGTCGGCCCCGTGGTAGACCTGACGCACCTTCACCGCGGCAACGTCGGGCCGCAGGAACTGTATGTGGACCACCTCGTAGGTGACCTCCCCGTCCCAACTCGCCGCGGGCAACACGGCCCGCGTGAAAGCGGCGATCTCCTCGAACCCGATGAGGACCTTCCCGTGCGCCGTGGTCCACAGGGCGTCCGGATGGAACAGGGCCAGGAACCCCTCGGCGTCCTTGGCCCGCTGCGTGCGCTCGACGGTGGCGACGACCTCTTCGATCGCCTTGATGTCGGGTTCGGTGTGGTTTTCGATGTCCATGGGCTTGATCATGCCGCCTCAACCTTACTTGAGGTCAAGCGATATGATCATATTGGCCCCATGACCACGAAGACCCTGTACCTGCTCTGCTCAGCCGCCCCGCCCGTCTTCGACGTCGCCCACGTCGTCGAAGACGCCCAGACCCGG
This sequence comes from Streptomyces sp. NPDC005533, assembly GCF_042871845.1. Taxonomy (NCBI): domain Bacteria; kingdom Bacillati; phylum Actinomycetota; class Actinomycetes; order Kitasatosporales; family Streptomycetaceae; genus Streptomyces; species Streptomyces sp. NPDC005533. The sequence goes on along the minus strand of NZ_JBIAJH010000009.1, from coordinate 163,761 downwards.
GGCTGGGACGTCTGCCTGGGGCTGACCCCCACCGCCGCACACTGGGTCTCGGAAAGCCTGGACGGACTCGCCGCGCTCACCGGCCATCCGGTGCGCTGGCAGTACAAGTTCCCGGGCGAGGCCGACGTCTGGCCGACGGCCGACGCCCTCCTCTTCGCCCCGGCGACCTTCAACACCGTCAATGCCTGGGCCCTGGGCCTCACCGACCGCTTCGCCGTCGGCGTCGCCGCCGAGGCGCTCGGCAAGAACACCCCCACGGTCGCCATGCCCTGCGCGAACGCCGCGCTCGCCGCGCACCCCCAGTTCGAGACGTCGCTGGCCACGTTGCGCGGCGCGGGTGTCGAGCTCCTCTACGGCGACAACGGCTTCGTCCCCGGCCCGGCCGGCCCCGACGCCCCGGCCCACTTCCCGTGGCCGGCCGCCCTGGACGCCGTGGACCGCATCACCGCCACCCGGCTCTAGGCCGTCCCGGATCCTGCACGACCGGGCCGCGTGACGTCGTCGACGTCGGACTCCGTACGCCTCCCGGCACGGACGGCGCCGCTCAGCCGAGTTGCCGCAGGTGCCGCAGTTGCCTGAAGAAGGCTCGTACGTCCCCCACCAGCAGGTCGGGGACCTCCATCGCGGGGAAGTGCCCGCCCCTGTCGTACGAGGTCCAGCGCACGAGGGTGTCGGTGCGCGCGGCGACGTGCCGCAGCGGGATGAAGTTGTCCCGGGGGAAGTCGGCCAGCGCGGTCGGCGTGTGGGACACCTCGGGCGGCTGCCCGGCGTAGTCGGCGTGCGCCCGCTCGTAGTAGATCCGGGCCGCGCTGCCGGCCGTGCCGGTGAGCCAGTACAGCATGACGTTGGTCAGCAGCTGGTCCCGGTCGATCGGGCACCCGGGATCGCTCCACTCGTCGAACTTCTCCGCGATCCAGGCGAGCAGTCCCACCGGTGAGTCGGTCAGCGCGTACGCGAGGGTCTGCGGCCGGGTCGCCTGGATGTCGGCGTAGCCCTGCCGATCCCGCGCCCAGGTCCGGTACCGCTCCCAGGACGCCAGTGTCCGCTCCCGCTCGGCGGCGGGCAGCACGGCCAGTTCCTCGGGCCGGGGCTCGGCGGTGGCCCCGCCCCCGGGCAGCAGGTTCAGGTGCACCCCGATCACCCGCTCCGGCAGGATCCGCCCGAGCTCCCGCGAGATCGCGGCTCCCCAGTCACCGCCCTGCACGCCGTAGGTCCCGTACCCCAGCCGCTCCATCAGCACGCCGAACGCCCGCGCGACGCGCTTGAACTCCCAGCCCGGTTCGGTCGTGGGCCCGGAGAGCCCGAATCCGGGGATGCTCGGCAGCACCAGGTGGAAGGCGTCGGCCGGATCCCCGCCGTGTGCCCGGGGATCGGTCAACGGGCCGGCCACCCGCTGGAATTCGACGAACGATCCCGGCCAGCCGTGGGTCATCAGCAAGGGGGTGGCGTCCGGCTCGGGTGAGCGCAGGTGCGCGCAATGCACCCGCGCCCCGTCGATGACCGTGGTGAACTGCGGCCACTCGTTCAGCCGGGCCTCCGCCGCGCGCCAGTCGTAGCCGTCGCGCCAGTACCCGACGAGTTCCCGGACCCGCTCCAGCGGGATCCCGTACGCCCGCCCCACGCCGGGCAGCTCGTCCGGCCAGCGCACCCGGGCCAACCGCTCACGGAGGTCGTCCAGCCCGCTCTGCTCCACGTTCAGTCGGAACGCGCGCAGCCCCTCGCAGGTCAATCGGTGTCCGTGGCAGCGAGGACGGCCAGGCGCCGGCGGTCCGGGGTCAGGGCGGCCAGGCCGATGTCCCAGGCCACTTGCTCGAACCACTTCGTGTCGGCGTCGAAGCCGTGCCAGACGCAGTCCCGTACGCGTGCTTCGACCTCGCTGGTGGTGGCACCTTCCGGGCAGCCGGCCAGGGCGGCCAGGGACTGCCAGGCGGCGAGGCGGCCGTAGGCGCCGAAGGAACCGGAGTTGTACGCCCCGCCCGACGACGCCGCGGCGAAGAGCACGGCCCACGCCTGGTCGGGGCGAAGGACGGAGACCGACAGGGCCGCCTTCCGGCCCGCTCCGTCCAGGCAGTCCAACCTCAGCGTCAGGAGCGCGTTCGGGACGGACGCGGCGTCCAGCGGGGCCGCGAGAGCGAAGTCCCGTGCCTCGATGCGTCCGTTGGACTCTTCCGCCCAGTTCGCCACGGCGCCGGCCAGGGCCGTGGCCGCGGCTTCCGTCGTCGTCTCCTCCACCGGGGGGACGGACGCGCCGGCGGCCGTCACCGGTGCGCGGCTCTCCGACGGTCCGAACGGCATCGAGTGGCTGCTGCCGCGCGGGCCGTATCGGGGGAGGTCGGGAACGCCTTCCACGTCGGACAGCGTCAAGGGCAGCCGGCCCAACGGGTGGTGCCTCCAGTGCGGCGAGGTGGCCCAGCCGGCGACACCGGGCGTCTCGTGCACGGCGACACCCCTGAGCACGAGTTCGTGGAGCAGGCAGGCCCGAAGCTCCTCCGAGGCGGGTCCGGAGAACGCGGCGGCCAGGTTCTCGGCCTCCTGGCCGGAGGCGAGCAAGGAGGCCGTGAAACGGTCCAGGTTCCTGCTGGTGACCGCCTTCGAGGAGACCAGCCGCACCGCCTGGGCGGCGTTCTCGGGACCTGGTGTGGTGGCGAGCAGGCGGAGCAGGTGGTCGAAGACGCTTCTGTACTGCCACACCTGGCCGGAGCCGTACGCGCCGGCGAGGGCGATGCCGAGGTCCGCACAGAAGGCCGGGTCTCCCTGGGCGACCCGGCCGTCGGCCACCGCCCACACATCGGTGACCTTCGTCAGGTCCGGCAACCCGGTCACGATCCTCTGCATCTGATCAGCCACGGCGCCGAGCCTACGCGTCCGGCGGTCTCCGCTTCGAAACGCCCCACCCGGGCCGCCGCGCTCCTCGCCGTATCGGCTTCAACTCGCTTGCCACGGAATGCCGTTACGCAAAAACCCCACAACTCCGCGAACCGCTCACCCACCTCGCGAAACCAGTACCTGTCGACTGGTTTTCTTTCGGGCGGCCGGACTACATTGGCGACACACCACAGCGAACACCGCTCGACGACAGCGACCTGGGGGCGAGCACGTGACGAGGGTCAGACAGGAGCGGGCCGAGATCACCCGCCGAGCCATACTCGACGGCGCGGCCACGGCCTTCGACCTCTGCGGGTTCGACGGCACCAGCCTCAGCGACGTCGTCAAGTACGCCGGAGTCACCAAGGGCGCCCTGTACTTCCACTTCCCGTCCAAGGAAGCCCTCGCGCGCGCCCTGATGGACGAACACTTCCAGGTCTCCGAACACATCCCCGCGATCGAGAACCCCGGCCTGCAGACCGTCATCGACCTCACCCACCAGATGGCGCACGGACTGCGCACCAACGTCCGCATCCGCGCCGGCATCCGCCTGGTCATCGAGTTCGGCGCTTTCACCAACCCCGACCCCACGCCGTACGACACCTGGATCGCCACCTGCCGCAGCTGCCTGACACCGGCTCAGGAACAGGGCGACATACACCCCGCGCTCGACGTCCGGGCCCTGTCCACCCTCCTCGTCGGCGCCTTCACCGGCATCCAGGTCACCTCCCACGTCCGCACCCGGCGCGAGGACCTGCACACGCGCGTCACCGACCTGTGGAGCTTCCTCCTCCCCACCATCGTCCCCCCGCAGCGCATCACCCGCTTCCACCCCACCGGCACGCCGAGACCCGCCGCACCGCCCCCCACCGACTGACCCACTCAGGACGGCCTCGCACACGCCGTGGCGAACCACGGGGGTGCTCGCCACGGCGTGGCCGAGGCCGCCCTGCCCGCACCCGTCCCTTACTGATCGTTTCCCAGAGGGAGGTCGGCTCGGTCAGGATGCGAGGGGGTGCCGGGCCAGGAACCGGGCCAGGGCCTCGGCGACCGGCCTGGACCGTTCGATGTGAAGCAGGTGGCCGACGCCGTCGATGACGCGTTCCTCGACGTCGGGCACGGTCGCTCGGAGGAAGGCGGCGACCTCGACCCACAGCGGTCGGGTGTCGCTTCCCAGCACGGACAGCACTGGTTGACGGATCGCCGCGGCCTCCTCGGCGCCGAAGCGCCATTCGGCCAGGGCGGGGAGCTCGATCCCGAAGAACGTGTCGGCGTCCTTGACCGCCTGCTCGACGCTGCCCGGCAGGCGCTCGTCGAGCAGGGTCCGGCAGCGTTCCCCGTCCATGCCGCTGACGAGGGACAGGAACAGCCCGATGGCGCGTTCGGCGTCCCCGTCGGCGTACGCCTGGAACGCCGGCCCCGCCTGTGCGAAGAACGCCTCGCCCGCCGGCACCGACAGCAGGGAGAGCTCCAGCAGGGCGACCGTGGCGATGCGGTCGGGCCGGTCCTGGGCCAGCTGGGCGGCGACCGCCGCGCCGCTGGAGTGCCCGGCCACGTGGACGCGGTCGATACCGAGGTGATCGAGCAGCCCGATGGCATCGGTGACGTGGTCGGCGACGGCGACCGGCCCGGGCCTGTGGGTGCTGCCGCTCCAGCCCCGCTTGTGATAGCGGATGAGTGCGTAGCGCCCGCTGAGTGCCGGTTCGGCCAGGAGCGGGACGAACCCGTCGGAGAGGACCGGGCTGATGAACAGTACCGGCTCCCCGGTTCCGTGGATCTCGTATTCCAGCTGGATGTCGCTCACTGTGACGGTGTCCATGATGTCCTCCGCTGCGGTTGCGGCTCACTATGGAGGCGTAAGCGGAGCGGTTACCGCTGTAACCGGCCCGACCCGGGACCGAAGGACATGTCCGTGACCCCTGCCGCCGGTGACGGATCCGCGCTCGACCAGGCGCGGAGCGCCGCGGCCCGTGGGGCGTGGGCGGACGCCTACGCCGGCTACCTGGCGGCCCAGGAGGCGGGCGGGCTCGGCCCGGAGGACCTCGCCGACTTCGCCGGTGTCGCGTACGCCGCGGGGCACCTCGACGTCGCGATCGAGACCTGGGAGCGGCTCCACGGCGTGCTGTCCGGGCTCGGCGAGGACAACGGTGCGGCCGCAGCAGCCGTCCGGGTGGCCATGCACCTGCTGTTCGACACCGCGCTCATGGCACCCGTACGGGGGTGGCTGCGTCGCGCAGAACGCCTCCTCGACCCCGCACCGGCGACGCCCGCGCACGCCTGGTTCGCCGCAGTGCGCACCTTCGAGCGACTCCTCAGCGGTGACCTCGACGCGGCTCGGGACTGGGCCGCACGGGCGGTCGAGACCGGCTCGCGCACCGATCCGGCGGCAGCGGCGATCGGGCGCGTGGCCCAGGCCCGGCTGATGGTCCTCGACGGTGACGTCGAACGAGGCCTGGAGCTTCTCGGCGACGCCGGCACGGCGGCGATGGCCGGCGACCTCGACGCACTGTCGACCGGAGTCGTCTACTGCGAGGTGGTGTGCGCACTGCAGGGCCTGGCCCAGTACGACCTGGCCGAGCAGTGGACGGAGGCGATGGAGCGGTGGGCACGCGCGAACGCGATCGGCAGCCTCCACGGCCGCTGCCGGGTGCACCGGGCGGAGATCCTGCGCCTGCGGGGCCAGTGCGCGAACGCCGAGCAGCAGGTGCTGCTCGCGTGCGACGAGCTGCGCCCCTACGTACGGCGCGAGCTGGGGTGGCCGCTGACGGAACTGGGCCGGATCCGGCTGCGACGAGGCGACCTGACCGGCGCCGAAGAGGCGCTGCTCGCCGCCCACCGCCTCGGGTGGGATCCCGAACCCGGGCTTTCGCTCGTTCGCCTCGCTGCCGGTGACGTCGACGCGGCGGCCGCCGCGATCCGGGAGGCGCTGGCCCGGCCGCTGCCGGTGCCGTCGAAGGAGCTGCCGCCCACGTCCGAGCTGCGGCGGGCGCCGTTGCTGGACGCACAGGTCCGGATCGCCATCGCCGGTGGTGACGTGGGGACGGCGAGGACGGCGGCGCGCGAGCTCCACGAGGTCTCCGTCCGCTTCGCAAGCAACGCGCTCGCCGCATCGGCCCTGCACGCCCGGGGTGAGGTCCTGCTCGCCGAGGGCGACGCCGGCGGCGCGGCCGCGTGCTTCACCGACGCCGTCCGTACGTGGAGCGAGGTCGGCGCCCCCTACGAGACGGCCGAGTGCCGGCTCCGGCTCGCGGACGCCCAGCGCGCCGTGGGCAACGTCCGGGCCGAGGCCTTCGAGCGGGAGGCGGCGCGTACCGAGCTCGAACGGATCGCCCACGCTCCTGCGGCCCACGAGGCACAGCCGGCCTCGACCGAACCGGACACGTTCGTCCGGGAAGGCGATTACTGGAGGGTCGTCTTCAACGGTCGGCGCGTGACCGCACGCGACAGCAAAGGGATGCACCACCTCGCGCGGATGCTCGCCGCGCCGGGCCGGGAGTTCCACGTCCTCGACCTCGTCGCCGCCGACAGCGACGACCCCGACGCCGCGGCGGGCCTCGTCCGCGTCGGAGACGCCGGTCCCCTCCTGGACGACCGTGCCAAGCAGATGTACGGCCGGCGGCTCGCCGAGATCGAGGACGACATCAAGGAGGCCCGCGCCGACAACGACATCGCCAGGCGGGAACAGACCGAGCTCGAACGCGAATTCCTCATCAACGAACTCGCCCGGGCCGTCGGGCTCGGTGGGCGCGACAGGCACGCCGGTGTGGCCTCGGAACGGGCTCGGGCCGCAGTGACCCAGGCCGTCCGCAAGACCATCGGCCGCCTCCATGAAGCCTCTCCGGCGCTCGGCGACCACCTCGACCGGACGATCCGCACGGGGACGTACTGTGCGTACGTACCGGACCCGCGCGTTCCTTCCGGGTGGTCCACCTGAGCGACGGTCATTCCGGGGTGATGCCGGTGAGGACGGCGAGAACCGCAAGGCGGATGCGGTTGTCCCGGCCCGTCTTCGCCATGAGGCTGGCCACGTGCGTCTTGACCGTGGTGACCCCGAGATGCAGCCGGTCGGCGATCTCCTTGTTGGACAGGCCGACACCGAGCAGTCCGAGTACCTCCCGTTCACGCGGGGTGATGGCCGATACCGGGGTGTCCATCGATGGGTCCGACGGGGTGTCCGAGGACGGGCGGGTGTGGAGCGCCTGGGCCACGAGGCGGTCGAGTACGTCCCGACTGAAGGGGGCCTGACCGTCGGCGGCCCGGCGTACGGCCTCCAGGAGTTCGGCCGGCGGGGTGTCCTTGACGAGGAAGCCGCAGGCTCCGGCCGCGAGCGCCGGGTACAGGTGGTCGTCGTCGTCGAACGTGGTGAGGGCGACGACCCGGGTGGCGGGACGCACGGTCAGGATGCGGCGGGTGGCCGTGATGCCGTCCATTCCGGGCATCCTCAGGTCCATGAGGACGACGTCGGGAGCGAGGCGTTCGGCCAGTCGTACGGCCTCCGCCCCGCTGTCCGCCTCGCCCAGGATCCTGATGTCCTGCGCTTGCTCGAAGAGCATGCGCAGTCCCATGCGGACGAGCTGCTGGTCGTCGACGACGAGGATACCGATCACGACTGGGGCACCATGTGGCTTCCGAGGGCGGGCAGTTCGGCCGAGAGGCGCCAGCCCTGGGCTGCGGGGCCGACGTCCAGCCGGCCGCCGAGCAGGTCCACGCGTTCGCGCATGCCGATCAATCCGTGTCCGGAAGAACCGGGGGCCGGTGTTCGGGCCTTTCCGGCCCCGTCGTCGTGGATCGTCACGTGGACGACGTCATCGACCACCCGAACCGCCAGCTCGGCCCGTGCGCCGGGCCCGCCGTGCTTGGCCGCGTTGGCCAGCCCCTCCTGGGCCAGGCGGAGGACGGCGAGGCCACGTACCACGTCCAGCCTCGCGACAAGGGGATCCACGAATGCGGTCACGGTCAGGCCGGTCTGGCGGCTGTGTTCCGCCACCGACTCCAGTGCCGTCAGCAGCGCTCCGGGCGCGACCACGGAACCGATGTCGTGGTGGGTGCGGTCCGGGGCGCGCAGCACGGCCACCAGGCGCCGCAGATCCGTCAGGGCCGCGCCGGCGCTGGCGTGCAGGTCGTCGAGGACTTCGGTGATCCGCGGGTCGGTGGTGGCGGTGGTGCCGGGCGCGGCGGTGACGTGCCGGGCGACACCGACGCGCAGCACCATGGAGGAGACGTGGTGGGCGACGAGGTCGTGCAACTCGCACGCGATGGTGGTGCGCTCCGCCGTGCGGGCGGCAAGGAGCCTTTGTTCGGCGCGGAGTTCCTGCTGGTGCGCGTACTCCCGCGCGTGCAGTGCGGCGTCGCGGGTCACGCGTACGTACGAGCCGATGAGCAGCGGCGCGCCTGCGACGATGCACATCTTGTAGAGGATCGGGAGGGAACCGCCGGGCAGTTCTTCGAAGCGGTTCACGGCGATGGTGAGCGCCAGTACGGTCGCCCCGGCCGCGAGGCGGCGCCCGGACTGCTGGACCGCCAGCTCGAAGAGGGTGACCGCGGCCAGGACCTTCAACGAGGACACGGTGTCGGAGCCCAGCGCGTGTGCGACGACGAGCAGGCCTGACTGTGCCAGGAGCGCGCCGAACACCCATCTGCCCGCGACCAGGCACAGCACCAGGCCGGCTGCTGCCAGGCCCCAGTCCCTGGCGCCGGACGGGCGTTGCAGCAGCAGGGAGTAGCCGACCAGTACGCCGGCGAGCGCCAGGATCCGTAAGGTGGCGAATCTTCTGTCGAACGCAAGCTCGATGCGGTTGTCGGTTCACCCCTCTCACGATAGGTGTTCGCCGTCGCCCCGGGGTCCTGCCGTGGGAGGAGGCCACCTCCTCCCACCGGCCGCGATGTCCGTCCCGTGGAGGGAGTCGGCAACCCCGTGCGGCCTGCGAGCGTGATCGCCATGGATACGGAAGTGAACACGAACGCGAACACGCATACAGCCAGCAGTGCCGGCGCCGACGCGCGGTCCGCGACCCTCGGGCGGCGGTCCCTCCTCGGGGGAGCGGCGGCTCTGGGGCTGGGCGGCGCCGCTTCCGGCACCACCGCCCACGCGGCCGGCGCCCCGTCGAGGTCCCGCGCCAAGGCGGGCCGCTTCCTGGGGAAGTCGGTGCTCGTCACGGGTGGCACGTCCGGCATCGGCAGGGCGGCCGCGAAGGCGTTCGCCGCGGAGGGCGCTCATGTCGGGTTCTGCGGTCGACGGGCCGAGTTGGGGCGCCAGGTGGAACGGGAGATCCGGGACGCCGGCGGTGAGGCGACCTACATCCAAGCCGATGTGCGGGTGGACGCTCAGGTACGCGCCTTCGTGGACCGGGTCGCGAGCCGTTACGGCGGCCTCGACGTGGCCTTCAACAACGCCGGGATCGGCGGCGGCAGACTCCCCCACGAGATGAGCGTCGAGGAGTGGGACGACGTCCAGGCGACCGACGCGCGGGGCGTGTTCCTCGCCGTCAAGTACGAGATTCCGCACATGCTCAGGGTTCAGCACGGCGTCATCATCTGCACCTCGTCGTCAGCGGCCGAGCAGGCGCGAGCGAACGGCGCCGCGTACACCGCGAGCAAGCGGGCGGTGCAGGGCCTGGTGAAGTCCGCGGCACTCGCGTACGGGCCCAAGGGAATCAGGATCAACGCCCTGTTGCCGGGCACCACCGACACCCCCTTCGTCCGCCCGCCCGGAATCCCGGACGCGGATCGGCTGAAGTACAAGCAGGCGTGGGGCCCGCTCAACGTCGACGGTCTCGAACGGATGGCCGGCGCCGAGGAGATCGCGAGCGCGGTGCTCGGCCTCGCGTCCGACGACTTCCCCTACATGACGGGTGCCTCGATCGCCGTGGACGGCGGAAGCACCGCGGGCCGCAGAATGATCCAGCCGAGCGGTGCCTGAGGCTCGCCGTCGAGGCAGCGGCACACAGCTCACGCTTCCGTCACTCACCGCACCAAGTCCACAGAGGTGGTCCGTATGCCCATCAGACTCGTCAAGAGTCTCGCCCTGCTCACCACCGGCGCGCTCGCGGGCGCGTTCGGCTACGGCGCGGCCAATCTCGTCCCCACGTTCGACGCCGTACCGCTGGAGATGAGGCTGTCCTTCCACGCCCGGCTGATGGAGATGAACGGCATCACCATGCAGGGCGCCATGGCGCTGTCCGCACTCAGCGCCGCGGCGCTCGCGGTGATGACCCGCGGCACCACGCGATGGCTGGCCGGCGGGGCGGGGCTGCTGGTCCTGGCCTCCTTCCTGATAACCCGGCTGGGCAACGTCCCCATCAACGGCCGGATCAAGGAGTGGGCCGTCACCTCGGCGCCCGTCGATCACGCCGAGATCCTCGACCGCTGGGAGCTCTTCAACCTGTTCCGCACGGGCACCGCGTTCGCGGCCTTCGTTCTGCTGATCCTCCTGGTCCTACGCCGACCGGGCGCCGAGCACGAGGCGAACCGACCGGCGTAGGGGCGGGGAGAAAAGGGGAGGTGTACCCGAGGGGCGTCAGAGCGGATTGAGGCGGGCCTTCAGCAGGCAGAACTCATTGCCTTCGGGGTCGGCCAGCACATGCCACGGCTCCTCCCCCGTCTGGCCGACGTCGGCCGGGCGCGCACCGAGCGCCAGCAGGCGTTCGAGCTCGGCGTCCTGGTCGCGGTCGGTGGCGTTGACGTCGATGTGCAGCCGGGGCTTTCCCGGCTCCGGCTGGTCCCTGCGAATGAGGACGATCGTCGGCTGCGGACCGCCGAAGCCCTCGCGCGGCCCGATCTCCACGTAGTCCCCGTCCCCGGGGTCGAGCACGACGAAGTCGAGGACCTCGCACCAGAACCGCGCCAGCGCCTCGGGGTCGCGGCATTCGAGCACGAGCTCACTGATACGACACGCCATGAGACAAACCTGCTCTCAGCTCGGGAGTTGCCGGGACACACGCACACCTCACGGGCACCCGGCACGAACGATCCCGTCACCGTACCGGCGGAGGCTCGCACGAACGACTCTTTTTCATGAGCGAGGGCGGACGCCCGGGTCCGCGCAACTCGGAGGCTTGTTGGGCGTTTCGACGTGCCCGACCTGCCCGCGTGGGCGACGGTGTACCCAGCTCGGCACTCACGACCTGACACCCCCGAGGAGGCACCCATGGACTGGACGCTCGAAGTGGTCCCCGTCCCCGTCACCGACATGGATCGCGCGAAGGCCTTCTATGCCGAAAAGATCGGCTTCAGGGTCGACCTCGACGACGAGGTCGCGCCCGGCGTGCGCATCATCCAGATGACGCCGCCCGGCTCCCGCTGCTCCATCGCCATGCTCCAAGGAATGCCGGCAGCGCCCGGCACCCGAACGATGGCCCCCGGCACCCTCCACGGCCTTCAGCTGTGCGTCGTCGACATCGAGGCGGCCCACAGGGACCTGACGGACCGGGGGGTTGACGTGTCCCCGGTCCGCCATGTCGGCGCGTCGGGCTGGGAGGACGGCAAAGGCGGGACCTGGAACTCCTTCCTCACCTTCAACGACCCCGACGGGAACGGCTGGGTGGTGCAGGAAGCCCCCTCGGAGCTCGCCGAACGCTGAGACGCGCCTCCCCCGCCGGGCTCGGCCCCGCTGGTGCGGTGCGGGGGGCAGCGGGGCGTGGTCAGGGACCGATGCGGGATCACGGGCCCGCTGGGGATCGGATCACTTCGGCGCGACCGCGCCCGAGTCCGGCGACTGCTGGAGTCCGGAGGTGTCGACCGCCTCGAAGTCCGAGCCCTTGAAGCCCTTCAGCGCGTCGAGCTGCGCATTGTCCCAACCGGCGTGCTCCTCGCCGGTGATGTACCAGGCCGAGCCGTTGTCCGCCACGATGGCCCCGTACTTCTTGAGCGCATCGGCCACGGCCTTGGCCTGCGGGGCCAGTTGCGAGGTGTCCACCGAACTCTTGAGCCGCAGCCGCAGCCCCATGGGAGGCAGCGACGTGTCCGCCGCGGCACCCGCCTGGTGCCGTGCGGGCCAGATGTAGCTTTGGTCCGAGCGCGGAACGGTGATGCGGATCGCGTGGTCGATCCGCCCCGCCGCCGCCTCGTCGTAGCGCACGAGCCCGGGGAGGATGGCGAGGCCGGCGGCATCGGCCGAGGTCCACCCGTCGGGCCTCAGCGCGTGGGACCGCAGGTCGAAGACCGCGCCCGATCCCGCGTGCCAGGCGTTGTCGCCCTGCTGGCGTGCGTTCCAGAGTTCGTAGGACTTGCACAGGGCGCGGTCCCAGACGACCACGTGGCGGTCCCCACTGCTCGCCGGACCGTTCTCGATCTTGGCGTTCGGCGGGATCCGGTACCCGGACGTGTCGCTCTCCTCGGCGATGTCCAGGGTCACCTTCGTTTCCGGCAGGTTCGCGTCCGAGACGGTGACGGGGATGCCGAAGGGCTCGCCTTCCGTGCGCCCCGAGCCGAAGTCCGGGTGCAGGGACTCGGCGGAACCGATCGAGGAGACGTACTGGCCGGAGCTCGGGTGCACGGGCAGCCGGTCCACGGGTGCGCGCCAGAAGCTGTCCGCCAGTGACGTCTCACAGGGACCGTCGGCCGGGGCGACGGCAGCGGCGTCGGCCGCGGCGGAGTACCCGGGCATCAGGCACGCGGCGGCCAGAGCCGCCATGGCGGCCACCGTGGCGACCGCGGGGGTTCCTCTGGTCGAGCGCGACTCTGCCAGGCGTTTCATGGGCATCGATCGTCCTAGGTGGTCGTGCACGGAGGCACGGACCGGGGGGAGCCTTTCCCAGCGTAGCCACGTTCCCGCCCCGGCGCAGTCCTCCATGGGGCGCACTTCCTGCGTCACACAGAGAACCACACGGGATGACTGCATCATGCGGAACGGGCAGTTCAGAGGCCGGAGCTCGCCCACTGTCGGGGCGGCATCGCGTCGACCTGGGGCAGCGCGCGGGGTACCGGCAGGGCACGGTTGCCGGCGGCCGGGTCCGATGCGCGCGGCGCGGTGGTGCCGCAGAGGGACCGGTCCTTGTAGTCGATCAAAGCGGCGTCGGCCGGGTGCGGGAGGAGGACCGTGCCGTCCTCGCTGAGCCGCTGGTACTTCATCAGGTTGTATCCGATGGCGAACTGTCGTGCGCCGTCCGGACTGGACAGTGCCCACGTGCCGGCGCCCCAGACGGCCCCGTCATGACCCCAGGCGGGCCCGCAGGGCGTGTCCAGGGAGTAGATGCCGAGGCCGTAGCGCAGGGCGACGGCTCCCGTTTCGTCCTTGACGTCGATCGTGGTGCGCATCTCGTCGAGCTGGCGGCGCGGCAGCAGGTCGCCGCTCAGCAGGGCGCGGTAGAACGTGTTGAGGTCCTGCGGGGTGGAGACGAGGGCTCCCGCGGTGCCGGCCCAGGTCATGTTGTAGGTGCTGTAGTCGCGGGGCGGGTCGATGAGCCCGAGGAAGTTCTCGTACATGCGCGCGTGGGGGCCGCGGATGTACGGGTCGGCGCCGGGGAAATAGGTGTCGCGCAAGCCCATCGGCCGGATGACGTCCTGGGTGATCAGCCGCTCCGGGTCCTGTCCGGTCACCTTGCGGAGCACCTCGCCCAACAGCACGTAGTTGGTGTTGGCGTAGGCCCAGCCGGTACCGGGTTCGAACAGCTGGGGCCGGCCGACCCCGTATCCGATCAGCTCGGCGGGTCGCACCGTGCGGAACCGGTGGTCGTCCAGGCTGTGGGTGGTGCCGGTGCGGAGAGAGGGGAAGGCGTCCGCGACGTAGTCGTCGATTCCGCTGGTGTGGTTGAGGAGCATGCGGACGGTCACCTTGCGGCCGCGCTCGCCGGGCAGGAGTTCGGGCACGTAGTCACCGACCGGCCGGTCCAGGCCCACCCGGCCCTTCGCCGACTGCTGCAGTACGGCGACGGCGGTGAAGGTCTTGGTGACGCTGCCGACGCGGTGCCGCAGGTCGGGCCGGGCCGGTAACCCGGCGGAGACGTCGGCGAGTCCGGCGGCGCCGTCGAAGCGGGCGCGGCCGTCGCGGACCGCGGAGTAGACGCCGTAGATGCCCGCCTCGTGGATGGCGTTCAGCCTCCTCTGCAGCTGGGCGCGGTCGGGGTGCCGTCCCGCCACCGCGGCGTCAGTGGCCGGGGGACCCTCGCCCACGGCGCCCGCGGCCGGCGCGAGGGCCGCCAGCAGGGCCACGGCGACGGCGGTGGCGGAGGCGACCCGGCGCAGGCGTGGCACGGGGGTCACGGCGGGGCGGTGGACAGGGCCGGTGTCAGGGCGGGTGTGGGGCACGGCAGCTCCTCGTCGGTGGCCCGGTGGGCCCGGCGGCCCGATGGGGCCGGGGCGGTCCGGGGACACCTCGATTCTTCGCCCCGCACCCGAGGCGCGGCCTCCTCCGCCAGGACGAACCCGGCATCCACCTTCGGATGCAGAGGCACCTTGACAACCCATTACATTTGTCACAGCCGTCGACGACACCGTCAGTCGCCCGGTCCCGTGACCCGTCGAGCCCCGGACCCGCGCGGGGTCCAGGGACCCCCGCAGGCGGCGGCGACGAGGACGTCAGCGCCCGTGGGCTCACTGCTCGCCCAGCACCATCCACTTGCCCGGCTCGCCCAGCGGTTCGAAGCCCACCTCGGCGTACACCCCGTGGGCGTCCGCTGTGGCCAGCAGGATGCGGCGCAGTCCGTGCGGGGCGAGGTGGTCCTTGACGGCGCCGACCAGGGCGGTGCCCAGACCCTTGCCGCGGACGCTGGGGGCGATGTAGACGTCGCAGAGCCAGGCGAAGGTGGCCTGGTCGGTGACCACGCGGGCGTAGCCGACCTGCGCACCCGACGCGCTGTCGTAGACGCCGAAGTTCAGGGACTCGGCAATGGCCAGGTCCTGCTTCTCGCGGGGCCGGCCGAGGGCCCAGTACGCGTCCTGCGACAGCCACCGGTGTATCAGGGCGCGGTCGAGGCGCTCGGGGGCGGTGGAGATGTCGTAACCGGGCGGAAGGGCAGTGTCCATGCCCGCATCCAAGCAGGGCGGGCCGTTCCCGGGCCAACGAATACCCGCACGTCGGCGGGTGATCCGTGCGGCGTGTCCGCCGGTGGACGGCAGCGGCGGCCCGGTCCCGCTGCCTACCGTGATCCCATGAACGCACGCACAGCGCCGGCTTCCTCCGGCTACGGGATCCGGTGCGCGCGGCCGGTCGAAGCGCGAGCCGTCGCCGCGCTCCTGGCCCGCGCCTTCGCCGACGACCCGGTCATGACGTGGATGGTCCCCGGCCCCGCCGGCCGCGAGCGCAGGATCGCCGCCTACTTCAAGCTGGCCCAGCGGCAGCAGCGGCCGCGGGCCGGCGGTGTCCGGCTGGCCGCGACCAGCGGCGGCCGGCTCCTGGCCGCCGCGCTCTGGTCGGGTCCCGGCCTCTGGAAGGCCTCCGCGGTGTGGGAACTGGCGGCCGTGCCGCACTACGCGCGCGTCTTCGGCGTGCGGGGGCTGTCGCGGGCGGCGGACGTGCAGAACGCCCTGCACGAGGCCCACCCGGACGTCCCGCACTGGTACCTGTCGACGCTGGGAACCGACCCCGCGACGCAGGGTGCGGGCGTCGGTACGGCCCTGGTGCGGGAACAGCTGGCCCACTGCGACCGGCTGGGGCAGTGCGCCTATCTGGAGTCCAGCAAGGCCTCGAACGTGCCCTTCTACGAACGGTTCGGCTTCCGCGTCACCCGCGAGATCCGGATGCCGGACGGCGGGCCGGTCCTCTGGGCGATGTGGCGCGACCCGATGCCCGCCGGTCCCACCGGGCCCCCGCCGCGGTGAGGGATGAGGGGGATCAGGCGGTGGGCGCCGGGGCCGGCTCCCAGGCGTAGCCGTCCGGGTCGGTGAAGGAGCCGGCACCGCTGCCGAGGACGAGACGGTGCGATCCGGTGCCGTCGACCGGGACGCCGAGGTCCTTGGCGAGGGCGCGGCGCCCGTACAGCGCCAGCTTGACGGGGCCCGGCCCGGCGGCGAACTCGACGTACTTGCTGCCGAAGCTCTTGGCGACCACGAGGCCCTGACCGACGTAGAACTGCCTGGTCGCGGACACGTCCGTGGCTCCCAGCAGCAGGACGAGCTGCTCGATCTCCCGGGTGGCCGGGCCGGAGTCCTTCTTCGCCGAGCTGGCGACCTTCAGAATCGTCCCGTCCGGGGCCCGTACGACGCCTCCGTAGCCCCAGAACGACTTGGCGGCGGGCTTCAGCGTCGTCGCGCCGGCGTCGAGGGCGGCGTCGACGAAGGCTCGGACGTCGGCCGGCTGGGACACCGTGAGCGCCAGCGCGAAACCGCGGAACCCGGTCGTCGGCGCGTCCGAGGCACGCAGGCGCACCTGCGTGCCCAGACCGAAGGCGGTGTAGAAGCGGTCGGCGGCGGGGAGGTCGGCCACCTCGAGGGTGACGGATGCGAGAGAGGTCATGCCCCTCACGCTAGGCGCCGCTCCCCCGCCGGTGCTTCTCGAATCCTGACCGATCCGGTCAGGTGTGCAGGCGGCTGTTGCAGCCTTCCTGGTCTCCGGCGCTCTCGTCGTTGAACCAGTAGTCACCGGCCGCCAGGTACCGGAAGCAGTGCGTGCTCTCGTTGGGCAGTTCGACGGTGACGGCGCGCTTGCCGTCCTTGCGCGGCCGCAGGGTGTGGACCCCGGGCTGCCAGTTGTTGAAGTCGCCCACCACACTCACCGTCCCGGCCGGACTGTCCGCGGGGAGGACGAACGTCACCTGGGTACGGTCCTTGCGCAGCTTGCGCTCCAGCATCGGGGGCTCCTTACGGCACGCGGGTCGGATCCCACCATCCTGGGCAATGGAGCCGCCGCGCGCATGCCGACGCCGCCGCCGGCGCCCCGGCATCACCCTTACGCCACCATCCGTAGCCGGAAACACGCGGACCGCTCCTCCCCGCGTCCGCGCCCCACGGGTCGCGTACGGCCCCCGGGCGGTCCGTCGGCGCGAACCACGACACCGGCGGGATTAGGCTCGGAGGAAGCCGAGAAGGAGATGTGGCATGTGTCGCTGGCTCGCGTACCTGGGTTCGCCGATGCTGCTCGATGCCGTGCTCTACCGGCCGGAGCACTCGCTGATCAACCAGAGCCTCCGCTCCCGCGAGGGGGTCGAGTCGACCAACGGGGACGGTTTCGGCATCGGCTGGTACAGCGGGAACGACGACGGCACGCCGGCGGTGTTCCGCGACATCGGACCCGCGTGGAACAACCGCAACCTACGCGAGCTCGCCGCCCACGTGCGCTCCAGCCTCTTCTTCGCCCACGTCCGTGCCTCGACGGGCTCGGCTATCCAGCAGACGAACTGCCACCCGTTCCGTCACGGTCGCTGGCTGTGGATGCACAACGGGGCGGTCACGGACTTCCACCGGCTGCAGCGCGACCTCTGCATGGCGGTCGACCCGGCGCTGTTCCCGTCCATCGAGGGCTCCACGGACTCCGAGGTGATGTTCTACCTCGCGG
Organism: Streptomyces sp. NPDC005533; assembly: GCF_042871845.1. Lineage (NCBI taxonomy): Bacteria > Bacillati > Actinomycetota > Actinomycetes > Kitasatosporales > Streptomycetaceae > Streptomyces > Streptomyces sp. NPDC005533. The sequence goes on along the minus strand of NZ_JBIAJH010000009.1, from coordinate 146,468 downwards.
TCACCTTCGGCCTCGACCAGGACGTCCCGGGCGCCGTGGCCCGGATGGCGGGTCTCGTCGAGGATCTCGGACGGCAGCACGGGGTGCCGAACCCGTTGCAGATGACGATCGCGGTGAGTGACGGCGAGCAGGTCTGGGCGTTCAGGTATTCGAGCCAGGGCTGCTCCCGGTCGCTGTACTACAGCAGCCGGGCCGACACCGTACGCCACCTCTATCCGGAACTGGACTACCTCAGGGAGGTCTCCGACGAGACGCGGATCGTGGTGTCGGAACCCCTGGGCAACCTGCCCGGCCTCTGGAACGAGCTGCCGGAGGCCAGCTATTCGGTGCTCCCCTCCGACCGGCACACGGACTACTTTCCGTTCAGCCCGAAAGCCCCGTGACCGTGGACCCCTGCGGGCAGACGCCGAAGCTGACCATGGGGGTCGAGGAGGAGTTCATCCTCGTCGACCGCCGCAGCCGCGCCCCGGTGGGCCGCGGGCCGCGCGTCATCGCGGAGGCGGCGCACCGGCTGGGCGCACTGGTCCAGCCGGAGTTCTTCACCGCGCAGGTCGAGGTGTGCACCAGGCCGACGTCGAGCACGGCCGCGCTCGCCGCCGACCTGGCCGGACTGCGCGGTGAGCTCGGGAAGGCCGCGGAGGCCGAGCAATGCCTGCTCCTCGCCTCCGGAACCCCCGTGATCCCTCCGGAGCGTCCGCTGACCATCACGCCCGACGCGCGCTACCGGCGGATGGCCACCCGCTTCGCGTCGGCCATCGGGGCCCGCGACCAGGTGGTGTGCGGGTGTCACGTGCACATCGGCATGGAGGACCGCGCCCAGGCCCTGGAGGTCTCGAACCGGATCCGCCCCTGGCTCCCGGTCCTGCAGGCGCTCGCCGCCAACTCCCCCTTCGACCGCGGCCGGGACACCGGTTACGCGAGCTGGCGCGCGGTCGAGCACGGCCGCTGGCCCACGGTGGGGCCCACCCCCGTCCTGGACGAGGGGGCCTACGAGCGCATCGCCGACGACCTCGTACGGTGTGGTGCCCTCCTGGACCGACGGATGATCTACTGGTACGCCCGGCCCTCCGAGCACGTGCCGACGCTCGAGATCCGCATCGCCGACGTGAACGCGGATCTGGACACCGTCGTCCTGCTGGCCGCACTCGTACGGGGGCTCGCCGCCACCGTGCTGCCGGAGATCGACGAAGGCCGGCCGGCGCCGTGCGTCGAGGGCGGAAGGCTGCGGGAGGCACACCGGCTCGCCGCCCTGCACGGCCTCGACGGTGACGGACTGGATCCGTGCCGCGGCGCACGCCTGCCGGCCTGGGAGCTGGTCGACCGGCTGCGCGAGCGGGCCGCACCCGGACTCGGCGCCTCGGGCGACCTGCTCCTCGTCGACACCCTGCTCGACCACCTGCGCGCCACGGGCGGCGGCGCGGCCGCACAGCGCGCCGCCCACCGGCGCCACGGGCGGCTGAGCGATGTGGTGGACGCCCTCGCACGGGAGGTCCTACCGTGGGAAGGGCAGCAGCTGGAGCCGCCATGCCCACGACCAGATCCGAGGGAACCAAGCAGCCGTCGCCGGCCGCCCGCATCGCCAGCAGCATCCGCCGGGTGCGGGCCGGACGCCGCTGGGGAAACGTCCGGGACCTGCAACTGTGGCAACGCGCGCTCGGGTTCGCCGCGCTCGGCTTCCTGACCCTGGTCCCCCTGCTGGTCGTCGTGTCCGCCGCCGACGCCACCGACGGACAGGGTTTCGCCCAATGGCTCGGTGACGGGCTCGGCGTGTCCGCACCCGCCATGGTGGAGATCAAACAGCTCTTCGCCCTGCCCGGTCAGGTGTGGCGGACCACGACGGCCTTCGGCCTCGCCCTGCTCACGGTGTTCGGCCTGTCCTTCGGCACGGCCCTGCAGAGCGGCTACGAGAAGGTCTGGGACCTGCCCCCGGCCCGCTGGTGGAACAGATGGCGACACGTCCTGTGGCTCGCCGTGCTGATCGGCGCCCTCTACCTCTCCGCGATCTCCCCGCCGTGGCGCCACTCCCCCGCCCGCGGTTTCGTCACGGTCGTCATCGGCACCCTGTTCTTCTGGTGGTCCCAGCGGCTGCTGCTCGCCGGCCGCATCCCCTGGCGCGCCCTGTTCCCCGGAGCGGTGGCCACCATGCTCGGGCTCTTCGGGCTCCGGGTCTTCTCCCGCCTGGTCTTCTCACCGCTGATCGCGTCCAGCGCCGTCTCGTACGGGCCCTTCGGCACCGTCCTCGTCATCCAGTCCTGGCTCGTCGGCATCGGCGTCGTCGTGTTCGGCGGTGCGCTCCTCGGCCGGCTGTTCCACGACGGACGGGCGCGCCCCGCGAACCCTCCGGATCGGGTTCGCTGAGGCGCGCCGGGGCGGGGCGTCCGTGCGTCACTCGGTGGCGGGCACGTGCGTCCAACTGGTGCACAGGGCCCAGATGATGAAGACGTCGATCGCGATGATGATGATGGACCACCAGGGCTGGTACGGCAGCCACATGAAGTTGGCGAGGACGCTGAGGCTGGCGAGTGCGATGCCCGCGCCCCTGGCCACGTTCGAGCCGGCGATCAGGCCCACTCCGGTGAGCACGGCGATGATGCCGATGACGAGATGGATCCAGCCCCATGCCGTCAGGTCGAATTCGAAGACGTAGTTGCCGATGCGCGAGTAGACGTCGTCCTTGGAGATGGCCGCGATGCCCTGGAATATCGCGAGGCACCCGGTCACGAGGAGGAGCACCGCTGCGAACAGCGTGCCCACGCTCCCCGCACCGTCGTTCTGGCTGCCGGGGAGCAGTGGTGCGTTGCCCGGCGCGGGGCCTGTGTTCCAGTTCCCCCCGGTCGGTGTCGGCTGACCCATGGAATTCACCTCACAGATGGCGGTACGGCGCCGGACCGTCCTGCTTCCGGCTCGGCCGGGTCACAGGCATCGGCACCCACATCGCAGTGTCGTCCGGCGCGGGAGTGCCTGTGATCACCCGAAGCGGGTGGTCTTGGCTCCGCCGGGAGCGCGCGTGGTGTCAGGCGGGCAGCCGGCGCATTTCGAGTACCCGCAGGCCCAGGGACTGGAAGCGGGTGAGCAGGCCGTACAGGTGGGCCTCGTCGCTGACGCTGCCGTGCAGGAGCGTCTGCTCCCGGACGGGGATCCGGTCGAGTTCGGGGAAGCTCGCGGCGAGGGTGTCCGGCACGACGCCCGAGATGCGGAATTCGTAGCGCATGAGAGCACTCACTCCTCTGGGGACGGGACGGGACGGGGCGGGGCCTCCGTCGTCCTCATCGTCGGTCCTCGCCCGGTGGCCCGGCATCGCCCGGTACGGGCGAGAAGGCCGGCCGCACCGGCGGCCTCCGGGACGGCTCACAGCATCCCGAGGTCCTGCGCCCGGTGGACGGCCTCGCTGCGCCGGGTGACGGCGAGCTTGCGGTAGATGCTCTTGAGGTGGGTCTTGACCGTGTTGGGCGAGAGGTACAGCTCGGCCGCGATCTCCTCGGTGGACAGCAGTGCGGCGGCCTTGCGCAGCACCTCGGTCTCCCGCTCGCTCAGCGGCTCCACCACCGGTGGCTGCTGCCCGCCGGCCGGCGACGCCGGCGCACGGACCGGGGTGCGGGAGACCAGCCAGCCGTGCAGCCGGGCCAGCTGCGGGTCCCGGCCAAGGATCCGGCGCACCCAGGGGCCGCTCTCGGTGAACATCCGGCGCATTTCCTCGGGCCGGGCGAGCCCCAGCGCCTCCCCCAGCCGTCGGCGGGCCTCTTCGGGGTCGCCGTCCGCGGCGGCGATCTGCGCCTGGAGCAGGCGCGCCCGGGCCCGTACGGCCGCGGGCGCGCCGTCGTCCTGCGGCAGGCCCGCCAGCGCCTGCGCCGCGTCCTCGCCGCGGCCGGCGGCCAGCAGGGCGCGGGCCCGGGCCACCAGGTGCGCCGGGCGCTCTCCGTCCCCGGGCTCCACCGCGTCCAGCACCCGCAGGGCCGCGGCCGCGTCACCACGCACCAGGTGGGCGGCCGACTCGGCCACCGCCAGCTCGGCCACCGCCCGGGCCTGTGGCCGGACCGGCGCCCCGGCCGTCCCCGGCGCTCGGAGAGCGGCGAGCGCTGCCTCGCCGTCGCCCTCGGCCGCCGCGAGGTGGGCGCGGATGACGGCTGCCGCCACGGCGACCACGGGTTCCGGACGGGTCCCGGCCTCCGCGGCCGCCAGGTCGAGGTGGCGCCGGGCAGCAGCCAGGTCGTCCTGCTCGATGGCGACGCCCGCGAGGGCGAGGTGGCCGGCGCCGGTCCGGCGCTCGGTCGGCAGCGCGTACTGCTCGGCCACGGCGAGCGCGGCGCGGGCCCGTGCGGTCGCCTGCCGCAGCCGGCCGCGCATCAGCTCGGTCAGGGCCAGTGAGCCGAGCGCGTCACAGAGCGGGTACTCCGTACGGGTCTCCCCGCACGCGTCGACGGCGGACGTGAGGGTGGAAGCGGCGCGGTCGAGGTGTCCGGCGCCGAGCTCGGCGGCGCCGAGGGCCGCGGCCGCCAGGGCGCGGATCTCGGGGCGTTCGGTGAGCCGGTGCGGCGCCAGTTCGGGGAGCAGTCGGCTGAGGTCGGCCGCCGCCCGTTCGGTGGCGGTCAGGTCGTCCGCCAGTCGCCCCGCGAGTACGCCGAGGAAGGCGCGGCCGAGCCTCTCCGCCGGGCCGGAGTCCGGGCCGAGGTGCGTGTCCGCCTGCCGCAGCCCGGCCTCGCATCCGGGGAGGTCCCGTTCGGCTAGCCGGCAGGCCGCCCCCACCAGTGCGGGAGCCGCGCCCCTCTGATCGGCCGGCATGCCGGCGAACGCCCGGCCCAGCCGGTCCGCGTCCAGGCCGGTGAGGAGCCGGCCGATCGCCAGGTTGTCGACCAGGTGCGCCGTCGCGAACGGCCAGTCACCGGCCGCGGCTCCCTGGAGGACCGCTTCCGTGAGCCGGCCCGTCCGGGCCAGCCAGCGCGCCGCCCGTCCGTGCAGCCGGGGCTCCAGTCCGGGACGGCGCTGCCGCAGGTGCGCGCGCAGGACCTCGGCGAACAGCGGATGCAGGCGGTACCAGGCCGACGCATCGATCCGTTCGACGAAGGCGTGGTCGCGGGCCAGCCCGGCGAGGGTCCGGGCGGCGTCGTCGCGGCCGGTCAGCTCGTCCGCGAGGTCCGGGTGGACGCGGTCCGTGACACAGACCCGCAGCAGCAGGTCCTGCGTGTGCGGGGGCTGGGCGTCGAGCACTTCCCTGAGCAGGTAGTCGGCGATGATCGTGCGGTCGGCCGCGAACCGGCGGAGGAACGTCTCGGGGTCGGCACTGTGCTGCATCGCCAGCGCGCACAGGCGCACCCCGGCCGCCCACCCCTCGGTCCGCTCCACCAGCAGCCGGATCCCCTCCTGCGAGACCTCCAGCCGGTGTTCGGCCAGCAGCGCCTCGGCATCCTCGTGGGTGAACCTCAGGTCCGCCTGGCGGATCTCGGTGATCTCACCGGCAGCCCGGTAGCGGTGCAGCGGCAGGAGCGCGTCCGTGCGGCTGGTGAGCACGATGCGCAGGCCCCCGGCCGCGTGCCGGAGCACGAAGTCCAGTCCTTCCGTCATCGTCGGGGGCGGTTGCGCCGTGTCGAACTGGTCGAGCACGAGGACCGCGGGCTGCGTCGACGCGGCGAGCCCCTCCGCCAGACGCACCAGGAACGACCGGGTCACTCCTTCGGCCCTCGTGGGCGTGCCCACGGCGGCCGGCAGCGCCACCCCGCCCCGGCGGAGGGCCTCCAGGACGTACGCCCAGAGGGCGCCGGGGGCGTCGCCCGGCTCGACCGTCAGCCACACGGGGGGACGCGGCGCGAGCCCGCCGGCCGCCCAGTGGGCGGCGAGCACCGTCTTGCCCGAACCGGCGGGACCGTTGACGACGGTGAGCGGCCCCCGTACCCCGGCCGCCATGCGCTTCAGCAGCTCGGGCCGGTGCACGAGGAGCCGCGGTACGGCCGGAACGGCGAAGCGCGCCGTGAGCATCGGGTCCCCGGACGGGGCCGGGCTCCCGTGCGGCGGCGGGCGCACGGGGGAATCGGGCGCTGCGGGGTCGTCCATGCGGTCACCGGTGTCGTCGGCTCGGGTCGGGTCGGTTCGGGTCTGGAGCTGCGGGTGCAGGTGCGGGTGCGGACCGTGGCCCGTCCGCGCTCCCCACTCAAACCGCGATCACTGGTGATCACCAGTCGTGTCACCTGATCCGGGTGAGTCCCGTTCGGCGCAGGCCGCGGCCGTGTTCACCCTGCCCCGGTCGGTGACAGGGCAGCCTGGGGAGGGAGGTCCGCCCGGGAGCCCTTCGCACGTCGACCGGGCGGTCTTCCTCCGCCGGCCGCCAGTGGCACACGTGGGCATCGGCCTTGGTCCCCGGGCGGAACGCCCTGACGCACGCGTTCCGCGACAGCCTTCAGGGGGTCCGCGTGGCGCCGGCCAGCTCGGCGTTCGCCCGCTCGGTGACCAGGGTCAGCACGCGGCCCGCGACCTCGAGGTCCGCGGCCGGGATATCGGCGTACAGCCGGGCGGCGATCTCGGCGCTCTGCGCCGCGGTGCTCTCGTACAGCTCCCGCCCGGCGTCCGTGAGCCGCAGCCGGGTCGCCTCCGCCGGGTCCTCCTGGAGCAGCTTGCCCGCCGCCAGTTCCCCGATCACGCCACGGACGACCGACGCGTCGGTCTTCAGCGAGCCGCTGACGTCGCCGACGAGCGCGTCACGGCCGATGGACTCGCCGGCGACGGCGACGGCCCGGAGCGTCACGCTCTGGTGGAACGTGATGCCGTGGCGGGTGAGCACTTCCTCCAGGAGGGCGCGCGGGGCGTGGTGCGCCAGGGCTATGACACGGGCGTTGACCAGCGTCGCGGTGGTGGTCATGGTTGCTCCTCGTCGTTTTCGGTGCGCGGATCAAGAGATGCGTCGAGCAAGGTGGCCAACTCGCGGGTGAACTGCCGGGTGCGCGGGCTGTCCTGGCCCCCGAGCGGCTCCAGGAACCGGTCCAGCAGGCCCTGGACCACCGTGATCGCGCGGCCTGTGACGTCCCGCCCCTCCTCGGTGAGCGACAGCTGCACGGCACGCGGGTCGTTCGGATCCCGGGTACGGATGATGAGCCCGGCCGCCTCCAGAGCGCGGGCGAGCTTGGAGACGTACAACGGCTCCAAGCCCGTGTGGTCGGCGAGCCGGCGCTGGCTGGGCCGTAGCCCGGAGCGCCCCATGCCGTACAGCGACGCCATCAGCGCGTACTGCGCATGGGTCAGGCCCAGCGGTGCGACCGCCCGGTCGACGGCCACCCGCCACTTCGTCGACAGGCGCCAGACCAGGAATCCCGCCGTGGCGCCCTCAGTTACTGAACTCACACGAGATACAGTACATGGCTACTATGTACATGGCTAGTGTTTTCAACCGGAGCAGGAGCAGGAGCCGGAGCCGCAGCCGCAGCGGCGCGACGCGGAGCGGCGGAACCGGCAGGATGTCCGGGTGAACCAGGTGACCATCAGCGATGAAGACCGCCGACTGCTCGGGCGCTGGGCCGCCGACTGCGCCGAGCGGGTGCTGCCGCTGTTCGAGGCGAGCGCCCCCGACGACACCCGCCCCCGCGAGGCCGTCGAGGCCCTCCGGGCCTTCACGCACACGGGGAAGCGCACCGCACGGCTGCGCGCCGCCTCCTGGGCCGGCCACAAGGCCGCGGGCGAGGTCGACGATCCGGCCGCGACGGCCGCCGCTCGCGCCGCGTGCTACGCCGCAGCGGCCCCGTACATCCACGCGTTGGCCACTGCGCACCAGGCGAAACACATTCACGGGCCGGCCGTCTACGCCGCACTCGCCCGCGAGCTCTCGGAGGGCGGCGACACGGCCGTCGGTGACGAGGAGCTCCGCTGGGCGATCGGGCACGCCCCGCCGGAGGTACGCGGCCTGCTGCGGCTGATGCCGGCGTGCGAGCCCGGCCGCAGCCGACTGGCCCTGCTGCGCCACCGCTTGGACTCGGCGCTGCGTCAGTGACCGGGGAGGCGGCGGGCGCGCCCGCTCCGGTGGGCGTGGCTCACCGATCATGACGATCCGCCGGAAGGGCGGCTCGTGTCGACTGGGGGAAGAGTCATGCGCACAGGGGTGTATCTCGCACATCCGCGGCCGGGAAGCTTCAACCACGCGCTGTTCGAGGCGGTGGTGGAGGAGCTGCGGGGGCGGGGGTGCGAGGTGGTGGCGCACGATCTGTGCGCCGAGGGATTCGCGCCGTCCCTCTCCGCCGAGGAGACGGAGACGGTCCGGTGGGCGGCGCGGGCCCACGACGCGCAGGTGGCGCTTCACCGGGCCGAGGTGGGAACGCTCGACGCCCTGGTGTTCGTCCACCCGAACTGGTGGGGCATGCCACCGGCCGTCCTGGCCGGCTGGGTGCAGCGCGTCCTCGCCCCCGGCGTCGCCTACAAGCTGGGCACCGCGGACGGGGAGCCCGCAGGGCTCCTCAAGGCCGGCCGGGCGCTGGTCCTGAACACGTCCGACACTCCCGCCGAGCGCGAGGAGTCCGAGTTCGGCGACCCGTTGCACCGCATCTGGTCGGCCTGCGTCCTGCCGTACGTGGGAGTCGCCGACGTGCGCCGCGTCGTCTTCCGTACCGTCACCGACTCGGCCGACGAGGAACGCGCGGCGTGGCTCACCGAGGCACGCCGGGAGGCCGCCGCACTGCTGGCCTGAACCGTGACGGACCGGGCGCCGCGCGCGTCCTCGTCCGCGTCGACGTGCGCCTCCGCCTCCTGACGGACAGGAGACGGGGGCGCACATATTGGTGGATGTGGCCACGCTGGCCGGAAGTCCTCGGCCAATTTGGTGACAAGCGCACTGATGTTTCATGATTGTGACAGCGCGTCAGCTCTTGGCGTGCGTCGAGGAGCCGGGGGCACCGGGGGGGTCCCCCGTCACACCGGTCGAAGCCGCAGGCGAGCTTTCGTCGTCGCCGTGCGCCGCCGGGGCTCCCGTCCCGTTTCCGTCACCAAGGCAAAGGCCCATGTCCGCCCAGCAACTCTCGGACCTCATACGTTTCGCCCGTCACAACTCACCCTTCTACCGGGACCTCTACGCGTCCCTGCCGCCGCACGCCGACCGCCTCACCGACCTGCCGGTGGTCGACCAGCGGGAGTTCTGGGACGCCAACGCGCTGCACGACAGCCGCGTGTTGACCGGCCCGCTCAGCGAGGCCACGGTCTACAAGACCGGCGGCACCACCGGGTCCCCCAAGTTCTCCGTCTACACGCGCGACGAGTGGCGCACCTTCGTCACCGCCTTCGGCCAGGGGATGGTGGACACGGGCCTGCGCCCGGGACACCGCGTCGCCGATCTCTTCTACGCCGGGGAGCTGTACGCCAGCTTCCTCTTCGTCCTCGACTCGCTCGCCCACGCGCCCGTGGACAACGTCCGGCTGCCCATCGGCGGCGGCGCGCCGCTGGAGTCGACGATCCCCACCCTGCGCGATCTCGCCGCCCAGGTGCTGACCGGCACGCCCACCACCCTGTGCCGGCTCGCCGAGCAGGTCGTCTCGTCCGGTGTCCGGCTCGACTCCGTCGAGCTCCTGCTCTTCGGCGGCGAGGCGCTCTTCGACGACCAACGGCGCCTGCTGGCCACCGCTTTCCCCCGCGCCGAGGCCCGTTCCGTCGGATACGCCAGCGTCGACGCCGGCCTCCTCGGCCGCCCGGTGCCCGGGGCCGACGCCCGCGTGCACCGGGCCTTCACCCCGTACTCGGTCGTCGAGATCCTCGACGACTCCACCGATGAGCCCGTCACCGAACCGGGAAGGCCCGGCCGCGTCGTCGTGACCAGCCTCTTCCGCCGCCTGATGCCGATCATCCGCTACCCCGCCGGCGACCGGGCCGAGTGGACCGGCACGGGGCCCGGGCACTTCCGGATCCTCGGCCGCGCGGAGGAGGGCGTACGGGTCGGTCCCGTCTCCCTCTACACCCAGGACGCCCAGGACGCCGTGACCGCGGCGGACACCGCGGGGCGGGTGGTCGGCACGCAGCTCGTCGTCCGCCGCTGGGAGGGCCGCGACGGGCTCGTCCTGCGGCTGGCGACGGCCCCCGGCGACCCCGACCACGGCCGGGAGGAACTGGCCGGGGCCGTCGTCGCCGAGCTGGAGACCGTACGGCCGCTGTATCCGGACAGTGTGCGCGCCGGGTTCGTGCACCCGCTCTCCGTGGAGTGGGCGCGCCACCGCGACCTCGCCGTCAACCCGCGCTCGGGCAAGCTCGTCCGGGTCCTCGACGAGAGGCCGACCGCATGACCGCCGCCGCACCCGTGACCGAGGAGGCCGCGCGCGAGGTCGCGGCCGACGGCCGGCGCGCGCCGCTGATCCTGCGCAACCGCGCCTTCGGCGCCGTCTGGCTCGGCCAGGTCCTCACCCAGGCCGCCGTCCGCATGTTCCAGGTCGGCGTGTCCTGGTGGATCGTCGCCTACGCCGTCCGCGACGCCCGCGGTCTGGCCTCCGGGCTGTTCATGGCGCTCTGCACGCTGCCCGCCGTGGTGCTCGCCCCCGTGGTGGCCCGGACGGTGGCCGGTTTCGCACACCGTTCGGTGCTGCGGACCGCCGCCGCACTGGCCGCGGCCGCCGCGGGCGTCCTCGCGGTGTGGGCGCAGGGCGGCGGACCGCCCCTGGCCGGGGTGTACGGCGCCGCTCTCGCCCTCGCCACCTGCCAGGCGTTCTTCGACCCCTGCCTGACCACCTCGGTGCCCGAACTCGTCGACGACGCCGACATCGAGACGGCGACCGGCTTCGAGCTCTCCACGCAGTCCCTCGCGGGCCTCGGAGGGGCGCTGCTCGGCGCCCTGACGGTCGACCGGGCCGGTGTGGCCGGACTCGCCGCGGGCTGCGCGGCCGCCTACGCCGGCGCCGCCGTCCTCGTCGCGAGCGCCCGCTTCCGCAGCCCCTCCTCGTCCGCCTCGTCCGCGGCCTCCTCGGACGAGCCGCCGGCGCGGCGCCCGCTGCGCCGCATCCTCGGCGAACTGCCCTACGTCCGGCGGATCCTGGTCTGCTTCACCGCAGCGAACCTCTTCACCGCCGCCGTGTTCGTCGTCATCCCCCTCTACACCCGTTCGGTCCTGCACGGCGGGGGCGGCACGGTCGCCCTGCTGGAGGCCTCGCTGGGCGCGGGCGCCCTCGTCGGCGCCTTCACCGGCACCCGCGTGCCCGGGCGGCCCACGGTCGCCGGCGCCTGGTCCCTGGGCCTGATGGCCCTCGCGCTGGCGCTACCCGGCCTGTTCCCGCACCGCCCGGTCATCGCGGGCTGCCTGGCCGTGGCCGGCTGGTGCGCCGGGGCGGTCAGCGTCCGCTTCGTGGCCCTGTTCCAGCGGCTGGTGCCCACCGCCGACAAGCCCGGCTTCTTCGCCGTGATGCAGGCCGTGCTGGGCGCCTCCCTGCCGGTGGCGTCCCTGGTGTTCGGCTCCGCGGGCGACCTCTTCTCGCCGCGGACCCTGTGCCTGGTGCAGGGCGTCGGCCTGCTGCCCGCGGCCTGCGCGCTGGCCCTGCTGGGGTCCCGTACGCCCGAACCCGAGCCCTCGCGGGCCCCGGAAGTCCTCGGAGGCACCCGGTGAAGCCCGTCATCACCCCGGCGGTCCGAGCGGACATCGCCGAACTGCGCCAGCTCTACTACGCCGTCTACGGGCCGCACTACCCCGTGGCCCTCGGCACCGACCCGGCCGAGATGGCCCGGCTCATCGAAGACCCGTACTCCCTGTGGCTCGTCGGCCGCTGCGCCGACACCGGGGCCCTGACGTCGTCCGCCGCCATCCACGGTGAACCGGGCAGCCGCATCGGCCGCCTGGAGGGCATCGCCGTCCACCCCGATCACCGCTCGGCGGGCCTGGCCGCCGCCCTGACGGAGGCGCTGTGCGCGGGGATGCTGGACACGGGGCGGCTGGACTCGGTGTACGCGACCGTACGCACCGTCGGTTCCGGTCCGCAGCGCGTCGTCGCGCGCAACGGCTTCCGCCCGCTGGGCATCCTGCCCAACGCGGTGGATCTCCGCAGCCGCGAGAGCCTCGCACTCTACGCGCGTCACTCCGCGGGGGTGCTCGACCGCCGGTTGCCCGTCACCGAAGTGCCGGCCCCGCTGCTGCCGTTGCTGCGCACCGCCGAGGCCGCCCTCGGCATCCGCTACCCCGGGGTCCGCGCGGACGCCGGCCCGCTCCCGGCACCCGCACCGCACGGGGCCGCCGAACGGCTGGAGACGATCGAGGCGCCGGCCTTCGTCCGCCGCCGGTTCCGCGAGCGGTTCCCCTGCGCCGAGGGCTGGTTCTACCCGCTGCACACCCCGAACGTGCTGCTCACTCCGGAGGACGGCCGGTTCGAGGTCTACGCCTACCTCAACCGCGCCGGCGGGTACGCCTCCCTGCTGACCGCCCACCCCGACCCGGCCGCCGCGGCCGCCCACCTCGAACCCGTGACCCGGGCCCTGGCCCGTGCGGGCGCCGGCTACATCGAGGCCCTGGTGCCGCTGGCCCACCGGGAGGCCCTCTCCGCGTTCCTCGCCCAGGGGTTCGTCGCCGGGGCCCTCTACCCGGCGATGCGCGCGGACGGCGACGGCTTCCACGACTACGCCGTGCTGTCCCGTACCAGCGAGCGCATCGACTTCCGCGGCGTAGCCGTAGAACCGCCCCTCCAGCCCTATCTGGACTGCTACACGTCGGCCTGGGCGTCGACCCATCTGCCCACATCATCCGAGGTCGCCTCATGAATCCCACGCACCCCACGGACCCCGTGATTCCCCCGAGCCCGGTGGCCGCCACGCACCACCAGAACCCCCATCTCGCACCGGTCTCCGTACCCGACCCGGCCCTGCTGCCCCACGTACAGCGGCTGTGCGACCTGACCGATCCGTACGCCTTCGGGCCCGCCGAGGACGAACTGTTCGCCGCCGCCATGGCGGAGGCCAACGCCTGGCACACCGAGCGCTCCCCGTTCTTCCGCTCCCTGTACGAGGCCACTCCCCCGGCCGAGCCGTACCGCACGCCGCTCGTCCACGCGACTTTCTTCAAGCGCCACGAGGTGCTCTCCATCCCGCGCGAGGACGTCGAGCTGCACCTGACCTCCTCCGGCACCACGGGCCAGAAGTCGCAGATGTTCTTCGACCAGTGGACCATCCGCTCGGCCCAGCGCATGGTCGCCCGGATCTTCGAGCGCAACGGCTGGATCACCCCCGAGCAGGAGGTCAACTACCTCCTCTACAGCTACGAGCCGGCCCCGTCCCTGAACCTGGGGACCGCCTTCACCGACAACTACCTGTGTGACTTCGCCCCGGCCCGCAGCGTCGCGTACGCCCTGCGCAACACAGGCGGCGAGCACGAGTTCGACCCCTTCGGCTGCATCGCCGCGCTGCGCCGCTTCGCGCGCGAGGACGCCCCGGTGCGCATCCTCGGCTTCCCGGCCTTCCTCTTCTTCACGCTGGAACGGATGCGGGCCATGGGGCTGCCTCCGCTGCGCCTGCCCGAGGGCTCCCTCGTCGTCCTGGGCGGCGGCTGGAAGGGGCACGCCGACCGCCGCATCGGCAAGGAGGAGCTGTACGCCCGCGTCACCGAGCAGTTGGGCGTCCCCGGTGAGCGGATCCGGGACACCTTCGGGTCGGTGGAGCACTGCATCCCGTACATCGAGTGCGATCACCACCGGCTGCACGCCCCCGTGTGGTCCCGGGTGACGATCCGCTCCACGCGCACGCTCGAACCGCTGCCGTACGGCGAGCCGGGCTACCTGCACCTCGTGTCGCCGTACATCACCTCGGTGCCGGCGCAGAGCGTGCTCATGGGCGACCTCGCCTCCCTCCGGCCCGGCGACGCCTGCGGGTGCGAGCTGGAGACCCCCTGGTTCACCGTGCACGGCCGTGCCGGGGTGAGCCGCAACCGCAGCTGCGCGGTGGCCGCAGCCGAACTGATGAAGGGCATGGCGTGACCGTGACGCAGACCGAGGCCGCGTACGAGCAGCACGGCGACGGCGCCGCGCACCACTACTGGCAGGGCGCCTTCGTCGGCGACGAGGAGGCCGGGCGCCGCCTCGCCGGTCTGCCGGCCGCCGTGGAGGCCGCGCTGGCCGAGGGGCTGGAGACCGAGACGGTGCTGGCCGCCTGCGACGCGCTCGCCGGCGCCCTGGGCGACCCCGCCCACCCGGTGCACGCCCGGCTCGCCCCGCACCTGCCCGACGGCGAGGACCCGGCCGTCCTGACCGAGCTGGGTGTCCTCCTCGGCCGGCGGGAGCTGACCCGCAAGCTGCGCCGGGAACTGGGCAGCGCGACTCCCGGCCGGCTGAACCGGGCCGATCCGCGCGAGACGGTCTACGAGGCCTGGGCGCCCGTCGGCCTGGTCGCGCACATCGCTCCGGGCAACGCCTCGACGGTCGCGCCGCTGAGCATCGTCGAGGGCCTGCTCGCCGGGAACGTCAACGTGCTGAAGACCAGCAGCGCCGACACCCTCCTCACCCAGCACCTGATGGCCGAGCTCGCCGCCCTGGACCCGAGCGGAGCGCTGGCCGCGCGCATCGTCGTGCTGCGCTTCCCGTCGTCCCGGCAGGAGTGGCTGCGCCTGATGTGCGCGCCCGCGGACGCCGTCGCCGTATGGGGCGGGGAGGGCGCCGTCGAAGGGGTGGCCGCCCATGTGCCGGCCGGCTGCCGGTTGGTGGAGTGGGGGCACCGGATCTCCTTCGCGTACCTGACGGGCGACGCCTGGTCGGACTCCGCGACGCTCGACGCCCTCGCGGACGACGTGTGCCTGCACGAGCAGCAGGCGTGCTCCAGCCCCCAGGTGGTCTACCTCGACACCGAGGACGAGGGTGAGGTGTTCGCGTTCGCCGAGCGCTTCGCCGCGGTGCTCGCGGCCCGGCCGCCGGCCGTGACCGCCGAAGCGGCGGGCGGGTCGGATTCCGCCGAGGAGGCCGAGCTGACCACGACCGAGCTGATGGCGCGACTGGAGGAACACCTGGGCCTGACCCGGGTGTTCGCCGCAGCCGACGGTTCGTGGCGGGTCATGGCCGACACCCGCTCCCCGCTCACCGCCTCGCCGCTGCACCGCAGCGTGTGGGTCAAGCCGCTGCCCCGCAAGCGGCTGATCGCCACCCTGCGCCCGATGCGCCGCTACCTGCAGACCGCGGGCCTCGCGGGCAGCCCGGCCGACATCGCGGAGCTCTCCCGCACCGCCCTGGCGGCGGGCGTCACCCGTGTCACGCCGGTCGGCGCCATGCTGGAGAGCTACGCGGGCGAACCGCACGACGGCGTCTACGCCCTGCAGCGCTACAGCCGCCGCGTCGCGGTCCAGGCCGACCCGGTCCGCTTCGTCAGCACCGCCTGCCTGGACGACCTCGCCCGTCCGGTCGTCCTGCCGCGGCCGGCGGGCCCGCTGCTGGGCAAGGAGGACGTGCAGGATTCGGGCCCGCGGGTGGCGCGGGCCGATGCCGAGCTGTTTTTCCGCAGCGGCGGCAGCACCGGCGCTCCCGCTCTGTCGATCTTCAGTTACGACGACTACGACACCCAGATGCACGCGGCCGCCCGGGGTCTGCTCGCCGCGGGCTACGACCCGGTGGGGGACCGCACCGCCAACCTCTTCTACTGCGGCGCCATGTACGGCAGTTTCATCAGCTTCTTCTCCGTCCTGGAGCGGCTCGGCGGGGTGCAACTCCCGTTGTCCGCGGGGCCGGACCACCGCGCGACGGCGCAGGCGCTGATCGACCTCGGGGCCGACACCCTCTTCGGGATGCCCTCCTATCTGTGGCAGCTGCTGCACGCGGAAGCGGACGCGCTGCGCGCGTACGGCGGCCTGCGCAAGGTCTTCTACGGCGGCGAGCACTTCACCGAGGAGCAACAGCGCACACTGAAGGCGACGTTCGGGATCGAGACCGTGCGCTCCATCACCTACGGCAGCACCGACCTCGGGCCGCTGGGCTACCAGTGCACCGAGAGTTCCGGCGGCATCCACCACCTGCACGCCGACCTCCACACGATGGAGATCGTGGACCTGGCCGAGGACCGGCCGGTGGGGCCGGGCGAGACGGGCCGACTGGTCTTCGCCACGCACGCCCGGCGCGGCCAGCACCTGGGCCGGTACGTGATCGGCGACCTCGGCCGGGAGGTGCCGGGCCGGTGCCCGTGCGGCCGGCACGCGCCCCGCTTCGAGCTGCGGGGGCGCACCGGTGACGTGATGCGGGTGGCGACGTACTTCCTGAACCACCGCCGCTTCCTGGACCTCGCGGAGGAACGGGGCGGACACCGGGGCGAGTTGCAGATCCGGCTGGAGCGTACGGACGCGCGCGAGCTGCTGACCGTACGGGTGGAGCGGGCCGGGGCGACGGACCCGGAGCGGCTGCGGGAGGTGTTCCTGGCCGGTTACCCGGAGCTCCGCTCGGCTGTGACGGAGCGGCTGCTTGACCTCGTGGTCGAGGCGGTGGACGGTGCGTCGCTGGACCGGAGCCCGACCAGCGGCAAGCTCCTCGCGGTGGTGGACGCGCGCCGCTAGCACCCGTCCGGGAGGCTGTCCGCCACCACCTGCCGTCGGTCCCGGTCTGCGACCGGGGCCGACGGTGCGGGTCGGCAACAGCCGTGAGTTCCAGGATTGTTCATCCCCACGTGACAGTGGTCTATACCTTTAACACTAGGCTGGGTCACCTGAAACACGCACATGCACAGCCGTGGGGGGCTTTATGACCTTTCCTCATCTTCCGCAACCACCGTCCGACGAAGAGCTCTACTGGTACTTCGGACCGCAACGCCGCTGGGTCCTGATCGCCACCTCGCTCGCCTTCGTGTTCACGGCGGCGACCATGTTCACCTTCGCCCTGCGCACACCCGCCCTGTGGGCCTTCCTCGCCGTCCTCGGCCTCAACGTCGTGGCCCTGGCGCTCTCTTCCGTCAACAGCCTGCGCCAGCGCCGGCTCACCCGGCAGTCGCACGAGGTGCTCGTCCACGCCTGGCGGCCCGCCGCCCTGCCCAACGTCGACCTGTACCTGCCGACCTGCGGCGAGCCGCTCCCCGTCCTGGACAACGCCTACCGCGCGGTGGCGGCCGTCGACTGGCCGGGCGACGCGCTGAACGTCTGGGTCCTCGACGACGCCGACCGGCCCGAAGTCGCCGCGCTGGCCGCCTCGTACGGCTACGCCTACGTGGTGCGCCCCGACCGCGGGCACCTGAAGAAGGCCGGCAACCTCAACCACGCGCTCACCTTGAGCGGCGCCGAGTTCATCGCGATCCTCGACGCGGACTTCGCGCCCAGGCCGGACTTCCTGCGCCACCTCGTCCCGTACCTGGCCGACCCCGGCGTCGGGATCGTGCAGAGCCCGCAGTGCTTCGACACCGACGAGACCATGGGCTGGATCCAGCGCGCCGCCGGCTCCGCCCATGAGTGGTTCTTCCGGTGGATCCAGCCGTCCCGGGACGCGAGCGACGCCGCCATCTGCTGCGGCAGCAACGCCGTCTACCGGCGCAGCGCGATCGATCTGGCCGGTGGTTTCGCCCGGCTCGACCACAGCGAGGACCTCTACACCGGACTCGCCCTCCACGAGCAGGGGTTCCGGACCCTATACGTACCGGTGCTGGTGGCCAAGGGCACCTCTCCCGACCACGTCACCTCCTTCGTCAACCAGCAGTACCGGTGGGCGATGGGCAACCTCCACCTGCTCGGCACGCCCGTCCTGGGCCGGATGCGCGCCCCCTGGCGGATGCGGCTGTGCTTCTACGAGGGGATCGTCGGCTACCTGACCACGGCGGTGAACACCTTCGCGGCGCCGCTGCCTCCGCTGGTGATGATGTTCTGGTACCCGGACCACATCCGGCCCTGGCACGTGCTGCCGCTGCTCGCCCCGCTGTGGCTCTGGCACGTGCTGCTGCCGCGGATCAGCCGGACCCGCTGGCGGGTCGAGGTGATCCGGGCGAACGTCCTGACCAGTGTGGCCGCCGCGACGGCTTTCCTGCACACGCTGCGGGGCCGCAGCGCGGCCTGGGTGCCCACCGGTACGCGGAGTGCGGCGGCTCCCGGCGGGATGGCCCGTCGGGTGGTGGCCGTCTCGCTGGTCTGGCTCGTCCTGTCCAACGGCGCGGCCGCCGCGGGGCTCGCGCTGGCCGTGTCCCGCAACGGCTGGGAGCCCAACTGGGGGTTGCTCCTCTACCTCCTGGTGCAGTGCCAGATCAACGTCCCGCTGATCCGGGACCTTTCCGCCGAGCTGTACCCGGTCGCCGGACCGCTGCGCGCCCGCGTACGGGCCGCCCTGCGTCCCCGTACCGGCATGCTGCCCCGCCGCTGGCCCGAGACCGTCGCCGCCTCCGCGGTGCTCCTGCTCACCGGCCTGCTGGCCTCGGGCTGGGTCGACCCGATGCTTCCCTGGCTGAGCTGAAAGGCGCCGTCACCCCATGTCCTTCCTCCTCACACCCGGCCGGCGGAGCCCCGCCGCGCCGCCGTCCGGATACCGCTCCGGCGCCGAGTCCGGTCCCAGCCCGCACCGGTCCGCCTTCCGGCCCGACATCGAGGGGCTGCGCGCGGTCGCCGTCCTCGCGGTCCTCGCCTTCCACGCCGGGATTCCCTGGGCGAGCGGCGGTTTCGTCGGCGTGGACGTCTTCTTCGTCATCTCCGGCTACCTGATCACCGGCCTGCTGGTCCGCGAGGCGATCACCACCGGCCGGATCCGGCTGGGGGACTTCTTCTCCCGGCGGGCCCGACGGCTGCTGCCTTCGGCCGCCGTGGTGCTCGGCGCGGTGGCTGTGGCCGGCGCGTGGCTGACCGTACCGCTGCGCCGCACCGACGTGGAGCACGACGTCGTCGCGGCAGCGCTGTCCGTGGCCAACTGGCGGTTCGTGTCGCAGCGGACCGACTACCTCGCGGCGGGGCACGACCAGAGCCCGCTGCTCCACTTCTGGTCCCTCGCCGTCGAGGAGCAGTTCTACCTGCTCTGGGCCCCGCTGCTGGCGGTGCTCGTGCTCTGCGCGGCCCGGGCGGTCCGCCGGGGCCGGGCCGTCCGCTCCGTCGTGGTGCTGGTCGCCGCGCCGCTGACCCTCGCGTCGTTCGCCCTGGCCCTGTACTGGACGCGGCACTCCGTTTCCCTCGCGTACCTCGGAACGCCCTCGCGCGTCTGGCAGTTCGGGGTCGGTGCGCTGCTCGCCCTGCTGCCGTGGCACCTGATGCGCGGGCCGCGGCCGCTGCGGCTGCTGTGCGGCTGGGCCGGCGCCGCGGCGATCGGCTGGTGCGTGGTGGCGTACGACGCCTCGACCCCCTACCCCGGTCACGCGGCGCTGGTGCCGACCCTGGCCACCGCCGCCGTGATCCTCTCCGCGATCCCGGGCCGGGGCGAGCGGCACGCCCCGGGCGTCCACGAGGTCGGCCGGCTGCTGGCGGGGCGGGCGCCCCGGGCCGTCGGGCGGCTCTCCTACAACCTGTACCTGTGGCACTGGCCGGTGCTCGTGCTCGCCGAGGCCCGGACCGGTCCGCTCGGCTGGCCCGCGAAGACCGCGCTGACGCTGGCGGCCGTACTGCCCGCGCTCGCCACCCTGCGCTGGGTCGAGCAGCCGCTGCGCCGCAGCCGTACGGTCGCCGAACTCCCCCGCCGCGGACTGTCGGTGGGCGTCACGGCCATCGTGCTGCCGGTCGTCCTCGCCCTGGTGATCGGGACCACGACCCTGCACCTGCTGGGCCCGGCCGCCCCGGTGGACCCGAAGGGGCTGCCGCCGGGCGCCGCCTCGGGCCCCACGCTGCTCGCCCGGACCGCCGGTACCCCGCTCGTGGACGGTCCGGTGGTGCCGAGCCCCGTCCAGGCCCGGGCGGACTTCCCGCCGGACGGGGCCTGCGAGGTCGCCCCGGCCGAAACCCGCAGCCCGGACTGTCTGTTCGGCGCGGTGGACAGCCCGGACCGGATCGTGCTGCTCGGCGACTCGCACGCCGGGCAGTGGTTCTCCCCGATGCTGGCACTGGCCGCCGAGCGGGGCTGGGCGTTGCAGGAGCTGGTCAAGCAGGGCTGCCCGCTGCCGGAGCTGGCGGTGGACAGCCCCCAGCTCGGCCGCGCCTACCGGGAGTGCGACACCTGGCGGGCGGACACCCTGGAGCGGCTGAGGCGGCAGCCGAAGCCGCGGCTCATCGTGATCGCCTCCCTCAACCGCTACACCACCGACGCGGGGCTCCTGGCCGAGGGCTGGGAGAGGACGCTGCGGCAGCTCAGGGCGCTGGGGGCGCCCCTCGTCTACGTGGAGGACACCCCCGTGCCCGGTACGGACGTCCCGGCGTGCGTCTCGGGCCGTCCCGAGTCGGCGGGCGCCTGTGCCTTCGGGCGGGCGGCGGCCCTGCGTCCCGATCCGCTGGCGGCGCGGATCGCCTCCGGTGCGCTGCCCGGCGTACGGAGCGTCAGTGTGAACCCGGTCCTGTGCCCGGGTGACGGGCCGACCTGCCCGGCCGTCCTCGACCGGATCCTGCTCTACCGGGACGACGCGCACCTGACCAATGTGGCGGCCGTGGTCCTGACCGAGCGGCTGGAGCGGCTGCTCACGGAGGCCGGGGCCCTGCCCGCCGCGGCCGCGGCCGGGGGGCCGGCCGGCGCGGACGGGTGGCGGCAGCTGCTGCGGGACGACTTCGACGGCCCGGCGGGCAGTCCCCCGTCGGCCGCCCACTGGGTCCACGACCTCGGCACCTGTTATCCGGGGTGCCCGGCTCCGCGGTGGGGCACGGGCGAGGTCGAGACCATGACGGACGCGACCGACAACGTCCGTCTCGACGGGAAGGGCGCGCTGGAGATCGTGCCCACCCGGAAGGACGGGCAGTGGAGTTCGGGGCGCATCGAGACGCGCCGCGCCGACTTCGCGCCGCCGCCCGGCGGGATCCTGCGGATCGAGGCGTCGATCGCCCTGCCGGAGGTGACGGGCGAGAAGGCGGCGGGGTACTGGCCGGCGTTCTGGACCCTGGGGGCGCCGCTGCGTGAGGGCTACACGGGCTGGCCCGGGGTCGGTGAGCTCGACGTCATGGAGTCCGTGAACGGGCACGACACCGTCTTCGGCACGATGCACTGCGGGGTCCTCGAAGGCGGCCCGTGCGAGGAGCCGGTGGGGCTGGGATCCGGGCCGCAGCCCTGCTCCGGCTGTCGGTCGGACTTCCACGCGTACGCCGTCGAGGTCGATCTCGCTCCCGGCGCGGAGGAGGTGCGCTGGTATCTGGACGGCCGGGTGTACCACCGGGTGACGGCGGCCCGGATGGACGCCGGGACGTGGCGGCGGGCCGTGGACCACGGGGTGTTCCTGATCCTCAACGTGGCCGTCGGGGGCAACCTCCCGCTCGCCGACGGCGGGGCCGTCGGCCCCGCCACCGAGCCGGGCCATGCGATGCGCGTCGACCACGTCACCGTCTCGGCCCGGGAGAGGGGCGCGTAGGAGCCCCGGAGCGTGCCGGTGCCCCGCCCGCGGTGCGGCGGGCGGGGCTCCGTGGGCGGGCGGCGGGGCCGCTCCGAAGGAGTGTCAGAACGCGAAGACGGCGTTGCCGTTGAGGGTCGCGTTCATGACGCAGCTGTTGGAGAAGGTGTGCTTCCAGGTGACGCGGCTGCCCTTCCACACGCCGTCCGCCGTGACGGTGACCGGGGCGTAGTGCATGGGGCACGCGCGGTCCGGGTCCGGGGAGGCGAGCAGGTGGTCGAGCGACCCGCCCGTCGAGTTGAGGGCCGCGCAGGCGGAGCCCGGGTCGGGGTGGGTGCCCAGGGCGGTCGGCGCGCAGCTGAGGGTGGATGCCCGGACGACGGTGGACGCGTCGTCGTCGCCCTGCGCGATGGTGAACACCATGGCGGACGGGGCGTACAGGCTGGCGGGCTTGGCCGCCGCGACTCCGGTGGCTCCGATCAGGCTGAGGACTGCAGCGGCAGAGGCAGCTGCGATGCGGTGACGCACGACGAGACTCACTTTCGATTCGAAGGTTGAACGCGATATTTCCTTTCGATCGCGTCCCGGTGAGTCCAGACTGTCCGACATGCGAGCGCATGGCATATCGATGACCGATTTACGGACAGAGCATGCACATATGCGCGACCGAATGGTCGTTCGGGCAGCTCAGAGGGGAGATGTCGACGCCCCGGCCGGGGACGAACGCGCACGGCGGCGGGGGCGACGTGCATCCTTGCGCCCGCTGACCTGCCATCGGCCGCGCGCGGTTCACCGAACGGCCATCCAGCTTGACCGGATCCGCACCCTCACCGCGCCGACGGGCCTCCCACCCCGGCCGGCCGCGGCCGACGATGCGAACCCGCCGCGGCGGCTGCCTAGCGGGTCGGGTAGTCCGTGTAACCGCGGGCGTCGCCCCCGAAGAAGGTGGTCGGGTCAGGGGTGTTGTACGGACCCTCGGTGCGCAGGCGGTCCGGCAGGTCGGGGTTGGCCAGGAAGAGGGCGCCGAAGGCCAGCACGTCGGCGGTGCCGTCCTCGATGAGGGCGAGGGCCCGGTGGTCGGTGGGGCCCTCGGTCGCCGGGTTCAGCACGAGCAGCCCGGTGAACTGCTTGCGCAGGGCGAGCGTGGTCGCACGGGCCTCGGGGGCGGGCTCCAGGACGTGCAGGTAGGCCAGGCCGAGCCCGTCGATCTCCTTGACCAGCGCCTCGTAGACGGGCTGCGGGTCCGGCTCGCTGATGTCGTTGTACGTGTTCCCGGGCGAGATGCGCAGAGCCGTCCGCTCGGCGCCGATCGCGGCGGCGACCGCCTTGACCACCTCCACCGCGAAGCGGATGCGGTTCTCGACCGGGCCGCCCCACTCGTCGGTGCGCCGGTTCGTGCCGGGGGCCAGGAACTGGTGGATCAGGTAGCCGTTGGCCCCGTGCAGCTCCACCCCGTCGAAACCGGCCTCCACCGCGTTGCGGGCGGCCTCGGCGTAGTCGGCGACGGTCGCGCGCACCTCGGCCCCCGTCAGCTCGTGCGGGGTCACGAAGTCCTTCATGCCCTCGCCGGTGAACAGCTGCCCCTGGGCGGCGACGGCCGACGGGGCCACCGGGACGAGACCGTCGGGCAGCAGCGACGGGTGGCCGATCCGGCCGGAGTGCATCAGCTGGGCGAAGATCCGGCCGCCGGCCGCGTGCACGGAGTCGGTGACCTCGCGCCAGGCCGCGACCTGCTCGGCGCTGTGCAGGCCGGGGGTGAAGGGGTAGCCCTGGCCGACGACGGAGGGCTGGATCCCCTCGCTGATGATCAGACCGGCCGACGCGCGCTGCGTGTAGTACTCGGCGACGAGGGCGGTCGCGATGCCGCCCTCGGCCGCGCGGCTGCGCGTCATCGGGGCCAGGGCGATCCGGTTGGAGAGGGTGGAGCCGGCGATGCGCACCGGTTCGAAAGCGCTGGTCATTATTCGCCTCACAGAGATAATTGGTCGGCCAAGTATTGGCTTCGGAATGCAGCGTACCCCATTACTTGGTCGGCCAAGGTAAAATCTGGAGGGAGGGTACGATCAACCATCGGAACCACCACCGCAACGATCATCAGCACCTGCCGCACCCGACCCAGGAGGAGCGCCGCCATGGCCGCGGAAGCCACTCAGGAACCGCGCACCGCCTCGCAGTGCCCGGCGGTGGCGGTGCCCAGCGCCGTGCTGGACGGGCCGGTGAGCCATGCGATCAGCCGGGTGGCCCGCCTCCACCGGATCGCGGCCGGCCGCGCCCTGCGCGACCTGGGGCTGCACCCGGGGCAGGAATTCCTGATGATGCACCTGTGGGACAGCGGGGCCGTGCGCCAGTCCGAGCTGATCAAGGCGGTCGGCCTCGACCCGTCCACCGTGACCAAGATGCTCCAGCGCCTCGAACAGTCCGGCCACGTACGGCGCCGTCCCGACCCGTCGGACCGGCGCGCCTCCCTCGTCGAGGCGACGGAGGCCAGCTGTGGGCTCCTGGTCGAGGTCCGCAGGGCGTGGGGCGAACTGGAACACCAGACCCTGGAGGGCCTGGAGGACGCCGAACGCACCGAACTGGCCCGCCTGCTGGGCAAAGTGGAGGCCTCCTTGTGCGCGGAGCTCACCCGCGGCGCCGCCGAGTGCGAGGCGACGTACGGGGGGCCGGGCGCCTGCTAGCGCCTTTCCGGGCGGTGGCAGACTCGACCCCGTGCCCGAGGAACACAGCGAAGCAGATCCGCAGCAACCGCTGCGCGCGTACGCGGAGTTGTTTCGCGAGATCGTCCGGACCGGATCCGCGCGGCACGCGCTGCAGGCGACGGCGGAGCGTGCGGGTTGCGGACTCACGAGCGCAGTGATGCCACCGCCGGCCCGGCGGCGCGGCCGACGGGGTTTCTCCGGCAACTGCCGCGACTCCGGGCCCGCATGGTCCACGGCGGCACCGCGGACCTGTCCGAGGCCGCCCGCGCGACACATGCCCGGCTGCGGGGCGCGGAGGTGCCCAGCCTCGTCACCCAGTGACCCTTCCTCAGAGCCCGGGAGAGCCTCCCGGAGCCGATGAGCCCGCCGACGCCGGGCGACCGGGCACGCCCGAAACCATCGCTCTCGTCCTCGACCGCCTGCCCGGCACCGACCAGCCACTCAGCACGTAGGGATTGCGCATGACCTCGACCCCGACCTCACAAGACGTCACCCTGCCCCAGCCCTTCGGCGAGCCGTTCTCGCACGACCCCCACGCGGTCTACGCGGCCCTGCGCGCCGAAGGGTCGGTGCACAGGGTGGCGCTGCCCGACGGTTCGCCGGTGTGGCTGGTGACCCACGAGGCCGACGTGCGCGCGGGATTGTCCGACCAGCGCCTGTCGGTCAACAAGAGGCATTCGTCGACGGGATTCAGCGGCTTCTCGCTCCCGCCCGCGCTCGACCGCAATCTGCTGAACATCGACCCGGACGACCACCTGCGCCTTCGCCGGCTGGTCGCGCAGGGGTTCAGCCACCGGCACGTCGAATCGCTCCGCGCCGGCGTCGGGGCAGCCGTCGACGCTCTGGTCGCGCGGCTCACGGAGGAGATCGCGAGCAGTGGCGAGGCCGATCTGGTCGCCGCGTTCGCCAGGCCACTGCCGGTACGGGTCATCGCCGCCCTGCTCGACATCCCGGCCGCCGACCAGGAGCGCTTCTCCGGCTGGGTCGCGACGATGCTCAGCCCCCGCTCCCGCGAGGGTCTCGTCCAGGCCGTCGGTGACATCCACCGGTTCCTCGTCGACCTCGTGGCCCTGCGGCGCGCCGCCCCCGGCGACGACATGCTGTCGAGCCTGGTCGCGGCGCGCGACGACGAGGACCGGCTCACCGAGGACGAACTCGTCTCCCTCGCCTTCCTGATCCTCGGCGCCGCGGGCGAGAACGTCCAGCACGTCATCAGCGCCGGCGCGCTCACGCTCATCGAGCACCCGGAGCAGCTGGCGCAGCTGCGGGCCCGGCCCGCGCGCGTCGCGGACGCGGTCGAGGAACTCCTGCGCTACACCAGCCCCAACCAGACCGCGATCCGCCGCTTCCCCACCGAAGCCGTCGAGATCGGCGGCGTACGGATACCGGCCGGGGACACCGTCCTGTTCGCCCTGGCCTCCGCACACCGGGACCCGGCCCGCTACCCGGACCCCGACAGGTTCGACATCGATCGCGTCGACAAGGCCCACCTCGCCCTCGGCCACGGCATGCACTACTGCCTCGGAGCCCCGCTGGCCCGGCTCCAGCTCACCCTGGCCCTCGGCGCGCTGGTCGAACGGCTCCCCCACCTCAGGCTGGCCCGGCCTGCGGACCCGCTCCGCTGGAACAGCACTTTCCGGTTCCGCGCCCTGCAGGAGCTGCCGGTCACCACCCTCCGCTGAGCTCGGCTCGGGCGGCCGGAGCGGACGGCCTGGCCGGGGTCCGTGCGCCGCCCGGCCGGCCACGCCCGGCATGCCCGCCTGCGGTGATCGCCGTAACGTGTGTCCCGTGCGCCACACCACCGCGGCCGCGGCCGTGACGGCCACCTTGTGCGTGGCCGCGCTGGCCTGCTCCACCCAGGCCGGTGCGCCGCGCCTCCAGGCCCGGCCGGCCGAGCCGCCGGCCCGGCTCTCCGCGCGGGTCACGGCCGTACCGGCGGAGAAGCTGGGCGCCTCCTACCGCACGGGCTGCCCGGTCCCGCCCGAGCGGCTGAGACTGATCCGGATGAACCACTGGGGTTTCGACGGCCGGACCCACGCGGGCGAGATGGTCGTCCGGGAGAACGCCGTTCGCCCCGTCCTGCACGTCTTCCAGCGGGCCTTCGACGCGCACTTCCCGATCCGTCGGATGCGGGTGATGGCCGAGTACCGCGACGACTCCGAGGCCATGGCCGACGACAACACCTCCGCCTTCAACTGTCGGCCGGTCACGGGCGATCCCCGGCGGATGTCGCAGCACGCCTGGGGCGACGCGGTGGACATCAACCCGGTCGAGAACCCGTACGTCGACCTCCACGGGGTCGTCCATCCGCCGCGGGCGCGCCCCCATCTGCGGCGGTCGCTGACCCGCGCGGGGCAGATCCACCCGGGCGACGCCGTCACGGCGGCGTTCCGCGAGGTCGGCTGGCGCTGGGGCGGCCGGTGGGCCAACCGGGACTACCAGCACTTCTCCGCCAACGGCGAGTGAGCGGGGACGCCGTCGCGGCGTCGGCCACGGCCCCCGGGACGGCCCCCACCAGCGGATTCCCTGCTCGGCGAACACCCGGACCCCAGCATGTTTGCACGGGTGGAAATCGGTGAGACGCCTTGTGCGCCGCGTTCCCGTAGGACCCGCAGTCGTGCACGCACCGCGCGCCCGGCACGGGCAAGAGGCGGCAAGGGAGATGGGAGACCCTCATGATCGTGCTCGGAATCATCCTCCTGATCGTCGGGTGGCTGCTCGGCATCTCGATCCTCTGGACGATCGGCATCATCCTGCTCGTGATCGGCGCCATACTGTGGATCCTCGGAGCCGTCGGACACGAGGTCGGCGGAAGGCGCCACTACTACTAGGGGCTCAAGGGCCCGTACTCAACCGTTGATCCGTAGCGTCGGCCGGCGGCACGTCCACACGTGCCGTCGGCCGATGTCTGTGCGCGGGAGCGTCCCACCGCACGGGTGAAAGCGGCGCGTACAGGCCCGTGGGGTGCGCGGGGGCCACATAGAGTCGCAATTTGAGCCGGTTCGTCCTATTTCGGGGATGTGCATGCGTCGTCTCACTGTTGCTCTCGCGCTGCTGACCGCCCTTTCCTGCGGCTCCCTCGTGGGCCCCCAGGCCGTCTCGGCAGCCGTCTCCGGGAGCGGTCCCGCGGACGACGGCAGCCGGGGTACGAACATCCTGGTCGTGGGCATCGACAGCCGCGCCGGCCTCTCCGCCGCCGAGAAGAACCGGCTCCACGTGGGCGGCGAGGCGTGCAACTGCACGGACGTCATGATGCTCGTGCACCTCTCCGGGAACCGGCAGCGGGCGAGCGTGGTCTCCATCCCGCGCGACTCCTACGTCGAATACGCCGGCGACGCCACCACCGCCCGCAGCGGCAAGATCAACGGCGCGTACAAGCTGGGCGGCGGCGCCCTCACGGTGGCCACCGTCGAAAAGGCCACCGGCCTGCACGTCGACCACTACCTGGAGACCGACTTCCGGGGCTTCGAGCGGACGATCGACAATTTCGGCGGCGCCACCGTGTGCACGGACCGGCCGCTCACGGACGAGAACTCCGGCCTCGACATCGGCGCCGGCCGCCACCGCACCAACGGCAACGAGACACTGCGCTACGTCCGGGCCCGGCACGTCAACCTCCGGCCGGGCGACCTCGGCCGCGTCCGGCGCCAGCAGCGCGTGGTCAACGACCTGCTGGCACGCCTCACCCTCGAGGGCGCGCTGACCAGTCCCCTGCGCACGGCGCAGACCGTGCACACGCTGCTGAAGACCGTACGCACCGACGCGCGGACCGGGCCGGGCGACCTGATCCGCATCGCGTGGGCGCTCGGCCGGCTCCGGGCGGACCGGACCGAGTTCGCGACCGTCCCCATCCGGCTCTTCGACCACCGCGTACCGGGGGTGGGCTCCAGTCTGGTGTGGGACGAGGCCCGCTCCGCCGCGTTGTGGGCGGCCCTGGGCGCGGACCGCCCCATCACGGGCGACAGCCGCATCCAGCCCGTCGCGCAGACCCCGGTGCCGACCGATCCCGCCGGCATCGCGGTCCGCGTGGACGACGCCGCCGTCGCCGCGGCCCTGCGCCGCAACGGGTTCGTCGTCGTCGACACCTCGTCGTCCGCACCGGCAGTACGGCCCGACGGTCCCCCGGTCATCCGGTTCGCCGCCGGCCAGGAGGAGAGGGCGGCCACCCTGGCGGCGGCGCTGCCCGGCTCCCGCCTGGAGCCGGGACCGGATCACGGCGTGGTCTTCGACGTCGCCGTCGGCACGCGGCCCGTCCCGGTCAGGACCGTCACCTACGACCGCAACATGGCCGACGGCGCCCCCGTGACCGCCGACCGCCTCCGGTGCGCCGACGGGCCCGCGCCCGCGGCGGCCGGCGCGCCCTCCGGTCGGCCGTAGGACCGGGGCGGCCGGGGGGCGGCGCCGAGCCGCCAGGGCGACGATGAGGAGTGTGGACGAAGCGCAGCCGCGGCACGCGCCGGGCGAGTGGCCGCAGGAGCCGATCGTGGCGCCCTTCGCGCCCGCGGGCGGCGGTGGCGCCGGCCGCGGTCCGAGGCACCCGTGGGGGACGGGGGCCTCACCGGAGGAACGGGTACGCGATGCATGAGGAGATGCCGTTCGAGGACCTGATCAGCGGCGCGGCCCAGGACGCCGGGGGGTGGCTGGGCGCGCTGCCGGTGGCGCTGGTGGCCACCAGCAGCGACGGGGTCGTCGTGCGCTGGAACCAGGGCGCGCAGGAACTGCTCGGCTACACCCCGCCCCAGGTGCTCGGTCGGCACATCGCCGATCTGCTGCATCCGGGGGCCGACCGCAGCCTGGGCCGCTCCCTGTGGGAGACGGCCGCCACCGGGCGCGGGGTGATGGGTACGGTCACCGCCTGGCACCGCAGCGGGCACCCGCTGGAGCTGGAGATCTGGGCCTGTCCGGTCCCGGACCGGCGCCACGGCGCCTCGGCCGTTCTGGTCTTCGCCGCGGACGCCCACGCCGCCCGCCGCATCCGCGGGTCCTCCGCGGTGTGGGACGGCCTGTTCGCCCGTTCCCCCGTCGGTATCGCCGTCCTCGACACACAGCTGCGGTTCCTCCAGGTCAACCCGGCGCTCGAAGAGATGAACGGGCTCGCGGAATCCGCCCACGTCGGCCGGCGGCTGGCGGAGATCCTGCCCGAGGTGAACGCCGGCGAGATGGAGGAGGCGATGCGCCAGGTCCTGGACACGGGTGAACCGGTCCTCGATCGGCGCCGCACCGGCCGGACCCCGGCCGACCCGGAGCGCGACCACGTGTGGTCGTGCTCGTACGTGCGCGTGGAGGACCCCGGCGGCCGGCCGATCGGTGTCATCGCCTCCCTGCTCGACGTCACCAGGCAGCAGCGCGACCAGACCGAGGTCGAGGCGGGCCGCCGCAGGCTCGCGCTGCTGAGCGAGGCCAGCGCCCGCATCGGCGCCAGCCTCGACCTGGAGCGGACGGCGCAGGAGCTGGCCGACCTCGCCGTCCCGCACCTCGCGAGCGCCGTCACCGTCGACGTCCTCGACTCCCTCGCGAGCGGCAACGAGCCGGGCCCGGGGCTGGCCGGGGGCGTTCCCCTGCGGCGCCTGGGCAAGGCCCCGCTGACCGGCTCCGCCGTCACCCAGATCCTGGCGCCGCTCGGCCGCACCCTCACCTTCCCCGCGGCCGCCCCGTACACCCAGGCCCTCGCGGCCCGGCAGCCCTTCCTGATCGCCCACCTCGACGAACGGGTCGTCGCCACGGCCGCCCGCCACACGCCCAAGCCGGCCCAACTGCTCGAAACGGGCGTGCACTCCTTCATGATGATCCCGCTCGTCGCGCGGGACGTGGTCCTCGGGCTAGCCACCTTCTACCGCGCCCGGCCGGGCGGGGCCTCCTTCGGGTCCGACGACGTCACGCTCGCCACCGAACTGGCCGCCCGGGCCGCCATCAGCATCGACAACGCGCGCCTGTACCACCACGAGCACGAGACCGCCGTCGTCCTCCAGCGCAGCATGCTCCCGCAGCACGTCACGCCTCCCCCGGGCATCGAGATCGCCCACCGCTACCTGGCGGCCAGCGACGTCAACGAGGTCGGCGGCGACTGGTACGACGTCCTCCCCCTCACCGGAGGCCGGGCCGCCCTGCTCATCGGGGACGTCATGGGCCACGGCATCGCGGCCGCCGCGGTCATGGGGCGCCTCTCCGCGACGGTACGCGCCCTCGCGCGCCTCGACATGTCCCCGACGGCGCTGCTCCACCACCTGGAGGCCACCCTCGCCGACCTCGCCGAGCCGATGCTCGCCACCTTCCTCTACGTGGTCTGCGACCCCGCCACCGGCCACTGCAGCGTCACGCGCGCCGGACACCCGCCACCGGCCGTGGCCGAACCCGACGGCACCGTGTACCTCGTCAAGACCCCGCCCGGCGTCCCGTTGGGCGTCGGCGGCATCACCTTCACCACCACCGACATCACCCTGCCCCCGGGGAGCCTGCTCGTCCTCTACACCGACGGCCTGATCGAGGCCCGCAGCCGCGACATCGACGAACGCCTGGGCGAACTCACCAGCCTGCTCACCGAACCGGAGCAACCCCTGGACCACCTCTGCGACACCCTCATCACCCATCTCGTACCGGCGTCCGCGGACGACGACATCGCCCTCCTCGCCGCCCGTATCGGCACGAACCCGCACCGGCCGCTCCCCTGACGGCCCGCCGGCCCGGGCTCCCGAGCGGCCGCGACCTCCCGGGCCGCGTGGTCGGCTGCCCTGAACCACCGTCAGTGCGCGGTGCGCCAGTGGACTCAGGCGGAACTCCCGTCCTCGGTGGGCCGGTGGTCGTCGTCCTCGTAGCGGTGGACCTCGTCGATCAGGCGGTGGAGCAGGCCGCGGGTGGCGACGATGTCGGGCGTGGCGATGTCCGCGGTGAGGGCCCGATGGATCGCGCTCGCGCGGGTGGTGATCCTGCGGAGCGTGTCCTGCCCGGTGGGGGTGAGGGTCAGGAGGGGCGACCCGCGGTGGTCGGGGTTGGGTGCGAACCACGCCAGTTCCTCGCGGACGAGATCGTTGGCGACCCGCTGCACCCCCTGGCGGGCGACCCCGAGGCGGCGGGCGACCCGTGCCACGGTCAGCGGTTCCTCGGAGGCCACGCTGAGCAGCTGCCAGCGGGACTGGGTCTGCCCCTCGGCCGATGCGCCCCCCACCGACGCCGTCGCGAAGCTTCAGGCCGCCCTGGAACGGGCGAGTGCCGTCCGGCCGAAGATCGGCGGGTTCCCGTACCTCGCCGAGTCGCTCCGCCAGGCCGGCGTCAGCCACTGCCGGATGGCGGTGCCCTCCAACGCCATGCTCTACCTCACCGAGGCCGGGCCCGTCGCCGTCCAGGGCGAGCCGCTGTGCACCGGCATGGTCGACGTCGCGCCCTTCGACCGCGAAGCCCTCGTCGCGGTGCTCCGCAGCGACCAGGCCGGCGAGACCTCGTTCCCGGAGTTCGTCGAAGGCTGCTGGAAGGCCGGTGCCGTCTGGTACGACGTCGATCTGCACGCCCGGACCTGCACGTACTACGGAGCCGACGGCGACGACTACACCGAGACCTACCCCGGCGTCGACATCTGAGCGAGGAACCCGAACAGGCCCGGTGCCCCCAGGCCCCTGCCCGCAGGACGCTGCCCGCGTGGCGATCACCAGGGCCGGACCCGAGAATGAGACGTCCCCGGACGAGCGTCCCGCGGCCCCGTAGGGGCCCGACGCATCGGCCGATCGTCGTCGGCCGCGTACCCGCCGCTGCCCGCCGGGCAGCCGCCGCACGACGTGGAGGGTTGATGCGTCCCTATCCGCCGATCGCCGAGCACGGACTCATCGGAGACCTCCAGACGTGCGCGCTCGTCTCCTCCGAAGGCGTGCTGGACTGGTTCTGCTCGCCCCGCTTCGACTCCCCCAGCGTCTTCGCGGGACTCCTCGACCACGAGCGCGGCGGCCACTTCTCCGTCACCGCCGAGGCCGCGCCCGGTGGCGCGGACGGCAGGACCGGGGGTGGATCCGCCGGGCCGGGGACCTGGGCGGGCAGACTCGCGGACGGGACCGCCCCCGTCACCCGCCAGCTCTACCTGGCCGACACGGCCGTACTGATCACGCGTTTCCTCACCCGCGAGGGCGTCGGCGAGGTCGTCGACTTCATGCCCGTCCACGATCCGCACACCGTCACCGACCGCCACCAGGTGGTGCGGGTGCTGCGGGCGGTACGCGGCTCCGTGCGCTTCGCCCTGGAGTGCCGGCCGCGCTTCGACTACGGCCGCGCGCCCCACCGGCTCGCCCTGGACGGCGCCCTCGCGCGCTTCGAGGGGCCGGGCATCACCGCACACCTGCAAGCCCTGGGTCCGCTTCCGCTGGAAGCCGACGGGGACGACGTGCGCGCCACGGCGATCCTGACGGCGGGCGAGCGGGCGGCCGTCGTACTGACCCTGTGCGAGGCCCGCAGCGCTCCCCCGCCGCTCCTGAACGCGGACGACCTGGCGGAGGCCTTCGGCGCCGTACGCCACTTCTGGCACGACTGGATCGGCCACTGCACCTACCGCGGCCGCTGGCAGGAGATCGTCAACCGCTCCGCCATCACCCTCAAGCTCATGACGTACGCGCCCACCGGCGCGCCGATCGCGGCGGCCACCATGGGCCTGCCCGAGCAGGAGGGCGGCGAGCGCAACTGGGACTACCGCTACACCTGGGTCCGCGATGCCTCCCTCTCGGTGCGCGCCATGCGCGACCTCGGGTTCACCGACGAGGCCAACGCCTTCCGCGGCTGGCTCCAGCAGCGGCTGCACGACGGAGGGGCCCCCAACGGCGAGCCGCTGCAGATCATGTACCGCGTCGACGGGGACCCGTACCTGACCGAGGAGGTCCTCGACCACCTGACGGGCTGGCGGGGCTCCGCCCCGGTGCGCGCGGGCAACGGCGCCGCCGGACAACTGCAGTTGGACATCTACGGGGAGGCCGTCTACGCCCTCGCCCAGACCGGCCGGGTCGACAACTTCATGGGCCACGACGGCTGGCGGCGGTCCGCCGACGTTCTGGACTGGCTGTGCGAGCACTGGGACCGCCCCGACGAGGGCATCTGGGAGACCCGGGGCGGCCGGAAGGACTTCACGTTCAGCCGCCTCATGTGCTGGGTCGCCCTCGACCACGGCATCCGCCAGGCCACCGCCCTGGCCCGGCCGGCCGACGTACCCCGGTGGATCGCCGCGCGCGACGCCATCCTGGAGCAGATCATGACGCGCGGGTGGAGCGAGGAGCGCCGGGCGTTCGTCCAGCACTACGACGGCAACGTACTGGACTCCTCCCTGCTGCTGATGCCGCTGGTCGACTTCGTCTCGCCGAAGGATCCGCGCTGGCTGTCCACCCTGGAGGCGATGGACGGCGAGCTGGTCTCGGACAGCCTCGTCTACCGCTACGACCCCGCCGCCTCCCCCGACGGCCTGCGGGGCTCGGAGGGCACGTTCTCGCTGTGCTCCTTCCTCTACGTGTACGCCCTCGCGCGTGCCGGCCGGGTCGGGCAAGCCCGCTACGCCTTCGACAAGATGCTCACCTACGCGAACCACGTCGGGCTGTTCGCCGAGGAGATCGGCCCGACGGGCGAGCAACTGGGCAACTTCCCGCAGGCCTTCACCCACCTCGCCCTCGTCGCGGCGGCTCTCGCCCTCGACACGGAACTCGACCGGGCCCGAGCACCGTCCGCGCCGGCGCCGTGAGCGGCGCGGTCGGCTATACGAAGCCGGGCCGTCCGGTGTCGTGGAAGTGGTGGACCGAGCGTCGCAGGAGGTCGAGGAACTCCGCGAGGTCGTTCGCGATCCGGAGGAACCCGGCTTCCTCGGATGCGCTGCGCGAGCGCCACACGGCGCCGTCCGGGCCGACGGCGTACAGGATGCCGCCGCCGTCGGAGCCGATCAGTACGGCGGGTGCGGCTGCGCCTGCCTCGGGCAGGGGCACGCGTTCGTCGAGCGCCCGGGCTCCGGAGTGCAGGAAGTAGGCGTTGCCGACATCGCTCATGTGCACGGCGCCGATCTCGCGGTAGTACAGGGCGAGTTCGGCGAACGCTGCCGGTTCCGCGGCCAGCCGCCCGGCTGCGGCGAGGTCGGCGGGCTCCGGGGGGTGGATCGTGTTCTCCCCCGGGCCATAGCCGCACTTCTCCTCGAAGCCGCAGGTCACGGCGTACAGGGCTGCCGAGACCTCCGCACGCCAGGCGGCGAGGGAGTCGGCGGTGAGAGGGGCGGGGTCATACACGTCACGCATGACCCCATCCTCACATCCACCGGGGACGTCCACCCGGGCGCCCGGCCGCCCGTCGTTCGGCCGCGCTCAGCCGTTCAGCGACTGCATAAGCTCCGGGGCGTAGCGGTCGCCCGCGGCCACGCCGTGGGGGGCCACGGCGTCGATGGCGGCCAGGTCCGCGTCGGTGATCGTCACCGCGGTGGCGGCGATGTTCTCCTCCAGGTAGCGGCGGCGCTTGGTGCCCGGGATCGGCACGGCGCCCTGGCGCAGGGTCCAGGCCAGCGCGAGCTGGGACGGCGTGACGCCCTTCTCGGCGGCGAGACGGCGCACCTGGTCGACGACGGCCAGGTTGCGGTCGAAGTTCTCGCCCTGGAAGCGGGGGTCGGTGCGGCGGAAGTCGTCGGCGGCGAAGTCGTCCGGGCTGGTGATCGCGCCGGAGAGGAATCCCCGGCCGAGCGGGGAGTACGCCACGAGTCCGATGCCGAGCTCGCGCAGGGTGTCGAGGACCCCGTCGTGCTCGATGCCGCGCTCGAAGAGGCTGTACTCGGTCTGGACGGCGGCCAGCGGGTGGACGGCGTGCGCGCGGGCGATGGTGGACGGCGCGACCTCGCAGAGGCCGATGTGGCGGACCTTGCCGGCGGCGACGAGCTCGGCCAGGGCGCCCACGCTCTCCTCGACGGGCACGTTCGGGTCGACGCGGTGCAGGTAGTAGAGGTCGATGTGGTCGGTGCCCAGGTGGCGCAGGGACCGGTCGGCCGAGCGGCGGATGTACTCGGGGCTCCCGTTGTGGCCCAGGAAGGCACCCTCGTCGGTGAACTCGATACCGGTCTTCGTGGCGATCACGGCGGCTTCGCGGCGGCCGGCGAGGGCCTTGCCGAGGAGCTGCTCGTTGAGGAAGGGACCGTAGCCTTCGGCGGTGTCGAGCAGGGTGACGCCCAGCTCGAGGGCGCGGTCGATCGTGGCCAGCGACTCGGTCTCGTCCGTGGCTCCGTAGTGGGCGCTCATCCCCATCAGGCCGAGGCCCTCGGCGCCGACCTCAAGGCCCTGACCGCCCAGTGCGCGGATCTCCATCGCGGTGTCCATCGTGCTCTCCTCCGGAAGTAACTAACTGGATAGATAGAGCGTGCACCACAGGTGCGCCAGATGTCAATAACCAGATAGTTACTTGCTACGCTGCGGGGCATGGCAAGGGATTCCAGCGCGACCAAGGCACGCCTGCTCGACGCGGCCTTCTCCGAGTTCGCGACGCACGGCATCGCCGGCGCGCGGATCGACCGCATCGCCGAGACCGCTCAGGCGAACAAACGGCTCATCTACGTGTACTACGGCAACAAGGAGCAGCTCTTCGACGCCGTGCTCCAGCGGGCGCTGGCGACGGGCTCGGAGTCCGTGCCCTTCGACGTCGACGACCTGCCCGGCTACGCGGGCGCCGTCTTCGACCACCTCGTCGAGCGGCCGTCGCTGATGCGTCTGGTGCTGTGGAAGCAGCTGGAACGTCCCGGGAACACGGACACCGAGGCGGCGTCCTACCAGGGCAAGATCGCAGCCGTGCGGGAGGCGCAGGACGCGGGCAGGATCGACGCCGGGATGGACGCCGCCGACGTACTGACGCTGGTGGTGGCCCTCTCACAGGCGTGGTTCGGCGCGGTGGGCGGTCCGGCGGCGGGCGGCACGGGCCCCGGGAGCACGGCAGCGGGCGAGGCCGGTTCCGACTGGCCACCCGCCCGGCTCGCCCGACACCGCGCGGCAGTGGTGGAGGCCGTGCGCCGCATCACCGCACCCGACGGGGACGGGGGGTGAGACCCCGGCGGATCAGGTGGACCCGGGCCGCCAGCGGACGGGGTCGCACGGAGGGCCCGCGTCGTACGCGCCCCGGCCACGGTGGCGGTGGCTAGACCGGGCCGGGAGTCGCGTTGCGGAACGAGCGGCGGTAGGTGTCCGGTGGCACCCCGACGATCCGTTTGAACTGGCGCCGAAGTGTCGTGGCGGTGCCCATGCCGGTGGCGAGGGCCACGGCCTCGATGGTCTCGTCGGTGGCCTCCAACAGCTCCTGGGCGCGGCGCACGCGCTGGATCAGGAGCCACTGGAGCGGCGTCTGGCCGATCACCGAGCGGAACTGCCGTCCGAGATGGCGCGGGCTCGTGTTCGCCCTGCGCGCCATGTCGGTGACCGTCAGCGGCTGGTCCAGCCGCTCACGCACCCAGGCGAGCAGGTGGGCCAGTGCGTGGTCGCCCGCCACGTGGACCGGAGTGGCCACGAACTGGGCCTGGCCGCCCGGCCGATGGGGCGGCATGACCAGGCGGCGGGCGACGGAGTTGGCGATGGCGGCGCCGTGGTCGAGGTGGATCAGGTGGAGGCAGAGGTCCACGGCGGCGGCCTTGCCCGCGGCCGTGAGGACGCTGCCGTTGTCCGTGTAGAGCACGTCCGGGTCGACGACGGCCAGCGGGTGACGTGCGCTCAGCTCCTCGGCATGCGCCCAGTGGGTGGTGGCCCGCCGCCCGTCCAGCAGCCCTGCGGCGCCGAGTACGAAGGCTCCGGTGCACAGGGACGCGACCCGGGCGCCCGCCGCGTGGGCCGCGCGCACGGCCTCCACGAGCTCCGCCGGCGGCGGTTCGTCGATGTCGGCGCAGGCGGGCACGATCACGGTGTCCGCCTCGGCCAGGCGCTCCAGCCCGTGGTCGGGCTCGACCGTGAAGGGGCCGACCCGCACCGGCTCGGGCCCGCACAGCAGGACGTCGTACCAGCCCCCGGTGGCCTCCCGCGGGGGATTGCCGAATATCTCGTAGGCCACGGCCAGTTCGAAGTGCAGCAGGTGACCGGCGGCCGGCAGCGCGACAGTGGGCATGTCCGAAAGTGTACGCATGGCGTCGTTCCGGACCCTCACGGTCGGGCGGCGCCCGCACCGAGACTGAATCCACCAGGACATCGAGAGCGGAGAACGATGAACGCGACAGCAGCAGTGGTGGTTTTCGGGGCGACGGGGCACACGGGCCGGTTCGTCGTCGCCGAACTGCGCAGGCGTGGTTTCGCCACCGTCGTCTCCGGCCGTGACGCGGCCCGGTTGGAGGCGCTGGCCGCCGAGTGGGGAGAGGTGGAGGTGCGGCCGGCCACCGTGGACGACCCGGGCTCGCTGGACCGGGCCCTCGCCGGCGCGGCGGCCGTCGTCAACTGCGCGGGGCCGTTCGCGGTGACGGCGGGCCCGGTCGTCGAAGCGGCCCTGCGCGCGGGGATCCCGTACGTCGACGTCGCGGCGGAGATCGAGGCGAACGCGTCGATGTTCGCCGACCGCGCGGAGGCGGCGCACGCGGCGGGCACGCCCGTGGTGCCGGCGATGGCGTTCTACGGTGGGCTGGGCGACCTGTTGGTGACCGCGGCGATGGGCGAGTGGACCGCCGCGGACAGGGTGCAGGTCGCGTACGGGCTCAACGGCTGGCACCCCACGCCGGGCACCCGGGTGGCGGGCCGGGTGTCCCACGAGCGGCGCGCGGGCCGCCGGGTGCGGTTCGCGGACGGCGCGCTGCAGTACCACGACGACGAGCCGTGGGAGCAGGACTGGGTCTTCCCGGAGCCCGTGGGCCGGCGGGCGGTGATCGCGGAGTTCACGATGGCCGACGTGGTCACCGTTCCCAGCCATGTGACCGTGCCCGAGGTCCGCACCTACATGTCGGTCGAGGCCGCCCGGGACCTCGCCGAGGAGGACACCCCGGCCCCGGAGGCGGTCGACGCGCTGGGGCGGTCGGACCAGACCTTCGTCGTCGAGGTCGTGGTGAGCGCGGGTGGCGTCGAGCGCCGGGCCTCGGCCCGTGGCCGGGACATCTACGCGGTCACCGCTCCGCTGGCGGTGGAGGCCGTCGAGCGCATCCTGGCCGGGCGGGCGCGGACGACGGGCGTGGCCTCGGCCGGCGCGATGTTCGACGCGGCGGACTTCCTCCGGGCGCTGTCCCCGTACGTGTCGGTCGAGCTCCCGCACTGACCGGCCGGGCGGCGGGGGCGGCCGGGGCGGGTTGCGTCAGAGGCGGAGGATGACCAGCGCCGCGTCGTCGGTGACGCCGACGGACGGGATGAGTTCGCTCAGCAGGGCGTCCGCGAGGGCGTCCGGCTCGGCCGCGCGGTGGCGTACGAGGGCGTCGGCCAGCCGTCGGAGGCCGACGTCGATGTCCTCGCGGCGGCGTTCCACGAGGCCGTCGGTGTAGAGGACGAGGACGGAGCCCTCGGCGAAGGCGGCCTGGGCCTGGGGGCGGCGCGTGTGTTCGGGCCGGGCGCCGAGCGGGGGGTCGGTCGCCTGGTCGAGGAAACTGACCGTGCCGTCGGGCTGGCAGAGCGCGGGCGGCAGGTGTCCGGCGCTGCTGTAGGTCAGGACGCGGTCGCTCCAGTCGATGAAGACGGACACCACGGTGGTGGATTCGGCGCCGCCGACGGAGCGGGCGTACAGCCCGAGGACTTCGAGGGCCTGGGCGGGACCGCCGACGACGCGGGAGGCGGCCGACAGGGCGCTGCGGAGCTGCCCCATGACCCCGGCGGCCCGGAGTCCGTGGCCGACGACGTCCCCCACCGCGACCGCGGTACGGCCGGGCAGGTCGACGAGGTCGTACCAGTCGCCGCACACGTTCAGGGCCGCCGCGGCGGGCCGGTAGCGGACGGCGGCCTCGTGGTGGCCCAGGGGCCGGAGCGCGGGCAGCATCGCCTCCTGGAGGTGCAGGGCCACCTCGCGTTCGCGGGCGTGGGCCAGCCGCAGGCGCGCGTTGACCTCCTGCAGCTCCCGGCCGCGCACGTAGAGGTCGGCCGCCAGCTCCCGGGCACGGACCGTGTCGGCACGGGCGCCACCGCGGGCCCGGATGAGTTCGGTGACCTCCTCCACCCGGTGGAGCAGCAGCGCCACGCTGCCGTCGGGGGCGAGGACGGGGACGTTGACAGGGCTCCAGTACCGCTCCTCCCACACCCCGGGCCGGCCGGCGTGCTCCACGTCGTAGCGCTGCAGCGCCATGGTGTCGGGCTCCCCGGTGGTCGCGACGCGCTCCAGGGAGGCGCGCAGGTTCCGCATGCCGGTGGCGTGCGGGCCGCCGGGGTTGTCGGGGAAGACGTCGAAGAGGTAGCGGCCGATCATCTGCTCGCGGGTGCGGCCGGACATGACCAGGAAGGCGTCGTTGGCGTCCACGTAGACGAGATCGGGGGTCAGCAGCGCGACCGCGCCCGGCAGGGCCTGGAACACCGCCTCGTAGTCGATCCCGGATCCGTTCACGATCCACCTGTCCGCACGCGTCCGTACCCTCAGGGGCCTGTTCCCACGATAGGTGCGGGCGGGGAGGGCGGGCCTGTCACAGCCCCCGGCCCTGGGCCGTTCGGACGCTGTCGGCCTCGACGGCGGTGTAGGAGGAGGCGAAGGTGAAGGCGCGGGGGGACGGCCCGTTCGTCCGCAGGTCCGCCAGCCGTTCCAGGGCCTCCTCGACGGTCGGGACGTGTCCGGCGGGGATCCACCAGAGCACGAGGTGCGCCTCGACGTGCCGTTCGAACCATTCGCGTCGCCGCCGCATCACCTCCAGGTGCCCGCTGCGGTAGGCGAAGTCCCACAGGGCCTCCCGGGTCTCCCACACCGACAGGTTGACGATGACGTCCTCGCCCGCCGGGCGCAGTCCGGTGGCGTCGGCCGCCCCCTCCTCCACGAGCCGCCACACGAAGCCGGGCGTGCCGTCGGCGGCGGTGTTGACCGGGTCGAGCAGCTCGACGAAGGACGCCACGCGCCGGTCGTCGAAGGGGTGGAGGAGGGTGGCGACGTTGAGCTGGGCGAGGTGGGCGGCGGCAGGCGGGGTCGAGGTCATGGCCTCATCCCAGCACGACCCCGCTTTCTATGTCAATCTTTGTTGTTTTTAGAAGCCTCGACCACCACGCAGCACTCCCCCGGCCTGGCGTCCATCCGGGCGCGGACCGGGCCGTCCCCACCCAACAACCCCTCCAGCAGGGCGAGGTTCATGCCGCAGACGAGCGGCGGGAAGCGTTCGGCGACGGCGTGGAAGGGACAGTTGCGCATGCGGATGACCCGCGCGGTCGCTCCCGCCTCCGCGGCCACCCCGACACCCTCGACCCCGTCGACGCCCTCGTCCCCCTCGCCCCGGGTACCCCCCACGCCTTCCAGGTGGGGTTCGTAGCCGCGGGCGGCCAGCATCTCGACGGCCTCCTCCAGACCGCCACAGGGCGCGGCCGATCCGCGCAGGGCTTCGCCCCGGCGGCGCGCGGCCGCGCAGAGGCCGGCGTCCAGCCCGGCCTGCTCGGCGGCCTCGGCCAGCAGCTCGGCGGCGGTGCGGTAGTCACGGGCGGGCAGCGTCACCGACCACTCGGCCCGCGCCCGTGTGTACACCTTGGCGGGGCGGCCCGCCCCCGGCCCGGAGCGGCCCGTAAGCCGCCGGCTCCCGCTCTCCAGCAGCCCGGCCTCGGCCAGCTTGTCCAGATGGTGCGCGGCGAGCGTGCGCGCCACCCCGGCCGCCTCGGCGGCCTCGTTGCGGCCGACCTCGCGCCCCTGCCTCACCACGTACTCGTACAGGCGACGGCGCACCGGATCCTGCAGCACCGCGATCGCGTCGATGTCCTCCATACGCCCATTCTAGGAACAACGCGCATGGGAGATAGAAAGTCCGGGCGAGCCGGACGCGCCGCAGGGCGAGCACCTCCTCAGGTGCGGTCCGCTGCCTCGATCGCGACGAGTTCGACCTCGAAGCCGTCCTCGTTCTCCAGGTAGGCGGCATGGTGCCGGGCACCGCCCGCGTGCGGATGCCGGTCGGGGAACATCAGCCGCCAGCCGTGCCGGGTCGCTTCCCGCGCCAGCCGCTCGACCTCGGCGTCGCCCTCGACGTGGAAGGCCAGATGGTTCAGTCCCGGCCGACAGCGGTCGTGCTCGTCGGCGGTGAGGGCCGAAGACCGCTCGATGACCAGATAGGTCGGCCCGAGGCGCCAGCTGCGTCCGTTGCTCCAGTGCTGGTAGGGCGTGTGTCCCAGTTCCTCGAGGAGCCAGCCGAACGAGGCGACCGCACGGTCGAGGTCCGGGACCCACAGCTCGACGTGGTGCAACGTTCCGTGGGTGGGCCGGAGCGGGGCGGCGTGGTGGGGTGCGTTCACGGGACGATCATCGTCCGAAGCCACTCCTCGGGGCCATCCCTCGCACCCGGTTCCGCGGCGGCCGCGGGTCGGTGCCCCGCGCGACCGATCGGGTGACGTGCGCAGGTACGGGCGCATGTCGGTCGTGCGCTCCCGGCGGCCGCGGTCGAGGCTTGGGGCCATGAGCACGTCACCCATGCCCTCCACCCTGCTGGACGAGCGCTACAGCGACGAGGAGGCGGCCGCCGTCCCGTGGCCGACGGCCGTGGCGGAGCTGACCGCGGCCGAGCTGTACTGGCTGACGACCGTACGTCCCGACGCGCGCCCGCACGTCACGCCGCTCATCGGCGTCTGGGCGGACGGCGCGCTGCACTTCTGCACGGGTCCGCACGAGCGCAAGGCCGAGAACCTCCGCGGCAATCCGAACGTCGTGCTCACCACCGGCAGCAACTCCCTCCACGGGGGCCTCGACCTGGTCGTCGAGGGCGAGGCGGTGCGGGTGACCGATTCCGGACGGTTGCGTGCGCTCGCCGCGGTGTGGGAGGCGAAGTACGGCGCGGAGTGGCACTTCGACGTCGGCGACGGCGTCTTCGTCAACCCCGGCGCCGGGGAGGCGGTGGTCTTCGCGGTCGCCCCGCGCACGGCCTTCGGCTTCGGCAAGGCCCCGTACAGCCAGACCCGCTGGAGCTTCGCCTGACGGCGGGGCGCCGGGCGGCTCAGAGAGTGAGGGCGTCCTCCGCGTTGTCCAGCCAGGCCGTCACGGAGTTCTTGGCGGGTGAGACGTACAGACCGGGAGTCGACGCCTTCAGCGGGGTCTGCTCCAGGTCCGACTCCGTGTTCATGGTGAGCTCGATCGAGTTGACGGTCTTCCCCTTGCCGTCGTTCGCGCCGCCCATCAGCCCGGCGTACGCCGACTGCCCGGGGTCGAGCCTGATCGCGTCCTCGATCCCGGGAGCCGTGCCGCGCTCCGTGGCCCGGCCGTCCAGGTCTCCGAAGGTCACGATCGGATGCCCCAGTACCCTGCACGCCTTGGTGCCCTTGTTGGTGATCTTCAGCAGGTAGCTGCTCGTCGTGGGCTCCGCCAGGGTCGCGGTGAACTTCACGTCGAAGGTGCTGCACGGGAAGACGTCGAAGTCGGGGTCGGTGGAGGGCTTCGTCGGCTTCGGCAGCTTCGTCGGCTTCGAGGCCGTCGACGGCTTGGCGGAAGCGGCGGGCTTGGACGGCGTCGACGGTCCGGCCGGCGTCGCGGACTTCGCCGGGCTCGCGGTCGACCCGCCGCCTCCGCCCGCCGCGCCGCTTTCGGTGGGCCCGCAGGCAGTCAGGGCGGCCAGTGCGGATGCGGCGGCGAGGACGACTGCGGTTCTGCGTACGGTGCTCATGGTGTGGTTCCCCCCGATGAGGAGCGCGAAGTGCGCCGGGCTGGGCCGAGCTGGCCTGAGGACCAGCGTCCCGCGGAACCTTCACAGGTTGGTGACGGTGTCTTGCCGAGTCCACCACGATCGGCTCTGCGGGGCGGTCCCGCCGGGCGGAGGCGGGGCGAATGTCGCGTCACGCGGCGCTAGCATCTGCGTCCATGGTGAGACCCGAGGAGAACGGCCGTACCCCAGGGGCGGCTTCCGGTACCTGGCGCGCCACGGTGCTGAGGCAGGAGCGGCGCAAGGCGGGCCCGTCACCGTACGAGGCGTCGCGCCGTCAGGGTCAGCCGCTCGCCCGCCGGGACGACCTCCGCGTCCACGGCACGGCGGGCAAGATCAGCTGCATCGACGCCTCGGGCCGCACCCGCTGGACCACACCCTGTTCGGGCAAGCCCAACGCCGCCCACATATCCCGCGGCCGGGTCCTGGTCACCACGGACTCCCTCGCGTACACCGCCTGGGGCAACCTCGGCCCCGCCCTGCTGCTCGACCTCGCGGACGGCACCCTCGTCACCGAGCTGCGCGGTGAACGCGGCGCGGCCCTGGGCGGCGGCCGGTTCCTCCTCGGCCTGGAGGGCTACGACGCCTTCGACACCTGGGAGTACGACCGTGACGGCGCCCTGGTCGACTCCTGGCGCAGCTACGGCCACTACGTCATCGGTACGGGCGTCCGCGTCGTCGAGACCGACCGCCGCCTGCCCACCCACAGCCGGGTGGTCCGGCTCCTGCCCGGCGGCACCGTCGAACGCGGACCGCTGCTCACCGACCCGCTGACCCCGCGGCCGCTCGTCCTGTCGGACGGCACCATCCTGGTCCTCGACTCCGGGGTGCTGCGGGCCGTCGACCGACGGCTGGAGGACACCGTCCTCGCCGAACTGCTGCCCGTGGCCCCCGAGGAGATGTGGCGCTACCACGGCCGGCTCCACCAGGCCGGTGACAAGCTCACGGTGTCCCTCACCGAACGACACCCCGACCGCCCCGGCAAGCACACGGTCCACAGCTGGACCCTCGTCCTCCACCCGCCTCGATGACGAGCTGACGGTCCCCCGGGAGGGGGTTCAGCGGCAGAGGGCCGTGTCCACCACGCTTTCGAGACGCCGGGTGGCCGCCCCGTCGGTCGGGACGGCGGTCACCGCGACGCTGACGGCGCGGCCGTCCTCTGTGACCCCGCCCCGGGACTCGTACCCCGGGATGTCACCGCCGTGGCCCCAGTAGACACCGCCGCACGACAGCGGCCTGCTCATGAGGCCCAGTCCGTAGCCGGCTCCGGTGTCCCCGATGGGTACGGTGGTACGCATCTGGGCGAGCTGGGCCTCCGGGAGCAGGCGGCCTTCGAGGAGCGCGGTGTAGAACCGGTTGAGGTCGGAGTTGGTGGAGATCATCTGGCCTGCCGCCCAGGCCACGGAGGGGTCGATTTCCGTCATGTCGCGCAGCGGGGCGGCTGCCGAATCCCGGTGGTAGCCCTTCGGGTGGGCCTCCCGGATGGACATGTCGCCGGAGGCGGGGAAGTAGGTGTGGCGCAGACCTATGCGCTGGACGACGCGCTGGTCGATCACCTCGGCGAGGGGTCGGCCGGTGACCTTCTGGATGATCAGGCCGGCCACGACGTAGTTCGTGTTGCTGTACGCCCACTTCGTGCCGGGATCGAAGGCTGACTCCTGCCGGAAGGCGATGTCGAGGAGGTCGCGGGGTTCGAAGTACCGGTGCTGGAAGATGTCGTCGTTGACGAGGTGTTCGTACTCGGGAAGTCCGCTGGTGTGCTGGAGGAGGTGGCGGACCTTGATGCGGCTCTCGTCGATGCCCTGTCCACGGACGACCCCTGGCAGGTATGTGTCGACCGTGGCGTCGAGGTCGAGCTTCCCTTCGCCGACCAGTTGCAGCGCGACCACGGCGGTGAACGTCTTGGTGCTGCTGCCGATCCGCACCTGACCGTCCCGGGGCACCTTCGCACCCGTGGCGAGATCGCCCACCCCTGCCGTGTAGGTGCGGGTGCGGCCGTCCCGGTCCTTGACGCTCGCCAGCGCGGCGGGCAGG
Source organism: Streptomyces sp. NPDC005533 (assembly GCF_042871845.1). Classification (NCBI taxonomy): domain Bacteria; kingdom Bacillati; phylum Actinomycetota; class Actinomycetes; order Kitasatosporales; family Streptomycetaceae; genus Streptomyces; species Streptomyces sp. NPDC005533. The sequence goes on along the minus strand of NZ_JBIAJH010000009.1, from coordinate 101,714 downwards.
CCGTCGGAGCGCACCAGCGCGTTCAGACCCTGCTGGACGGTGTCCGGTCCGGTGGCGGCGGAGGCCGCGGGCGGGGCCAGCACTCCGATCGTCAGGGCACCGACGACCATCGCGGCCGCGACGGCTCTGCGCCGGCCGATCCGCCGCCGGCCGGAAGAACGGAATCCTCGCCTTGATGCCTCGTGCACGAGCCAACTCCTACGGAATCGTTGGGAAACCAGTGGTGTCTACCGGTCCCAGCCTGTCCGGGTACGGACACCCGTGACGATCCCGCTACCCGCCGGGCCCCTGGTGGGGCTAACCCCCGGTGCGCCGGAAGTCGGGTCACCCGGCCGGGGTTTGGAATTCCCGGATTTTTTCGGCGGCCGAGAATACCTGTTGCCCGCCGGAGTCGAATGCCATCAGGTCTTCCGCGGTCCCCGGTTTCAGCGCATAGGCGAAGAAGGACTTTCCCTCGTGTGCGGTGATGTCGACGGCCTGCGTTTCACCGGACGTGGATCTCGCCACGAGGCGGGCGACACTGGGATCCGCCGCTCCATAAACCAGGAGCACACGGGAATCCAGCCCGTCGAGGGCGATGTTGACGGGAATCTCCTTCGAGACCGGAGGTTCGCAGCCGCTGCCGGCCGGGTTCGCGCCGACGGTGGCCTGCGTGCAGAGCTGCCCGTCCGCGGAGACGAGGTCCACCCGCCAGCGGGTGCCCTCCATCGCGCCCTGGCCGATCACGGCGACACTCCTCTGACCCGCGACCTTGCGGGAAGGGGGCCGCTCGGACGCCGAGCCCGGGTCCGTGCACCCTGCAAGGGCCGTCACGAGGCAGAGCGAGCCGATGAGGCCGCGCCACTGCGGAGTCACTGCGTTCCCTCCCGTATCGATGGAGCACGGCCGGCCCGGGCGACGCCCCGGGACCGGCCGGCCACAGGCGACGCCCCGGGACCGGCCGGCCGACCTGCTGCCGAGGTGCCTGGTCTAGCCGGTGTGGGCCGAAGCGCAGGGGGCCGAGGCGTCGCCGCCGCTGTTGTTCTTCCCGTACCAGCGCAGGTAGTAGGCCGTGCTGGTGCTCACGCCGATGCCGCGGGGGTCGGTCTGGTACTGCCCGTCCGCCGCGTAGCTGTAGCTGGAGAAGACCTTCGAGCTTCCGTTGGTCTTGACGAGCTGGGTGTAGAAGCTGCGGGCTGCGCCGCCCGCGCAGCCGCTGCCGCCGATCCGGATGCTTCCGGAGGAGGGCACGAAATCCGCGCTCGCGTGATAGGAGCCCGACCCCCACGACTGTGAGAAGGCACTCGCGGGAGACGCCGCGAAGACGAACATGCCGGCGGCCGCTGCGGCAACAGCGGCGACACGTGTGGTGCTACGCAGAATGGTCATGCAAAGGATTCTCAGGGTGTGGGATGGCACCGCCAAGCGGTTCCCTCACCAATGGCCCGATCACGCCTCGTTGACACCGGCACCCACCCTGCCGACAAAGGGGAGACGGAATCAGCGGGGAAATCGGTGACGCATTCCGGATGGGCGCTTCCCGGACGGGGCCCGACCATTCCGGCCACGCGTCGGGCGTCCGGGCCGTGGCACGGTCAGCCGCGTTCGAATCCGTGCGCGTGGCCGATCACGGAAAAGCCCCGACGCTCGTACCAGTGGCGCGGCCAGTCCGTCGCGTCGGCGGTCAGGAAGCGCGTGGCGCAGCCCTGGTCCACGGCGAGGCGCAGCGCGGTGCTGAGGACGGCGTCGGCGTGGCCCTGCCCGAGGTGGGTCTCCGAGGTCATCAGGTCCTCGATCTGCGCCGTGCCGGTCGTCGGGTCGACGTAGAGGTCGGCCCATGAGGCGACCTCGCCGTCCGCCGCGCGGGAGCCGATGAAGTGCACTGCGTCGGCTCCGCGGCGGCGCACCTCGCGTCGGTCGACGAGGTGGCGCAGGACCTCGTCCTCGACGGTCGGGAGGAAACCCCGCCAGCGCCGGGTGAGCGGGATGCGCAGGGCATCGAGGTCCACTTCCTCCGCGGGCCCCGCGGATCCGCCGACGGGCGGCACCGGGCCGGTGTGCAGCATGACCAGGTACGTGGAGTGGGTGTACCCGGCTCGGATCAGCGGCTCGGCACACGCCCTGCCGGCGGCGTCGTCCAGGACGGAGACCAGCCGGTGCGGCAGGTGCCCCAGGGCCTGCTCCGCGATGGCGGGCAGCGCCACGGGATCGACCTCGCCGACGGGCGCGTCGATGACGACCTGGTTGTTCGCACGGGAGTGTGCGAGGGCGTCGTCGTACACGGCGAACCCGCCGGGCAGCTCGGCGGAGCGCGCGGCCTGACGACGGGCGAAGGCCGCCAGGAACGTGTTGATCTGCTGAAGTTCCGATCCGGGCATGGGGGGAGCCTACGCATCCGCACACCGGGCCCGCCTTCGAATAATCCGGGTCCGGACGGCGCACGCTCCGCCCACCGCGGCGGGAAGGCGGAGCCGGCGGGTGTGGGTACCCGTTCACACGGCCGCGGGCGGCTTCCCCCGGTCGGCCGCGTCGACGAGCATCTTCGCGGCCGCCATCGCCCCGTCGGGACGGATCGTGCCGGCCACGGCCGTCGCCCGCGCTGCCGTCTGCGGGCTCAGCGCCGTGGCGAGCGCTGCGGACACGGAGTCGAAGGTCGGCGTCGGGCTCTGGTGCGCCGCGCCGATACCGAGCTCGGCCACCCGGGCGGCCCAGTAGGGCTGGTCCGCGATCCGGGGGACCACCACCTGGGGCGCGCCGGCCCGGGCCGCCGTCGTCGTGGTGCCCGCGCCACCGTGGTGCACCACGGCGGCCACCCGCGGGAACAACGCCTGCTGGTTGACGTCGCCGACGACGAAGCAGTCGTCGCCGTCGTCGATGGGGGCCAGGCCCGCCCAGCCGCGGGCGAGCACCACGCGGCGGCCCTGCGCGCGGCTCGCTTCGATGGTCATGCGGGCGATGTCCTTCGGGGCGTGCGCGGCCATGCTGCCGAAGCCCACGTAGACCGGCGGTGTGCCCGCGTCCAGGAACGCCTGCAACTCGTTCGGGAGCGGACGGTCGTCGGGCAGGATCCACGCCCCGGTCTGCACCAGGTCGAGATCCGTCATGCCCTGCGAGGGGCACAGCGTCGCGTCGGCCGCCAGCCACGGCCGCTCGGTGAACACGTGGTCGCGGACGCCGTCCACGGGGGGCAGGCCGATCTCCGCCCGGTGGCGGGCCAGCGCCTCCCCGTACAAGGCGTCCACCCTGCGGGCGTCGTGCTCCCACAGCACCCGGTTGTCGGTCTCGCCCTGCGGGAGCGGAGCACCCGGCCGCGCCCCCGGCGGGAAGTGCCTCGAAGGCATTCCGAAGATGTGGAAGCACGCGAAGACGTACGGGATGCCCCGTTTCTCGGCCACGTCCCGTGCACCGGCCGGCATCAGACCGGTGGCGAGCAGCACGTCACACCCCTCGGCCGCCGCGCCGAGCGTCTCGAACCGGGCCGCGACCAGCTCGGGGGCGAGCCGGAACGCGTCCTGCGCCGTGGGTGGCTTCGTACCGGCGACCACCGAGTGCACGGTCGGGCCGAGCGGCACCATCGGTACGCCGACGCGTGCCAGCAGTGTCGCGAACTCCTCGTCCGGCGGCGCGCAGACCACCGCCTCCGCGCCGAGTTCCCGCACTGCCACCGCCAGTCCCGCCAGCGGTTCCACGTCCCCGCGCGACCCCCAGGTCGACAACAACACACGCATTTCGCACTCCCCGTTTCCACCGGTTCCGGTCGTGAGCCGCCGATTCTGCGGTACGACCCGGGTCTTGCCGCAAGCCCCCCAGTGCGCTATAAGTTGAGAGTGGCAAGGAGAAGGTTCTCCTTGCCCTTTCGTTTTTCCTCCCCGTGCAGGGTGCCTGCCCCCGCTCGTCAGGGCCCCGTAGGTGCGTACGTCGTGGTGGTGGCCGGTGTGGCCCGTGTGATCATGTGCGTCCGCACTCACGCACCTCATGGGGGGACCATGCGCACCCGCACCACCACGGCCACGGCCGGCCTCGTCGCCGCGCTCGCGGCGCTGCTCGTCCTGGGCGGCTGCACCGCGCCGAAGGAGAACCGGGGCACGCCGGTGAGCTCCGCGGCGTCGGTCCCCTCGCAGAGCAGCGGGTCCGCAGGCGGTTCCGGGTCCGGGTTCGAGGGTCCCCGGCCGCAGGACCAGAACCTCCTGGCGTGGACCGGCGATCCCAACGACGCGGGCCACGTCACCGCCCAGTCGGCGGCCGGGGTCGGCGGGCGGATCACCCTGGTACGGATCGTCCTGCGCGAGCAGATCACCTGGTCGAACATCTGGCTCGGCCTGGCCGGCATCGACCCGAACGCCCAGCTCGCCAACTGCTACCTCGGCGTGTACGACGCCACCGGCAAGCTCGTCGCGGCCACCCCGGACATCTCGCCCCAGCTGATGACCGACGCCGTCGCCAAGCCGCTGGCCCTCGGCAAGCCGTTCACCGCCGCACCCGGGACCTACTTCATCGCCCTCCTCCTCAACGGGAACTGGGCCACCAACGCCCTCACCCTGAAGTCCACGGGCGCCGGCATCTCGGTCAACGCCGGTCTGACGCCGCCCAGCCTCCGGTACAGCACCCTCCTGACCGGTCAGACCTCGCTGCCGGCCGCCGTGAACCTCGCCGAGCAGTCGACGAGCACCATCAACACCGGCTGGGCCAGCCAGTGGTACGCGATCTCCTGAGCCGTGCCGGGGCGGCGGGTGTCAGGCGTCGATCGTGCTCACGTTGACGCGGATCTTGGACTGGCCGTGGCCGAGCTCCTCCCAGTCGTCCATGAAGCGTGCCGCCAGCCCGTGCCGGGCTGCGAGGTCGACGAGGGTCTGGGTGCGGTAGTAGAAGTCCTCGCGCAGCACCTGGTGTTCGGCGCCGGTGGTGCGGTCGAACGTGAAGTCGAAGTGGCCCCCGGGCTTCAGGACGCGGCCCACGTGGGCGAGGCATTCGTCGATGACCTCGATCGGTGAGTGCGAGAACACGCTGTGGGCGTGGACGACGTCGAAGTACGCCTCGGGCAGGAAGTCCAGGGTCAGGTTCTTGGTGATCGTCAGGTGCGGGACCTTGGCCTGGAGCCCGCGTTCGGTCAGGGTGCGCTTCGCCGCGATGAGGATGTCCGGCGAGATGTCGATGCCGTAGTAGTGGCCCGCGTCGAGGTAGTCGATGAAGCGCCAGCCGGCCCGGAGGTTCCCGCAGCCGATGTCCAGCATGCGCGATCCGGGCTTCAGACCGTGCCGGAGCAGGTAGTCGAACTGCATCTGCCCGAGCGCGAGCCAGCGTTCGTGGGTCTGGCTACCGACGGCCGCCTCGGGGTTGCGGCGGGTGTCCGAGGCCATCACGGCCCGGTAGTAGCTCACGTGGTCGGGGTGCTTGAAGGCCAGCCACCGGTCCCGGGCGGCCCGCTTCAGGTACGGCGCGATGCGGTGGGGGCGGCTCGCGGCGTAGCGGACCTTGTGGACGAGGGACTCCCGGTTCGCGGTGAGGTTCTTCCTGGTGGCCATGAGTACTCCGTATCCGTCGCGGGCGAGCTCCCGGCGTGGGGCTGGTGCAGCCCCGCGCCGCCGGAAGGATCTTCGGGTCCGGTCTCCGACCACACCTCGGTGACCGACATGCGCAAACCGTCTGACCGGTGTGTCCGGTCAGGGAGAGAGGATCGCCGAGGCCGTGGTCCGCCATCCGGCGACCGTCCTGGCCGCGAGGTACATCACGCGGACGCGCTGGAACTCGCGTCCACCCTTGTCGTGGCGCGCCCAGGTCACCTCGATGAGGGCCGACCGCTCGTTCAGGGCCCGGACTTGCGGATCGAGCGCCTTACTGCCGCCGTAGTCGGCGTCGCGCAGCATCTGCAACTCGTTGGTGAGCGCGGCCGCGAGCGTCTCCTCGGAGGCGAGCACGACGTGGACGGCGTCGGTGGTCATGGTGATCGGTACGGAGAAGTAGGCGAGCAGCGGCGCCGGGTCGGTGCCGCCCGCCTCGGCCAGGCCGACGAACGTGCTGACGTACTGGTCGAACCAGGCCCTGACGTCCGCCTCGACTGTGGAGAGATCCGTGTGCGGCATGGGCTTCCTTGCTCTCGTACAGGACCGGGTACGGAGGGTCCGAAAGTGTAGGTTTTTTGCGATATCGACCAGATTGCCACTGGGCGCGCCGTTGGCCTACGCGCCGCGCCCACCGACCGCCGGCCCACCGGAGGGTGGCCGGCTCTGCCGCCCGTGTCGAAGGTGCGTCACTGCGCGACAGCGGGCTCCTCGCCGAGCAGCCGGGTGCGGAACAGGTCGAGGACGGTGTCGAGCGCCTGCCGCGTGGGCTGTCCCGGTTCGTCGACGAGGTGCTCCGTCAGGACGGAGTGCGGCGGCAGGGCGCTGGCCGGGTTCGCGGCGCTCTCTTCGAGCTCGACGGCCACGAAGGCGTCGCCGAGCTCGCGCCGCAGGTACGCGAAGCGGTCGCCGGGGACCAGGCGGTCCCCGCGGAAGCGCAGGCCCAGCACCTGGAGCCCGTCGCGCTCGCAGCGGCCGCGGACGACCGCGAGCTCCTCGGGGCTGATGTCGATGGAGCCGGCACGGCTCGCGGAACACGCCAGCGGGAGCGACGGCTGGGAGAGCACCGGGGCGACCAACCGCTCGTCCGTGGCCATGGCCAGGGCGAATCCGCCGGTCAGGCACATGCCGACGGCGCCGACCCCCGGGCCGCCACAGCGCTCGTGCTCGGCGGCGGCCAGGGCGCGCAGCCACCGTACGACGCGCGAACTGCGTCCCGTGGCCAGCACCGTGAACTCACGGCTCACGCACACCTGCCAGAGCGACGACGCCATGGCGCGGCCCACGGTCGGCCAGCCGGCGGCGCCGGGGCTCGCCTCACGGCCGGGCACGCCGAACAGGACGGGGAGTACGGCCGTGCAGCCGGTCGCCGCCACCCGTTCCGCGAACTCGATGACCTTGGGGGTGATGCCCGGGATCTCCGCCATGATGATCACAGCAGGGCCCGTGCCCCTGCGCAGGACCTGGCGCGTGGCACCGCCGTGGGTGAACGTGGACGGGGTAAAGCCGGTCAGGTCATGGTCTGGCACGTGCCTGCTCCTTCGGTCGACTCTCCTGGGCCACCCTGAAGTTACCGATAGGTAGAGGCTGGCGGTCAACCGGTGGGGACGACGGGCGTCGCGCCAACGGCCCCCGCCTGCGCGTTGTCCGGAGCGCGGCGCCCGCGCGAGCGGTGGCGAATCTTCAGCGATCCGCCGCAGGAGCGGTACGCGCCGCAAGGCGGTTGTTCTGGGAATTGCTCGGCAGGGCGGGCATGTCCGCTTATCCACGAGTGGTGTTGCCGGATGCCGCGCTCGGGCATCGTGGGGATGAACGGGCCCGCCGCCCCCGTCGGGCGGCGGGCCCGCGTCGCGTGCCGCTAGGCCGTCGGGGAGAGGACGGTGTCCTCCGGTTTGCGTGCCGTGGGCTGGGTGCTGCCGGCGACGATCAGGGCGAGTAAGACCGCGGCCGCCTCGCTCTGCAGGATCCGGGCGGCCTGCTTCAGCCGGCCGGGGTCGGGGACCGGGATGGACAGGGCCACGCATTCCGCGTTCGGGCCGGCGGTGATCGGTACGGCCGCGCACACCGTGCCGAGCGCGTACTCCTGCAAGTCGAGGAGGGGGGCGTTGGGCGGGCGGGTGTCGAGCTGGCGGAAGAGGGCCTGCTGGCTGGTGAGGGTGTGGTCGGTGAACCGGATGAGCCGGTGGCGGGCCAGGTGGTCCTTCCTGTCGTCGTAGTCGAGCTGGGTCAGCAGTGCCTTGCCCACCGCGGAGGCGTGGGCTGCGGCGCGGAAGTCGACCCACTCGTCGACGACGGGGGTGCCGGGGCCGTCCGCGTACTGGGTGATGGATACCTCCCCGTCGGTGTAGCGGGCGACGTAGACGGCGGCGCCGACGGCGTCCCGCACCCATGCGAGGGTCTCGCGCAGATGCCCGCGCCCCTCTCCGTTGACCGAGTCGGCCAGGAAGAGGGCGCGGCCGGCGAGGTACGCGTCCGGTCCGATCGGTGTGGCCAGCTCGGCACGGATCAGCTGCTCCACGGCCCGGGCGAGGGCCAGTTGAGGCAGCCTCGTCTCACGGGCGATCTGGGTCAGGTTCACCCCGCCCGAATAGCGGTTGACGACTTCCAGGACCCGCAGCGCCTGGTGGACGGATTCCAGCGCGGCGGGCGCCGGGCGCCCTTCGGGGGTCCCCCGGGCCGCGTGGGTCAGGTGTGGTTGTTTGAGTGCTTCGAGGGCCCACGCGTTCGCCTCCTCCGTCAGGTGGAGGGGGTTGAGCCGGGCGTTCCGGGCGACGGCGACCGCGACCTGTGGGCCGGGGGTGAAGACCTCCCCCAGGTCGGGGTGCTCCTCGTACGCGCGGGCCATGAGGGCCTGGCGCAGTCGCGCGGGCAGCCGCAGCGGGGGCCGGCCCGCCCCGCCCGGGCCGGCGGTGAGGGCGGTGAGGTCCTGGGTGGTGATGGGCGGCGAGGTCCAGATGACCGAGGCTTCGAGGGCCTCTTCGAGGTGTTCCGGAGCCGGCGGCAAGGTCGGCAGGTGGGCGTCGGGGGGCAGGGTCTGGACCTGACGGTTCCAGTAGCGGGCGGTCGCGACCTCGGCGCGGGCGAGGTGGTGGAGGTAGAGGCAGCGGGCGGCGGTCTGCGAGCCCGCCCCGGCCGCGTACTGGAACCAGAACTGCGCGGCGTCCGTGCGGTCGGCCAGGTGCAGCAGGCAGCCGAAGAGCAGCGCCGAGTCGGCGCCGTGCGGCCAGGAGTCGGCGTCCAGGGCGAGTTCGGCGAAGTCCCGGCTCTCCACCAGGGACCAGGTGAGGTCGTCCAGGCCGCGGGCGGCCCGCACGTGGCAGGCGGCGTCCAGGACGAGGTCGTCGGTGGCGGCGGCCCGTGCCGGCTGCCCCCGGGCGGGCAGGGCGGCGGCTCCGCTCGCCGAGCGGGCGCGGTCGGCGACGATCCGGCGGGCGATCCGGCGCCGGGCCGCCCCCTCGTCGTATCCGGCGTACTCCTCCGCGAGTACCGTCGCGTCCTCCAGGGCCGCGTCCAGGTCACACAGCGGCATGTCACGGTTGCAGGGCATGTCGCTCACTGGTCCTTCTCCTCTCCGGGGATCCAGTCGACCCCGAGCTTTCGGGACAGGGTTCGGCGCGCGCCGCGGATGTGCGAGCGGACCGTCGCGGGGGTGATCCCCATCATCCGGGCGACGGTGTCGGAGTCGTTGCCGAGGAGGAAGGCCAACAGCACGACGTCGTACTGTCGTTCGGAGAGGCCCGCGATCGCCGCGTACAGTCCGAGCTTCGACTCCAGCAGTTCCAGCCGCTCCCTCGAGGACCGGCGCAGGGCGGCGAACCACGCCGTCTCCACCATGGCCACCTGACGGCCCAGGACCGCCAGCCGCCGCTCGACGTGCTCGCGCAGCACCGCCCAGGCGAAGCCGTGGAGGCTCGCCTCCTTCAGTGCCTGGCGCCACACCTTCAGCAGGAAGGTGAACACGTCGTCGACGACTTCTTCGGCGTCCTTGGGGTTCCCGAGCTGCAGGTGGGCGTAGCGCAGGTAGGCGCGGTGCTGCTGGGAGTGGAACGCGGTGAACTCCACCGGAAGCACTCCGGCCAGCTCGCTGGAGACCGCCTGGTCCCCCGATGGATCGAATTCGCCTTCGCTCATACGCTCCCCCACGGCTGTTCATCGCTCCCCGCCGGGGCGGCGGGGACGGCCACATCGGCCACGGCGACTACGGGAAAATCGACTACGGGAAACACACGACAACGGACCGCGATGGCGGCTAACAGCGCGAGGGCGACCGTCTCGGGAACATTCACTTCGGCGCGAAACCTTCCAAATGGACCATGGATAACCGGCGTGCCTGCCCCCGGACCAGCAGCCGCGGAGCGCCAGAAGCGCTCCCACTCACCACCCCATCGGAAAACGAGCCGGATCGTGCAAGCCGGTCCCGGAAAATCTTCGGGAGGAAGCGCATCCGCCTCCCCGCACGCCCCGGTCCGCCCGCGCACGCCCCCGGCACACCCGGCCGCGCCGCCTCCGCCGACGTGCGCCCGCCCGGGCTCCGCCGCTGTTTCTTTCACACGATCGGATGTCGCTGCGGCCCCATCCGGTGGGACACGTCCCGACTCCCCCGCCGCCGGAGCCGGATACCTGCATGGTGGGGCTCCCGGCGCGCCGGTACTCCGCGCGCGCCAGTCGAAGAGGAAGGGCCGTATCCGATGGCGTTCGCGAGGAGTCTGCTGCCCACGGTGCTCTCCCTGGCGCTGGCCGGTCTGCCGGCCGCGCTCCCGGACACCGCGAAAGCCGCGGCCGCGGCGCTGTACGACGGTCAGGTCCGCCACGAGACCGCGCTGTTCAGCGTGAAGGCCACCAACAACGCGGCCGCCCAGGAGTTCACGGTGACCGGCACCCGGCTCTCCCGGGTGAGCGTCTGGCTGGGCAGCGGAGCGGCGACGGGCACCGTGACCGCCCAGATCCGTCGGGTGCGCTCGGACGCGGGGTCGGTCATCGCCTCACGGACCCTGAACCTCTCCGCCCTCGGCGGCGCCGGGGCGGGCTGGGTCGAGTTCCCGCTCGAGGCGGCCGTCACCCCGGGCACCACCTACTACCTGTTCCTCCAGGCGACCACCGCGGAGAACAAGCCGATCGCCTGGTACGGCACCACACGTTCCGTGCCCGGCTCGCTGACCAGCTGGAACTACGACCGGGCGTACTGGGGCGGCTGGCACGCCTACACCTCCCGGCTGGCCTTCCACGTCAATCCCGTCGGCAGCGAGCGCTGCGGGGAGACCGAGCCCTGCTACGTACCGACCTCCGCGCTCGCGGCCCGCACCTCGGGCCTGCTGACCAATCGGGTGGCCACCGAGGCCGTCCTGCCCTCCTTCGCCGTGGGCGCCTCGTACGTCGACGGGAGCAACGTGCTGCGCCTGCCCTCCGGCCGGTGGCGTTACCTGCCCGAGGGGGCCACGGCGTCGACGGTCGTGGAGGCCGACGACCCGGGCGCCGTCGCGCAGGTCAACGAGAGCCGCGCCTGGCTGGCCGCGGGCAAGGTGCCGGGGACCACCGCCGCGCAGCGGGCCGCGGCGCAGCGCGCCCTGCTGTCGATGCGGGCGCTGCTGAAGCCCAACGGCGCGTTCGCGGCGGGCTGGTCGCCGCCGTGGGAGTACTCCTGGCCGCGGGACGGCGCGTTCGCCGCCGCCGCGTTCGCCGCCGCCGGGCACGACGAGGAGGCGTACCGGATCCTGGACTACGACGCGCTCACCCAGCGGGCCGACGGGACCTGGGATGCCCGTACCAAGCTGGACGGCAGCGGGCCGCCGGACGGGCGGAAGTGGCAGCTGGACGGCAACGGCTGGGTGCCGTGGGCGACGTGGCAGTGGTACCGGGCGGCGCCGGCCGGCGACCGGGACGAACGGCTGCGCCGGCTGTACCCGATGGTGCGGAAGGCGGCCGACTATGCGGCGGCCTCCCTGGGCCCGGACGGGCTGCCGCCGGCGTCCCCGGACTACTGGGAGCTGGACACGACGACCGCCAACATCGGTACGGCCGCGCCCCTGCTGGCCGGTCTCGACGCCGCCGCCGACCTGGCCGCCCGGCTGGGCACGGCCGGGGACGCGCAGCGGTGGGGGGATGCGGCGCGGCGGCTGTCCGCCGGGATCGCCGCGCGCTTCGCCCCGCTGGGGTACCAGCGGACCGTGGACGGCGAGCACGGCCGGGACAGCGCGGTGGCCTTCATGGCGCCCCCCTTCAACACCGCCCCGCCCGGTCTCGGCGGGGCCCTGGACTCGACCTACCGGGCGTTGCTCCTGCCCAACGGCGGTGTCTCGCCCGGCAACGACCCCTCCTTCAGCTGGGGGTCGTACGCGTGGACGGCCAGCACGTCCTTCTTCGCCCTCGCCTGGGCCGGTACGGGCGAGCAGGCGAGGGCCGGCCGGGTGCTCGACTGGGTGCTGTCCAAGCGCAACGGGCTGGGCGAGCTCCCCGAAACGGTGAACGGTGCCGGCCTGCCGTCCTCGGTCGCGCCCCTGGGCTGGACGGACTCGCTGGTCGTGCTCACCGCGCTGGCCCTGCAGGGCTCCCCGCAGCCGACCCCGCCGGCGCGGGCGGTCACGGGCGGCCGCGGGCTTGGCGGGAATCCGACGCACGGCCCCGGTGGTGGCGCGCGGATTCAGTAACGTGATGCGCCTCTGAACGCGGGTCACGCGCAGCGGTTTCGTCAGGAGGCGGACATGCGGGGCGGAACGGTTGCGGTGGTCGGCGGAAGCATCGCGGGCTGCGCCGTCGCCACGGCGGCGGCGCGCGCGGGCGCCGGCGAGGTCGTGGTGCTGGAGCGCACGCGCGGGCGGCTCGAAGACCGGGGCGTGGGCCTGTGCATCCACGACGAGCGGGCCGTGGAGCTCGGCGCGAGCGGGGCGCTGCCCGCGGGGATCGCGGCGCACCGGCTGGAGCGACGCCGTTGGGTGGTGCGGGACGACGCCGCGGGGCCGGGCGGCAGGGTGGTGTGGGAGCAGCCGTTCCCCTTCCACTCCTACCACTGGGGTCTCCTGTGGCGCGGGCTCCGGGAGTCGGTCCCGGCCTCGGTGGTCTACCGGCAGGGCGAGACGGTGACGGGCGTCGGGGCGGCGGCCGGGACGGTGGGCGCCGAGGTGCGGCTCGCGGGCGGCTCCGTCGAGCGGTACGACCTGGTCGTCGGCGCCGACGGGTACCGGTCGGTGGTGCGCGAGGCGCTCTGCCCGCGGTCCCGGCCGCACTACGCCGGGTACGTGTGCTGGCGCGGGAACGTCGACGCGGCGCGGCTGGCGGGGCTCGGCCGCGACGCGGACTCGGTGCCGGAGGCGGTGACCACGGTCTGCTTCGCGGGTGGCACCTGCGTGGTGTACCGGATCCCCGGGCCGGACGGACCGCGGGTGAACTGGGTGCTCTACGCCCCGCCGCCGCGCGGCGGCGGGCTGCGCTTCGACGACCCAACGAGCTTCCCGCCGGGCGGGCTGACGCCCGAACTGGCCGAGCACCTCCGCGCGTTGCTCGACCGGGAGTTCCCCCCGTATTGGGGGCGGGCGCTCGCGCTGACTCCGCCGGCGGACACCTTCGTGCAGCCGATCTACGACCTGGAGACGGCCCGCACCGCCGCGGACCGGCTGCTGCTCGCGGGCGACGCGGCCACCGTCGTACGTCCGCACAACACGAGCGGCGCCGCCAAGGCCCTCCAGGACGCCACCGCCCTCGCCGCGGGCTGGCGTCGCGCCGGGTCCTTCGAGGAACTGCTGCACGGCTACGAGGCCTCCCGCGGCTCCGCCGGACGGGAACTGGTCGCGCTGGCCCGCCGGCTGGGCCGGGCCCAGGTCGAGGAGACCCCGGCCTGGGCGGCCATGGACGGCGGCGGGATGGCGGCGTGGTGGCAGGGGCAGCTGGCCGGGGCCCCGGGCATCGGGGGCCGGGCGATGACTCCGTAGAGCCGGCCGGGCCCGGTGGCCGACCGCCCGGCCACCGCCGGCCCGCCGGCCCCGTCCGCCGCCCGCCGGCCCCGCCCGTCGGCTACCGGCCGTCGATGACGGTGTTGCCGGTGATCGCGCCGTCCGCGCCGGAGACGGTGACCGCGTGGCGGACGCCGTCCGGTCCGAGGACCACGGCCAGCCAGGCGCTGCCGCCACCGTCCTGCGCGATCACGCGCAGGCTCTCCACCTTCCCGCCGGTCACGGCCGCGGCGGCCTTCTCGGCCGCGTCCCCGATGGCCAGGGAGGGCAGGGGCGCCGGGGCGGCCTTGTGCAGTCCCCCCTTTCCACCGGGAACACCGGGAACCGCGGGTGCGCCCGGCGCGCCGGGGCCGAAGTGCTCCGCGCGGCGCTCGGACCCCTCCGGACCGCCATGGCCGCCCTTGCGCTCGTGGGGCGGTTCGACGCCCTGCGGGCCGTGCTTGAACGCGCCCTTCCCGCCGGGCTCGGCCCATACGAGGCGCGGACCCCGGCCCCCGGGGCCGTCGTGGCCTTCGGCCACGGCGACCGCCGCCAGTCCCGCGCCCACGACGACCACGGCCGCGCCCGCCGCCACCCAGCGGGCGGTGTGGGTACGCGGCACCAGGCGGCCCAGAGCCGCTCGCTTGCGGGCTCCGGCCTCCGGCGCGGTCTCGGGCTGCTCGGACGGCGGCGGCGGGACAGAATCAGACATACAGGCACTCCTCAGAACAACCGGGCACCACGCCCGGCTCGTTCCCGAGCATGCTGAGCGCATGCTGAAGCCCCGCTGAAGCCACCTGAAGACCTCTTCAGCCTGCGGTGGGCAGGGCCTGAGATCCTGTCCGGCATGCGCGTACTGGTGGTGGAGGACGAACGACGGCTGGCCGTGGCCCTGCAGCGGGGGCTCCAGTCGGAGGGTTTCTCGGTGGACGTGGCCCACGACGGGCCCCAGGGCCTGTGGATGGCCACCGAGCACGACTACGACCTGATCGTGCTCGACATCATGCTGCCCGGGCTGAACGGCTACCGGGTCTGCTCGAAGCTGCGCGCCGCCGGCAACGAGTCGGGGATCCTGATGCTCACGGCGAAGGACGGCGAGTACGACGAGGCGGAGGCCCTGGACACCGGCGCCGACGACTTCCTGTCCAAGCCGTTCTCCTACCTCGTCCTGGTCGCCCGGCTGCGCGCGCTCGGGCGGCGCACGGGACGCAGGCGCCCGCAGGTGATGCGCTTCGGCGACCTGGTGATCGACCCGGCCCGGCACTCCTGTTCCCGGGGCGCCACGGAGATCCGGCTGACCGCGCGGGAGTTCGCGGTGCTGGAACACCTGGCCCGGCGCTCCGGCGAGGTGGTGCCCAAGCGGGACATACTGGAACAGGTGTGGGACAGCGCGTTCGACGGCGATCCCAATGTCGTGGAGGTCCACGTCAGCGCCGTGCGTCGCAAGATCGACGCTCCGTTCGGCCGCGCCGCGCTGGAGACCGTACGCGGAGCCGGGTACCGGCTGGCGGTCGACGGTGGCTGAGCGTCCCGGGGCACGCCCCCGGCCGCTTCCCCGCCTCCGCCGCCGGGCGGCCGGCGCCTTGCGGGCGTTGCCGGCCGCGGCCGTGGGACGTTGGCCGGCGCTGCGGCGGCTGTGGCCCACCACCGTGCGCGCCCGGGCCACCGTGGGCGCCAGTGTGGTGGTGGCCGCGGCGCTGTCACTCGCCTCGTTCGCCCTGCTCGGGCTGCTGGAGGCCAACCTGCAGCGCAACGCGGAGAACGACGCCCGGCGGCAGGCGGAGACGGTGGCCCAGCTCGCCGCGACCGGGAAGCTGGGGCGCGTCCGCGCGCCCGCCCGCGGCGTCGAGTTCGTCCAGGTGGTGAGCGCCGACGGGCGGGTGCTGTTCGCCAGCCCGAACGTGCTGGACGCGCCCCCGCTCCCGCCGGCCGTCCCCGGGCTGCCCGGGGCCCGCGTCCACACCTGGAAGGTCCGGCCGTTCGGCGGCGAGCACCGGCAGCGGGTCGTCCAGGTCATCACGGACACCCCCGACGGACCGGCCACCGTCTACGCCGGCGCCTCGCTGCGGGACGCGGACGCGGCCGACGACACCACGACCGCCGCCCTCGTCATCGGCATGCCCCTGCTGCTGGCCATGGTCGCCCTGGTGACCTGGAGGGTGACCGGTCACGCGCTGAGGCCGGTGGAGGAGATCCGCGCCGAGGTCGCCGCGATCTCCGACCGCGACCTGCACCGCCGGGTGCCGGTGCCGGCCACCCACGACGAGGTCGCCCGCCTGGCGGAGACCATGAACGCCACCCTCGACAGGCTGGAGGCCTCCGGCATCCGCCAGCGGCAGTTCATCGCCGACGCCTCCCACGAACTGCGCAGTCCCATCACCGTCCTGCGCACACAGCTGGAAGTGGCCCTGGCCGTCCGGGACCCGGAGCTGTGGCCCGAGCTGATCGGCGGAGCCCTGGAGGACATCGAACGGCTCCAGCACCTCGCCGCCGATCTGCTGCTGCTCGCGCGCATCGACGCGGCCCAGCCCGTGACGGCCGTCCCGCTGGACCTGACCGCCCTGGTGCGCGAGGTCGTGGAGGGCCGTCTCGGCGACCGGGTCCCCGTACGGACGGACCTCGAAGCGGACGTCGAGGTCACCGCGAGCGCGCTGTGGCTGGGCCGGGTGGTCACCAACCTCGTCGACAACGCGCAGCGCTACGCCGACCAGAGCGTGGACGTCACCCTGCGCACCACCGCACGCGGCGCGGTGCTGGAGGTCGTCGACGACGGCCCCGGCATCCCCGCGGCGGACCGTGAGCGGGTCTTCGAGCGCTTCACCCGGCTCGACGACTCCCGCAGCCGCGACCACGGCGGTGCGGGGCTGGGGCTCGCGATCGCGCGGGATCTGAGCGCCCATCACGGTGGAACGCTGACGGCCGAGGACTCCCCGCGGGGGGCCCGGCTGGTGCTGCGGCTGCCGGTGACGCGTCAGCTCTGACCGATCGGGCAGGCGGGCGGGCGGGCGGGCGGGCGCGCGGGCGGAAAATGCGGTGCCTCGGGCCGGCCCCCGATCTAGACTCGCCGTACGCGCTGCCGACAGGGCACCGCGCCTCAAGCCGAGCGAAGAGAAGGGGAGTCCGGCCATGCGTACGCACCGCACCGCCGTCATCGCTCCCCCGTCCCGGTACGACGTGATCCCGGTGTCTCGCAGCGCGCGGTGCCGGCCGCGCGGCCGTCACCGTACCCCCGTGACGCACTTCTAGATCCTTTCGGGTCCCCTCCGCTTCCGTCCCGTACGCCGCTGCCTGCCCGGACCGCTTCCGGGCGGGGCGGCGACGGCGCAGCGCCGCGTGCGGGCCCGAGGATCGCGTACGGGAATCGCGCCGCCCCTTTCTCTCCTCACTCGAAAGGCCTAGGGCCATGCGCGCCAATGGGCGACCCTTCACCACCACTTCCCTCACCGCCGTCCGCAATCTGGGCATCCTCGCCCACGTCGACGCCGGCAAGACCACGCTCACCGAACGCGTTCTGTTCGCGACCGGTGCCACCCACAAACGGGGCGAGGTCCATGCCGGAACGACCGTCACCGACTACGACCCCCAGGAACGCGACCGCGGCATCACCATCTTCGCCGCGGCCGTGAGCTGCACCTGGGACGGGCATCGCGTCAACCTGATCGACACCCCGGGGCACGTCGACTTCTCCGACGAGGTCGAGCGTTCCCTGCGGGTGCTGGACGGGGCGGTCGCGGTGTTCGACGCCGTCGCGGGGGTCGAGCCGCAGAGCGAGTCGGTGTGGCGGCAGGCCGACCGGCACGGTGTGCCGCGGATCGCGTTCGTCAACAAGCTGGACCGGGCCGGCGCGGACCTCGACACGGCGGTCGCGTCGATCCGCGAACGGCTGGGCGCCGTACCCCTCGTGGTGCAGCTGCCCATCGGACAGGAGGACGCGTTCACCGGCGTCGTCGACCTGCTGGCGATGCGCGCGCTCCACTGGCGCGCCGGCTCCGACGCGTACGAGACGGGGCCGGTCCCCGAGCCGCTGCGCGAGGAGGCGGACCGGCGGCGCCGGCTGCTGGAGGAGGCGGTGGCGGAGCTGCACGCCGACGCGCTGGAGGAGTTCTGCGCCACCTCGGCGCTGACCGGGCGGACACTGGCCCGCGCCCTGCGCGAGCTGACCCTGCGCGGGGACGGCGTGGAGGTGCTGTGCGGCTCGGCGTACCGCAACCGCGGGATCGAGCCGTTGCTGGACGCGGTCCTGGCGTACCTGCCCTCGCCCGCCGACATGCCGCCCGTACGGGGGATGGCGGACGGCGCGGAGCAGGAGCGCGCGCCCGATCCGGCGGAGCCGTTCACGGCCCTCGCCTTCAAGGTGACGGCGACCGCGACGGGGCGGCTCACCTATCTGCGGGTGTACGCGGGCACGTTGCGCAAGGGCGCGACCGTAGTGGACGCGGCCACGGGCCGGACGGAGCGGGTCGGCCGGATCCTGGGGGTCCAGGCGGACCGGCACGAGGAACGGGAGGAGGCGGTGGCCGGTGACATCGTCGCCGTGATCGGGCTCAAGGCCGCGCGGGCGGGCACGACGCTGTGCGCGCCGGGGGCCGCACTGGTCCTCGAACCGCCCTCGGTGGCCGAACCGGTGGTGTCGGTGGCCGTGGAGGCGCGGCACGCCGGCGACACCGGGCGGCTCTCGGCGGCCCTGGCGCGGCTCGCCGAGGAGGACCCCTCGCTGGTGGTCCGGTCCGACGCGGAGACCGGGCAGACCGTGCTGTCGGGGATGGGTGAACTGCACCTGGAGGTCGCGGCGGAGAAGATCCGCAGTGGCCACGGGGTGGAGGTCGTCGTCGGCCGGCCGCAGGTCTCCTACCGGGAGACGGTCGTGCGCGGGGTGACGGGCCTGGTCTACCGGCACGTCAAACAGGACGGTGGCGCGGGCCAGTTCGCGCACGTCGTCGTCGATGTCGAGCCGTTGGAGGAGGCCGCCTTCGAGTTCCGGTCGCAGGTCGTCGGCGGGCGCGTGCCGCAGGAGTACGCGCGTGCCGTCGAGGCCGGCTGCCGGGACGCCCTCGCCGAGGGCCCGCTCGGCGGCCATCCGGTGACGGGGCTTCGGGTCACGCTCACCGACGGGGCGACCCACTCCAGGGACTCCTCGGAGATGGCGTTCCGGGCGGCGGGCCGGTTCGCGCTGCGCGAGGCGCTGCGCCTGAGCGCGGTGGAACTGCTGGAGCCTGTCGTGGAGGTGACGGTGACCGTTCCGGAGGACGGGGTGGGCGGTGTGCTGGGTGACCTGGCGGCCCGCCGCGGCCGGGTCTCGGGGTCCACGGCCGGGTCCGGGACCGCGGTGATCACGGCGACCGTGCCGCTGGCCGAGCTGTTCGGCTACGCGTCGCGGCTGCGCGGCCGCACCCAGGGCAGGGGCACGTTCACCACCCGTCCGGCCGGTCTCGCGCCGGTCCCGGCCTCGGTGGCGGCGGCCCTGCCGGCCCGCTGACCGCCTCGCGCTAGTCTGCGTGGACCCCTCGGGTCCACGCAGACAGGCAAGGTGAACATGTTCGAGCCGGTGCAGGAAAACCCCTACCCCGACAGCCACGTGCTGGGCGAGGGCCCCGAGCCGCACCCGCTGCTGCGGCCCGTGTTGCCCCTGGTCGGGCGCTGGCACGGTCGGGGTCAGGGCGAGTACCCCACGTTGGAGAAGGACTTCCGCTACGCGCAGGAGATCACCTTCAGCCACGACGGCCGCCCTTTCCTGCGCTACGAGGCACGGGCGTGGCTGATCGACGAGTCCGGGGCGCCGGTCCGTCCGGCGGGACGTGAGGCGGGGTGGTGGCGGGTGACGCCCGACGCCTCCCTGGAGGTCGTGCTCGCCCACCCCACCGGGATCGTCGAGACCTACGTGGGCCGGGTGTCCGGTACGGAGATCGAGATCGGGACCAAGGACGTGTCGCTGACCCCGCTGGCCAAGGAGGTCACCGGCACGCGGCGCCGCTACAGCGTCGACGGCGAGGAGATGACGGTCCTCCACGACATGGCCGCGGTGGGGCAGCCGCTGCAGCACCACCTCACGACGCACCTGCGCCGGCAAACCTCCCAAGGCCACTGAGTCCCGCACGCCCCGGAAACCCGCCGCGAGATCACCCGCGTGCCCGGCACGGGCTGCGGGTGCTCCCGTACGCGCCGTCGCATAGTCGTGGCAGGCCCCGTCAGGGGGGGGCGTGACGGCAGGGAGTGATGGTGGTGGAGCTCGGACGACGTGCCGCGCTGGCGGCGCTGCTGGCCGCAGGACTCGTACCCGGCTCCGCCTCCGGCGCCGCGGCGGCGCGGCCCACCGCTCCGGTGCGGCCCACCGCTCCGGCGCCGGGCGGCCGGGACGCCGGCGGTCCGCCCGCCGGTCCGCGCCCGCCCGCCTCGCTCCTGGGCAGTGAGATCCGCCGGCTGCCCACCTCGCGCAAGGTCATCGCGCTCACGTTCAACGCCGCGTGGGACGAGGCCGGCATCGACACCGTCCTCGCCGAACTGCGGCGACGGAAACTGCCCGCCACCTTCTTCCCGACCGGGGAGTTCGCCGAGGCCCACCCCGCGGCGGTGCGCGCCATGGGCGCCGCGCACGGCCTCGGCAACCACTCGTACAGTCACCCGTACTTCGACGAGATCACCACGGCGGAGCGGGCCGAGGAGGTGCGCCGCGCCGATGCGGCGATCCGGACGGCGTCCGGGACCGAGCCGCTGCCGTTCTTCCGTTTCCCCTACAGCTCCACCACCCGGCAGTCCGTCGCCGACGTCAACGACCTGGGGTACGCGGCGATCGAGTTCACCGCGGACACCAACGGCTACCTCGGGCCGGACGGCGGCATGTCCGTGGACGAGGCGGTCGAGCGGGCCGTCGACGCCTTCACCCCCGGAGCGATCATCCAGATGCACGTCGGCAGCAACGGCGACGGCGTCGTCCTCGACGCCGAAGCCCTGCCGCTGATCGTCGACGCGGCGCAGGCCGACGGCTACGAGGTCATCGACCTGCGCGCGTTCCTGAGCGCGCCGGCCTCCTCCGCTGCCGGCGGGGCCCGGTAGGCGCCGACCCGGTCGTCTCCCGGAGCCGGTCCGCCGCCCCGGCCAACCGGAACCCCGCGATCTGGCAGGTCACGAGGGAGACGAGGACCAGCACCACGAAGAAGCGGTCGTTGATGAGTTCCGCCTGACGGGTGACGCCCGCCAGGACGATGCCGATGGTGCCCCGGGCGTTGAGGGCGAACGCGAGGGACGAGGAGAACACCCGGTCCTCCCCCGCCAGGCGCGCCCCCGCCCAGACGCCCGCCGTCTTGATCCCGCAGGCGAGCATCAGGAACCACAGGAAGAACAACGGGTCGAAGGCACGCACCAGGTCCAGGCGCATGCCGACCAGGACGAAGAACACGGGGATGAAGAAGGCCATCGAGAACTGGCGGATGGCGCCCCAGACCGCCGCCTCCCCTCCGGCCCCTCCCGCCCCTCCTGCCCCGCCGGCCCCCCGGGAGGTGCCGTCGTCGGCGATCTGATCGCCGCGGGCGGCACAGATGCCCGCCATCAGCGCACCGAACACGGCGTTGACTCCTAGGCCCAGGGACAGCAGCACCATGGCGCACAGGAAGATCAGCCGGAAGGCCACCGGGCTCTGCCGGGCCACGATGTTGGCGCGGTGGCGGGCCAGCCGGTGGAAGAGCCGGGCTCCCCAGGTCAGGCTCGCGGCGAAGAAGAGGAGGCTGACGACGGTGAAGTACGCGGCCGTCGGCACGGGCGCGGCGGTGCCGATCATGTCCCACAGGCCGACGGGGTGTCCGGCGTCGGAGCGGGCGAGGCCGAGGACCACGGCGAGGACGACGTAGAGGATGACGTCCTCGATCACGGCGACCATCAGGACGATCCGGCCGAAGGCGGTATCCATGATCTTCAGGTCCATCATGATCCGTGAGATGACCGGAATGGCCGCGACCGCCATCGCGAGCCCCACGACGAGGGCGGTCGTCGCCGTGGAGGCGGCCGACCCCGCGAAGAAGGCGGGGACCAGCGCCGCAATGCCCGCGCCCGCAGCGAAGGGCACCACGAGTCCGGACGCGGCCACGATCGCCCCGGTGCGGCGTTCCCGGCCGCCCGCCCGGATGCGCAGTTCCGCACCGGCCAGGAACATCAGGAGCAGTTGGCCGAGCTGGTGGATGGCGTCCAGGGCGCTGGTCACCGTACCGGCGGCGGGGAACAGCGCGGCCCTGGCGGCCGGGGCGAGGAGCCCGAGGAGCGAGGGGCCCAGGAGGATGCCGCCGAGGACCTCGCCGATGACGGGGGGCTGGCGCAGGGCGCCGAAGAGGAACCCGCATCCGTGCGCGGCGGCGCAGATCACGGCGAGGGCCGCCAGCAGCCGGATGGTGTCGATCACTGTCATGCCGGATCACTTCCACTCGTTCCGCGGGGTGGACGTCGTTCCGTTCGGTTTCACGGCGGTGCGAGGCAGTGCCGTTCAGCCGACGCACGCAACGGGGGTACGAGGCGGGTCGGTTCGCCGCGGCCACCATTGAACGGCTTCCGCCCCGCCGGAGTCGACGTGTGCCCGG
Source organism: Streptomyces sp. NPDC005533 (assembly GCF_042871845.1). Lineage (NCBI taxonomy): Bacteria > Bacillati > Actinomycetota > Actinomycetes > Kitasatosporales > Streptomycetaceae > Streptomyces > Streptomyces sp. NPDC005533. The sequence goes on along the minus strand of NZ_JBIAJH010000009.1, from coordinate 79,694 downwards.
TGTGGTGGGGCCCGCCCCGGGCCCGGCGGTGGTGTGGCGCCGGGCCGCCCGGTCGCCGTCCTGGCAGGATGGCGGCATGGAACGCGTACTTGGAATCGGTGGGTACTTCATGCGGGCCGCCGACCCCGCGGCTCTGGGCGCTTGGTACCGCGACTGCCTGGGCCTGGACGCCGACGAGAACGGGCTGTGGCATCCGGGGGCCGGGCCGACGGTGTTCGCGACGTTCGAGTCCGGGACCGACTACTTCGGCTCCCGCGCCCAGCAGTCCATGCTCAACTTCCGGGTCCGCGACCTGGACGCGATGCTCGCGCAGCTGCGCGACAAGGGCGCGGACGTGGCCGGGGAGACGCAGGACATGGAGGGCGTCGGCCGGTTCGGCTGGGTCACCGATCCGGAGGGCAACCGGATCGAGCTGTGGCAACCCGCCTGAGCCACCCGCCAGGTACCGGGGCGTCGCAGACCTTGCCGATCCCTGTGCGGAAGACCCCGCATGCCCGGGCCTGGTAGGCGCGCCGGCAGGCTCGGCGTCCTCCTCCTCTCCTGGCTCGGGGCGAGGGTGATCGGCTGATGAACAGGCCCGGACCTCTCCTCACCCGTACGACCGCCGGAGCCGGGATCATCGCGGTGTTCCTCGTGTACTGGGCGGGGCCACCGTCTCGGAAGAAGAACTTTTCCGGCGCACCATCGGGGGCCGCGGCGACGCCCGAACCGACCCTGTCGTAGACCGCCGGCGCGATGCCCACGGCGCGCACAACAGGGCTACGAAGCTCCGCAGGACTGCGGCCGAGGAGGGGGAGGGACGCGTCCCCGCCGCCCAGATCGATCTGGAACGCGCCGCGTTCGAAGCACGTCCACACCACCGCCCTCGAGGCCCTCGGAGACTTCGAGATCGCCGACGTTGCCGGCCTCCACGATGCATGACGCATAAATACCAGGACTACTGCTTCGAGGTGCTCGAATTCTGAGCCAGGCGCGGCTTCCGCCTCGTCGGCGGGCAAACTCCCCAGCAGCGCCCCGCCCCACCAACCCGCCGAAGCGGTGGACCCAATTCCACTCCTGTCCCAGCCTTTGGGATCTTCTTGGTGACTCCCAACTCGGTTAGTAGGGTGGGGAATTCAGCCTATCTGGCCAGAATTCCAGGAGACGTTTTGAAGACCCGAAAGATCGCCATACCCTTCGCCGCCGCGCTGCTCGTGTTCGCCGGAGCCCAGGTCGCCAGTGCCGACACCGTCGACCCCGCCGCAGAGCAGGCCAAGGAGCAGGCCGACCGGGCCGGTACCAAGAAGACCGGTGACGTCTTCGCCACGTACAAGGGCAAGAAGATCAACCTGACCAAGAACGGGTGGGGTACCGCAAAGAACTGCGCCGAATACCCCGACCTCACCGTCAAGTGCTTCGACACCGAAGACGAGGAGAAGGCCGCCACCAGTTCCTACAAGAAGGCCAAGAAGGGGACCAAGTTCGCGATCCCGGAGGCGCCTGAAGGCAGATCCGAGCTGACGATGAAGAAGGGCGCACCGAATAAGTCCGGCTCGATGGCCATCGCGGTCGACGGTGACGGCACCGCCTACACGCCGTTCGGTTCCACCCGTATCTGGGCCGACATCTGGTACTACGGCCGCCAGCTCACCTTTTACAGCGACGGCTCGAAGAACCTGGGCGACTACTCCTTCCGCGACCAGGCGTCGTCCACCTGCAACAACGACGAGACCGGCGGCATGGCACTCTACGACTGGCGCACCGGGATGCCGGACCCGTCCATCATCACCGGACTGGGCGGATGCCTCGGAAACCTGCACAGCTACAGCTACCCGTACGGCGGGAACTGGGGTGACAAGGCGGACGAACTGACCATGTAACACCCCACTGCCAGCAGAGCCCCCGCACTGACTACGGTGTGGGGGTTCTCCCCTTCCTGCACCCGAGGAGTCCGCCTTGATCACACGCCGTCTGCTGCTGACCGCGTCCCTCCTTGCACTGGCCGGATGCTCACTGGAGGACCGCCCGAAGGGAGACCTCGCCGTACCCGACCGCCTCACACCCCAGCCCCACGGGTTCTACCACCAGGACGAGGCCAGGGACGGTGAACTCTTCAAGACGTGGGCAGCCACCGAAAACAAACCGGACTGGTCCGTCGTGGGCCACGTGAAGGCGGTGCAACGCCTGGTGGAGGGAGACGTCGTGTACGCCTACATCCACACCGACCTCAACCCGAAGGAGGAAGACACCGACACGCAGGCCCGAGCGATCGGAGAGGCGTATACACAGTGGCCTCAGCACGCCACGGACGCGGTCCGGATCGGCGTCTTCGACGCACAGGGCAAGCGCATGGGAAGGGGCGTGATGGTGGAGCCTCAGCGAAGCTGACGACAACACCTCTGTGACAGCGTCGGATACGAAGCCCTGCGCCGGGCCGGCGTGGTCACGCTCGCCGTGATCGTCGGCTTCCACTGCTTCCACGGGCACGTGCCCGGCTACCCCACCGGATGCCGGTTCTTCACCGGTCTCGGCCTCTGAGCCCCGCCGGCTCCGACATCCGGCGCCTCGGCCTCCGACCTCTCGCCCGGTGGCCGGCGCGTGCGGTCGACGGGTCAACCAGCGTGCCGAGACGAGGTGTTGGGCGTGTCGACTATCGTCCGTCCCAAGCGATTTGATCGGCACGGGGGGATGCAGCAGGTGAGCGAGAAGGACGCGCTGGCACGGAGCTTCGAGGAACACCGTCCCCATCTGCGGGCGGTGGCCTACCGGATGCTGGGTTCGCTCAGCGAGGCGGACGACGCCGTACAGGAGACCTGGCTCAAGCTGAGCCGCTCCGACGCGGCTGTGGTGGAGAACCTGGGCGGCTGGCTGACCACCGTCGTCGGCCGGGTATGCCTGGACATGCTGCGCTCGCGGACCACGCGGCGCGAGGATCCGCTGCACGACCAGGACGGGCAGGTCCGCATCCCCGACCCGGTCGTCAGCCGGGCGGACGGTCTCGACCCCGAGCAGGAGGCCCTGCTGGCCGACTCGGTCGGCATCGCGCTCATGGTCGTGCTGGAGACGCTCGCGCCGGCCGAGCGGCTGGCCTTCGTGCTGCACGACCTGTTCGCCGTCCCCTTCGACGACATCGCCCCCGTCCTGGGGCGGACCGCGGCCACGACCCGGCAGCTCGCCAGCCGAGCCCGGCGCCGGGTCCAGGGCGCGGCGCCCACCCCGGACCCGGACCGGGCCCGGCTGCGGACGGTCGTCGACGCCTTCCTCGCCGCCTCGCGCGGCGGGGACTTCGAAGCGTTGGTCGCCCTCCTCGACCCGGACGTCGTGGCCCGCTCCGACGGCGGCGCACTGCGCCCCGGCCTGGTCCGCCGCGGCGCGGCCGAGGTCGCCTCCCAGGCGATCACCTTCGCGCGGTTCGCCGCAGCGGCCCATCCGGTGCTGGTCAACGGGCTTCCCGGCGTGGTCGCGGTGGCGGAGGGCCGGGCGATCTCCGTCATGGCGTTCACCATCCAGGACGGCAGGATCACCGCCCTCGACATCCTCACCGACCCCGACCGCCTCGCACGCATCGACCTGCCCCGCCTGGAGGACTGAGCCACCGCCACCAGCCGTGCGGTACGCGGGACGGGGCGGGTCCGGCGTACCGCACGGCAACGCGCCATGTCGTGCCGTGCCCTGCCGGACAGGCTCTACGATCGCCGGGTGAGCGAGACTTCGAAGACCGGGCCGGGCCGCGCCCCTGGCACCGCGCTGGTCCTGATCGACCTGATGCCCCGTATCGTCGCCCTGCCCCTGGCCCCCTACACGGGTGAGGAGGTGGCGGCCCGTTGTGCGCGGCTGGCCGAGGCCTTCCGGACCGGCGGCCGCCCGGTGGTGGCGGTACGGGTGGAGCGTCCGAACGTGGCCGAACAGCCGCCCGGCAGCGGCTTCGTCGAGGGCATCGCCCGGCCCGGCGACATCGAGGTCGTCAAGCGCACGGTCGGCGCCTTCCACGGCACGGGCCTGCACGAGCAGTTGCACGGCCTGGGGGTGGACAGGCTGGTCCTGGCCGGGCTGGTGACGACGATGGGCGTGGAGTCCACCGCCCGGGCGGCGAGCGACCACGGCTACGAGGTCGAGTTCGTCGAGGACGCCATGTCCGCCTTCGCGGCGGACGAGCACGAGTTCGCCGTACGGAGGATCTTCCCGCGGTTCGGCGAGGTCCGTCCTGCGGCCTCGTACCTGGAGGCCCTCGCCACGAAATAGGGACGCAGAGCGGTCGCCGGATTCCCGACGCGGTCGTTCGCGACCCCGGGCACGGCCACGGCCACCGACCGTCCGAGATCCCACCCCGCTGTCATCATGGAGGGCGTGAGTTCCACCAACCAGGTACCCGAACGTTGGAAGGCCCGCGAGGCACCCTTCGGAGACTTCATCGTGTTTTCCGACGGCTCCCTGTCGGTGATGAGCCTCCTGCGCTTCTCGTCGTCGGACCGGCAGGCTGCCCCCGGGGCCGAGGACTGGCAGTGGCGGGAGATCCTGAGAGCCACCGCCTGGACGCCCCAGGACTGGATGAGCATCGACAGTACGCACGCCTCGTGCACGCACCTCGGAAGCCGTGCCCTGAGCGGCGAGGGACTGGACCACGGGAGCATCGGCTGGGTCGCCCTCGTCCGGGACGACGACGAGGCGACCTTGGAGTGGCTGGCGGTCTCCTGCTCCTCCAACCCCTTCAGTGCGGTCACCCTGGACGCGACCTCGGTCACCGCCACCAGCACCGCGGGCCGCATCTGGACCTTCCCCCGAGAGGCTCCACAGCGGGTGGAGATCACCGAGGACCCCGCTTACCCCTGGCCGCGCCGCTGACGCAGGGATCGCCACCGAGGGCGCCCTGTCAGTGGGTGCTCCTAGCGTGGGGGCCATGATCTCGACCGTCACTCAGGACACCCTCCCGCCCGTTCCGCCCGCGCAGCGCCTCGATCCCCCGCCCTCGGGGCTCGCCGGAATCGTGGAGCTGACGGCGGCTCATCTCGACTCCCGCGTCCACACCGTGCCGGTGTTCGAGCGCGTCCTCGACGGACTCGTCCGGCAGGCGCACCGCGACCGGAACGCACTCGCGGCGGCCCTCTCCACGGCGCTGGGACACCGCTACCCCGAGGAGGAGACGGAGGCACACCGGCTCACGCCGGTGGACGTGGCGGTGGCCGCGCTGCTGTGGCGGGTGGCGGGATACAGCCTGAAGCCGGAGTACGTACGCCGGCAGCGCGGGCACGAGGAGTGCGCGCAGGGCGGGCTGGAACTGGTCGTCGCGGCGCGGGTGCGCGAGATCGGGTACGCCCTGCGGTCCGCCCCCGCCCTGCCGTTCCTGCTGGCGACGCCCACCTGGGACACGGGCGCGCTGGACGCGGCCGAGCTGGTCGAACGACTGGCGGAGTACCGGCGGTTGGGCGTCCGGCCCGGACCCGCGAACTTCGGGCAGGCCCTGTTGCGCGTACGGCGGGACGATCCGGCGGCTCCGGCGGCCGCCGCGGCCGCGGACCGGCTCGGAACCGCGGAGGGCGATCGGCTCGCCGCCTGGCTCGGGCCCGACGGCGAACCGGGCACGGGGCGGCGTCGGGTCGTCATGCCCGATCCGCAGGCGCACCGGGCCTGGTCGCGGGCCGGGGCGGCCGTGCCGCAAGTCGCCTTCGCGAGCGGTGAACGGCCCGCCCTGCGGCGGGAGTTCCCCGAGGCGTTCCACTGGCTGGGCCGCCCCCACGAGGGCTTCACGCGCTGCTACCACTGGCACGCCGGCCACGCCGTGCGGGCCGCGGTACTGCCCGAGGACCGGGACGTCCAGGCCCGGTGGCTGCTGCCGGGTGTGACGCTGGCCGCGACCACCGGCGATCACGGGGACTCCTGGATGCTGCCCCACCTCGCCCTGCTGGGCGGCCCCGCCGGGCCCGGGCTGCACTCCGCCATAGCGGCCGGGATGGGCGGACGGCACCCGGCGAGCCGTCGCCCGGCGGTGGAGGCCCTGCTGGTGCTGGCGGGCCGGGGCGAGCTGGACGCCCCGCTGCTGGGCCGCGAGCTCGCCGCGATGGTGACCCTCGGCACGGTCAAGCCCAACCGGCTGGCGGACGCGGCCCGCTCGGCCGCGGCGGCGGGCGCGTACGCCACGGTGTGGGCCGTGCTCGCCGAGGTCCTGCCGGCCCTCCTGCCTTCGACACGGGGTGCGGGCGAGGTGCTGGCCGTCGCCGCCGACTGCGTGGAGCGCTGCGGGGCCACGGGCCCGGTGCCGGCGGAGGTGGCGGCGGCCGCGGCCCGCACCGGGTCGCACCGGCTCGTCACCGAGGCCCGTCGCCTGGCCTCCGCGCTCGCCGGCCGCTGATCCTGCGCCCACGCGGGTGGCATCGCTCCCCTTCCTCGCGGCGGCGCGTGCGCGGGGATCGCCGTCGACCGCGTACCCCACCTCGTGCACCTGGTCTGCGCGTGGCACTCGACCGTGAGCCCGCGGGCATGCCGATGGCCGGGGCGGGGTACGACACCCGGGCCGACCCGCGAGCGGCTGCCCGACGGCGGGGCGGGGCACGGACACTGACGGATCCTCACGGGTCGTGACGGAGACAATTCAGCAGGTAGTAATTGGGTGAATTCCTGACTGAATTCCCGTCAATAAGCCTCCGCATAGTATCTCGATTTGATAACAACCCGCCCCGAATGGCCTGGACCATTACCGCGCGACGCGCGTAACTTACCTTTTTTCATTGGTAGTTGAGTGTTCGTCAAATCGTGCCGACAGGTAACGGAATGATTTCTCGAAGCTGACTCCCGTTTGTCCGAATTCTCCGCGGCATTCGTCTGGCAGGCTTCCGCGCACCCAGTCTTCCGACAACGATTTGAGGTGCCCATGACAGGACGACGCAGACGTCGCGCCGCCGCCGACCACCGCCGCAAACCGCGGAGGTTGATACTCGTCACCGCCGCCACGGCAACGGCGGCGGTGATAGCCGCAGGCATCGCCTACTCCGGACTCGGTGACGGCGCCCAGGCGGTGTCGCCCGTTCAGGCCGCGGAGGTCGCCGCACCGGCCGCCGCGCCCGCCCGGGACCAGGAGCCCGAACCGCTCGCCGCCGCGCCCGCCAACGAGAACGAGCGCGGCATGATCTACGACGGCCTCCAGGCCGCGCCGAAGGGCGACCGGTGCGTCGGTGTCTACCGCACCGACACCGGCCTGTGCACCCACGGCCCCGACGCCCCGCCCAAGGGCGTCGACATCACCAAGGACATCGCCCCGGCCGTGAAGGAGACCGCTCCGGCGGCCGATCCCTCCCGCCCCGCCGCCGAGGACCCGGCCTCCAAGGAAGGTGGCGGGCGTCCTCAGGACGCGCCCGCCGCCGACGCCTCGGCGACCAAGGCGAAGGCGCCCGAGCCGGCCGCCGCGGGCGGCAGCCAGGCCGTCGCCGCGGGCCCCGCGGGCCAGACCGTCCAGTGCGACGGCGACGGCAGCACCGGCAACCGCGTGCAGGTCGTGTACGTCCACGCCCCGGGCAAGGACCGCTACTCCGAGTACGTCGCCTCGTTCCGCAAGTGGGCGGCCGACGCCGACCTCATCTACTCGGCGAGCGCCCAGGAGACCGGCGGCGTACGCCACATCCGCTACGTCACGGCCGCGGACTGCACCCCCACGGTGCTCAACATCGAGCTCCCGGCCTCGGCGCTGTCCGAGTTCAGCGCGACCAACAACGCGCTCGCCGGCAAGGGCCTCGACCGCCGCGACCGCAAGTACATGATCTTCGCGGACACCCAGGTCTACTGCGGCATCGGCACCTTCGCGGGCGACGAGCGGCCCGGCCAGGCCAACCAGAGCAACTTCGGCCCGTCCTACGGCCGTACGGACTCCGGCTGCTGGGGCGGCCACACCGCCGCTCACGAGCTCGGGCACAACCTGGGCGCGGTCAACAACAGCGCCCCGAACACCAGCCGTGGCGCCCACTGCACCGACGAGTACGACGTCATGTGCTACTCGGACACCCCGTACTACCCGCAGATGCGCAACGTCTGCACCAACCAGGCGTCCGAGAACATCCTGGACTGCAACCACGACGACTACTTCCACACCAGCCCCAAGGCCGGAAGCTACCTGGCCACGCACTGGAACATCGCCGACAACCAGTTCCTGATGCGCACGAAGGGCGGTGGCGGCACGGACCCGAACCCGAACCCGACGCCGACCCCGACGAAGAAGCCGACGCCCACGCCGACGAAGAAGCCCGGCGGCGGCCCGGCCGTGACGGCGGCCCAGATCCAGTCCGACTCCGTCGTGGTGAGCTGGCCCAAGGTCGAAGGTGCCTCCTGGTACCAGGTCCTCCTGAACGGCAAGCACCTGACCTGGGTCCAGTCGCAGGCACTGCGCATCTACAACCTGCAGCCCAACACCTCGTACTCCGTCACCGTCTCCGTCCGCGACAGCTCCGGGCGTGACAGCGGACCGGGCAAGGCCGCGTCCTTCAAGACGCCGGGTACGGGCGGCGGGGCGACCACCCCGGGCAGCAAGTACACGCTCGGCAACGGCAGCACCGGCATGGCGGCCGAGGTGTGGGGCGGCCGCACCGCCGACGGCACGGTGCTCGTCGGCGGCCGCGCCAACGGCTACGCCCAGCAGCAGTGGTTCTTCGACGACGCCGGCAACGGCCAGGTCCGCATGCGGTCCGCGGTCTCCGGCAAGTGCCTGCAGCCCGGCGGCACGCCCGCCGCGGGCATGTGGATCGCGCAGCAGCCCTGCGACAAGGGCAACGGCGCGCAGGCCTGGAAGCTGACCTCCCGCGGCGGCGCGGTCACCGTCACCGACCCGAGCGGCGGCTTCGCCCTCACCGTCAGCAACCGCCCCTACTACGGGAACTGGCTGCTCGACCTCCAGCGTGCGGACGGCCGCGCGGCTCAGGCCTGGACCCTCCAGAAGGCCGGCTGAGCACTGCAGCGACGCGACGCCACGGCTCCGCGGGTCCTCCCGACCCCGCGCCGTGACGCGCTGACGCCGTGACCCCGCCCCGGCGGACGGCCGCAACCGCGCGGCCGTCCGCCGGTCCCCCTCATCTCGACCGGAGCACCCCGACGATGCGCATACGAATCGCTTTCTCGGCCGTCCTGACCGCGCTCGGCCTCATGTTGCTGACCCCTGTCGCGGCCCACGCCCACGGAGACACCGTGAAGGTGGTGGTGACCGGACAGCGGGCTGGCCACGTCACCGCCGACATCACCTGGGAGAACGACGGGGATGCCGTCGGCGAGGCGGTCGCCGCCACCGTGAACGCGGTCAGCGTCGACGGCGCCCGCACCCTGGGCCCCTGGCGCCTGGTGCGCGACACCGCCGCCGCGCCCGCCGGCTGGACGACGGCCGAGGCCCTGCCGCCGGGTTCCTGGAAGGTCAGCGTCGACGTGGGGTTCCCGTCCCTCGGGCACGGAGACCGCGAAGTCGCCGTGCCCGTGGTGGACCCGGCGCCGGCCACCGGTGCGCCGACCGCCTCCGCCGCGGCTCCGGGCACGCCGTCCGCCGCCGCGCAGCCGCCGGCCACATCGCCGTCCGCCTCCGCACCGGCCGCGTCCGCGGCGCAGGTGCCGGCCGCCGACTCCGATGCCGAGGGGGACGCCCTCTGGTGGACGACGGCGGGCGTGGCGGCCACCGCCCTGGCCGGGGCGGCCGTCGGCCTCTTCCTGCGCCGCCGCCGACGCATCCGCCTCGGGCTGGGCTAGGTCGTCGGCTGGGTACGACCTATGCCGTGGCGTGCCGGACCTCGGCCGCCACGGCTTCGACGAAACGTTCCAGCCCTTGCGGGTCGAGCCGGAGGAACAGGTTCGGCTCGATGAGTTCCAGCTCCATGACCACCGGCCGGCCGGTCTCGTCCAGTGCCAGGTCCACTCGGGCGAACAGCAGGTCGCCCGGCGCCGGGACCGCGGCCAGCGCCTGCCGCGCAGTACCGAGCTCCGCCTCCGACGGCCGGTACGGGACGGCCCCCGGGTGCGGCACCCGGAAGTTGTCCGTCACCCCTGCCTCGGTGAGCACCGGCTGCTTGCGGATGGCGTGGCTGAAGGTGCCGGAGAAGAACACCAGGGCGCGTTCCCCCTCCTCCACGCGGCGCAAGTAGGGCTGGACCATGGCGGTACGGCCCTGGTCCAGCAGCAGCCGGGCATGGGCCATGGCATCGGCCTGCCGGCCGGGTTCGTAGCGTGCGGTGTCGCGGGCGCCCGCGGAGACCGTGGGCTTGACCACCACTCCGTGGGGCCCGTCGAAGTCCTCCTCGGCGCAGGGCCCGCCCGGTTCGACGAAGCGCGTCGGCACCACGGGGACCCCGCGCTCGGCGAGCTCCCGCAGGTAGCGCTTGTCGCTGTTCCAGCGCACCACCGGCGCCGGATTCCGCAGCCGGGTGACCTCGGCCGTCGCGTCGGCCCAGGACAGGAACGCGTCGATCCGTCCCACGTAGTCCCAGGTCGAGCGGATGACCGCCAGGTCGAAGCCGTCCCACTCCTTCGGGTCGGCGTCCCAGGCCACGGCCACCGCCGACAGGCCCGCGGCGCGCAGGGCTTCCAGCACCAGGGTTAGGTCCGGGTCCTCGTCCGCGCCGGTCTCGCTCGTCACGATCGCGATCCTTGCAGCACTCATGCGGCTCTCCCCTCGTCACCTGCCGGCGATCACTCTTCCACGCGCGGTCCGCCGGGGGGAGGGAACCCGGCCGGTGACCCGTGCGTCGTACCGGGCAACGTCGTGCTCATGACTGCGGGACGGGAATCGGGTCGATGACGGATGGGCGGGGCGGCGTTGACGGAGCAGGTCGACAGCGGTGTACGCGGCGACGGCCGGTGGCGCCGGGCAGGCACCCCGTGGCGCGGCGGCGGTCGGTGGCGCGGCAGGGACGCGCGGGGCCGTTCGGCCTGGACCCGGGGGCGCGCGACGGCCTCGCTCGCCGTCCTGACCGCCGGGCTGCTGGCCTTCCACCGGACCGTGCCCAACGGCGTCGGACGCCTCGGCAGTCTGCTGGAGGCCTTCCTGCCCTGGCTGGGCCTGGCGGTTCCGGTCCTGCTCGCGGCGGCCGTGGTGCGCCGGTCGGCCACCGCTCTGGCGGCCCCGCTGCTGCCCGCCGCCGTGGGGGGGGGGGGGGGGGGGGGGGGGGGGGGGGGGCCGCCCGCCCCCCCCCCCCCCCCCCCCCCCCCCCCCCACGACCTGACGGCGGTGCAGCACAACGTCAGTGACGAGAACCCCGATCCGGCCGGCACCGCGGCGGCGCTGCTGCGGGCCGCGCCGGACCTCGTCGCCCTGGAGGAGCTGACGCCCGCCGCACTGCCGGTCTACGCATCGGCTCTGGCGGCGGAGTTCCCCTACCACGCGGTCGAGGGCACGGTCGGACTCTGGTCGAGGCATCCGCTGACGGAGGTCCGGCGCCTCGACATCAAGCCGGCCGGGATCGGGGAGGGCTGGAACCGTGGCCTGCGGGCCGGGGTGCGTACGCCCCGGGGTGAGATCGCCGTGTACGTCGCCCATCTGCCCTCGGTGCGCATCCGGCCGACCGGTTTCAGCTCCGGTCTGCGGGACGAGAGCGCGGACCTGCTGGGTGCGGCCGTGGCCGCGGAGCGGCTGGACACGGTGATCCTGCTGGGCGACCTCAACGGCACGGTGGACGACCGCGGCCTCGACCCGCTCACCTCACGGCTGCGAGCGCCCCGGCGGGGTGTCGCCTTCAGTTGGCCCGCGGCCCTGCCGGTGTCCCGGATCGACCAGGTCCTGACCCGTTCGGCGACGGTGGCCGACATCCGGACGCTGCCCGCGACGGGCAGCGACCACCTGCCGGTCGCCGCCCGCATCACGCTCGACGGCTCCTAGCCGGATCACGATCAGCAGGAGCGCGCCGAGCCACGGGCCGGTTGCCGGCGATGTCGAGGACGAGGTCGTGGCGCCGGCTGCCGTCGGCCGGGCCCGTCGCGCGTGGTCGACGACCTCGTCGACACCGAGGGAACGGACCAGGTACGCCCCGTAGGGGGTGGAGCGGTGCTCTGAGGCCCGTTGGTACGGCCGTGCGAGGCGGGCCGTCTTACGGTGCTTCGAGGAGTTCGGGGCCGTTGTTGCGGACGTTGTTCACCGCGGTCGACACCGCGCGGACGTCCAGCCGGCCGCCAGCCGGGGCGGCGAGGAGCGCGCGCAGCTCGTCCGCGTCCTGGTGGGACGGGTCGAGCCAGGCCTCGTAGTCGGCGGGGGCCAGGGCGAGCGGCATGCGGGGGTGCACGCGGCCGGCCGCGTCGGTGGCCTCGGTGGTGAGGATGGTGCAGGTCGCCCACCAGGCGGCCGCATCGTCGTCGTCGGGGACGGCGGGGTCGCGCCAGAACTCGTACAGCCCGGCCATCGCCATCACCTCGCCGTCCTCGGGGCGGATGAAGTACGGCTGCTTGTACGCCTTGGCGGTGCCGGAGGCGGGCACGGCCTCCCACTCGTAGAACCCGTCCGCCGGGAGCAGGCACCGGCGCGTGGCGAAGGCGCGCCGGTAGGCCGGCTTCTGGTGCACCGTCTCCACGCGCGCGTTGATCATCTTCGCGCCGCCCGTCGCGCTCTTGGACCACGACGGCACCAGCCCCCACCGCAGGGGGCGCAGCCTGCGTTCCAGCAGCCCGGTCTCGCGGTCGGCGCGCTCCAGCACCGCCCACACCGCGTCGGTGGGGGCGACGTTCCAGCTCGGCTCCAGCAGGTGCCCGGGATCCGGGGGCACGGTTCCGAAGAGGCCCGAGAGGTCCTCGGGGCTGCGGGTGGAGGCGTAACGACCGCACATGACGTCCACCCTGCCACCTGAGCCGGGTTCCCGTCGGTTACACGCCGCAGCCCGTACGGTGGACGGACGCGGAGCACCGGTTTCCGCGCGGGGCCGGAACCGGGAGCGGCACGACTCGCCCCAGGTGACGGCCGGTTTGCGCAGCGGCCGTGGCGGGCAGACGGACGCACACATCGCTCGCACGCATCGGACGACGGCAGGGTACGCACACAGATGATCACTGTCGGGGTCGAGGAAGAGTATCTGCTGGTGGATCCGGAGACGGGCCTGCCGGTCCCGCACGGTGCCCCGGTGCGGGTCGCCGCCGGCCTCGATCCGGTCTCCGCGGGGGACCAGGTGCAGGCCGAACTCCTCCAGGCCCAGGTCGAGGTCGCCACGCCCGTCTGCACCGACCTGGGCGAGATCGGCGGCCACCTGCTGCGCCTGCGGCACGCCGTCGGCTCCGCGGCCGAGGCGAGCGGCTGCAAGGCGGCGCTGAGCGGAACCGCGCCGGTCAAGGGCGTCGCGCCGGTGCCCGTCACGCCCGTCAGCCGCTATCTGGCCATGCGCAACCACGCCGCCCGCCTCGTCGACGAGCAGCTGATCACGGGCATGCACGTGCACGTCGGAGTCCCGGACCGGGCGCAGGGCGTCGACGTGCTGAACCGGATCCGCGTCTGGCTCCCGACGGTGCTGGCGATGTCGGCGAATTCCCCGCTGTGGGAGGGACGCGACACGGGCTTCGCGAGCTGGCGCACCGTCGTCTTCGGACGCTGGCCGGTGAGCGGCCCCACCCCCGTCTTCCGGGACGACGCCGACTACGACCTGCGTGCGGCCGAACTGGTGGAATCCGGCGTCATCGCGGACATCGGCCAGCTGTACTGGCATGCCCGGCTGTCGGAGAAGTATCCGACCGTCGAGATCAGGTGCGCCGACGTGCAGCTGCGGGCCGACGACGCGGTGATGTTCGCGGGCATCGTGCGGGGGCTGGTCGCCACCGCCCTGCGTGACGCCGCCCGCGGGGTGCCCGTACCCCCCTGCTCGCAGGAGATGCTGCAGGCCGCGACCTGGCAGGCCGCCCGGCACGGCGTGTCGGGGCCTCTGGTCGGACCGGACGGCGCCCGCCTGGAGGCCCGCGCCGCCGTAGCCCTGCTCGTACGGCACATCCTGCCCGCGTTGGAGGAGGCCGGGGACGTCCGCGAGGTGACCTCCCTCGTCCACCGGCTGCTGCGGGAGGGCACCGCGGCCGAACGGCAGCGCCAGGCGCTGCGCGACGGCGGCCTGCCGGCACTGATCGACCTGATCACGACCCAGAGCACCGCTCCCTGAGCAGCGCGCCCCTCGGGCCCGGAAGCTGCCGGGCCCGCTCTCGTCGTGCGCCATCCGGTGCGGGACCCGAGGATGGAACCAGTCCCCCGCCCCGCTGAAGGGAGTCTTCCTGTGCTGGAACGCGAGCGTCCTGACGAAGAGGCCGAGGTCCGCCGCCCCCTGGGTCGCGGCGCCGAGCCCCGGGACCGGGCGGTGCCCTCGCGGCCGCTGGTTGCGGGCGACTACTGGTTCGGCGGCGACGGCGGGGACGGCCGCGGCGGCTCGGGCGCCGCAAGAGGCGCGTCGACACCCCGTTGATCTTCCCATCGTCGGGGAAGGGGCGGAATATGCCACAAGCCATCGCCCCCCTGCGCACCTTTGTCCGCCGCCACCGGGAGCCCGCGGTCGTGCAGACCGTGCGCTCGACCGCGGCGGCCGTCATCTCGTACGTCGTCGCGCTCCGGCTCAGCGACGAACCCGCGCCCCTGACGGCTCCGCTGACCGCGCTGCTCGTCGTCCAGGTCACCCTCTACTCCACGCTCACCACCGGTATCCGGCGGGTGAACTCCGTCGTGGCCGGGGTGCTGCTCGCCATCGGCTTCAGCGCCCTCGTGGGCCTGACCTGGTGGAGCCTCGGGCTGATCATCCTGGTCTCGCTCGCCATCGGGCCGCTGGTGAAGGCCGGGGAGTTCGTTGCCGAGGTGGCGATCAGCGCGATGCTGGTGCTGGGCGTGACCAGCGTGACGGATACCGCCTGGGACCGGGTGCTGGAGACACTGATCGGCGCGGCGGTCGGCCTGCTGTTCAACTTCCTGTTCGTGCCGCCCGTGTGGATCGGGCCGGCGAGCGAGGCCATCACGGACCTCGCCCGGCGCATGCGGGCCCTGCTCGGTCACATCGGCGACCAGCTCGCTGAACACGCGCCGGTCGAGAAGGCCGCCGCCCACCTCCACGAGGCCCGTCGGCTCGACAACGACATCGCGCTGGTCGACGCGTCCCTGCGGCAGGCGGAGGACAGCCTGAGGCTGAACCCGCGGGTCCGTGAGGGGCTCCTGTTCCGCCTGGTGCTGCGCACCGGACTGGACACCCTGGAGATCTGCGCGGTGGTGCTGCGGGTCTCCTGCCGGACCCTGACGGACCTCGCGAAGGCGCGCCATACGGGCCCGCTCTTCCCGCCGCCCATCGCCGACGCCCTGCGCGACCTGTACGGGCACCTGGCCATCGCCGTGGAGAGTTTCGCCGAGCTGATCACCGCGCAGGTCAGCGCCAACGCCGAACAGGCCGAGGAGAAGCTCACGCGGGAGCTGTCGACGGCCCGTGTCAGCCGGGACCGCCTCGCCGTGCTGCTCCAGCACGAGGCGGGGGCCCGGCCGGGGGCGTGGCAGCTGTACGGGGCGCTGCTGGCCGAGGCCGACCGGGTGCTCGACGAACTGGGCGTGGACAAGCGTTCGGAGCGGCTCATCGAGGAACTGGACCGGCACTCCCGCATGCGGCGCGAGCGCTACCCCCGGCTGCACCGCCTGACCCGGCGGGTCTTCTCCCGGCCGTTGTGAACCCGTTCAGCCCAGTCGGCGCAGGGCGGGCAGCAGCTCCCTGCCGGCCCAGTCGAGGAAGGCCTCCTGGTGCCCGCCGCCGATCTGGACGAGGGCCACCTCGGTGAAGCCGACCTCGACGTAGGGGCGGACGGCCTCCACGAACTCCTCGACATCGGCTCCGCAGGGGATGCTCTTGGCGACCTCCTCCGCGTCGAGAGCCTCGGTGGCCTGGGCGAAGGCGGCGGGCCCGCGCAGCTGGGCGTTGACCTCCCAGCCGCCGAGCGACCAGCGGAACTGCTCGTGGGCGCGGGCCACCGCGGCGTCGCGGTCAGGGTCGTAGCAGATTGCGACCTGGCCGACGCGGGGTTTGCCCGCTCCCCCGTGCCGGTCGAAGTCGTCCACCAGGGACTGCTTCGGCTCGATGGCGACGAGGAGGTCGGCCTGCCGGCCGGCGACCGCGCAGGACCGGGGGCCGGACACGGCGATGCCGATCTCCGGGGGCTGCTCGGGCAGGTCCCACAGGGTGGCGTGGTCGACGCGGAAGTGGGGCCCGTCGTGGTCGACGGTCTCGCCGGCGAGCAGCCTGCGAATGATGACGACCGCTTCCTCCAGCCGCTCCAGCCGCTCGCGCGGGGAGGGCCAGCCCGCACCGACGATGTGCTCGTTGAGGTTCTCGCCGGAGCCGAGGCCCAGCCTGAACCGTCCCTGGGAGAGGAGTTGCATCGTCGCGGCCTTCTGGGCGACGACGGCCGGATGGTACCGATACGTCGGGCAGGTCACGAAGGTCATCAGGGGGATCCGCTCCGTCGCCTGCGCGGCGGCCCCGAGCACGCTCCACGCGTACGGGGAATGCCCCTGCTCGTCCAGCCAGGGGAAGAAGTGGTCGGAGATGACGGAGAAGTCGAATCCGGCGGCCTCGGCCCCCACCACGTGCTCCACGAGCTCCCGGGGGCCGGCCTGCTCCGTCATCATGGTGTATCCGATGGCAACCATGTCCGGCGTCTGACCCGCCCACGGTCCTTCAAACCCGTTCTCCCGGACCGCACGCGCGGGGAGGGGCCGGGAGCGGGCCGGGGAGGCGGGTCAGATGCCGCCCGCCGTCACGCACAGCGGCTGGGTTCCCTTGATGTAGCTGCCGCCGACGTTCGTCCAGAAGACCGCGCACCAGCGGTCACCGTGCGCACCGTCCTGGTAGCCGGACCAGTAGTGCGTGCGGTCCTTCCACTCCCCGTCCGTGCTGTTCGAGATGGTGCCGTGCGGGCCGTACAGCTCCCAGTGGCCGAGGTGTGTGGTGGTGGAGGCGCGGACCTCCATCTTGACCACGTCGGCGTCGAACCAGTCGTTCTCGAAGTCCACGCACACGGTGTGGGAGATGAAGAGCGTGGTCGACTGGCAACGCGTCCGGTCCTGCGGTGCGGCCTCGGCGGCGGGGGCGAACCCCGCCAGGACGATTCCCGCGGCGATCGCGGCGGCCATGCGGCGCTTCATGCTGTCGTTCTTCCTTTCGGAGGAGGTGTACGGCGTTTCCGGGCGGGTGCGCGCCGGGCTCAGGGATGACCGGGCTCAGGTGATGACCGGGCTACAGGCGGTGTCCAAGAGGCCGCCGGCTTCGTAGAGGCTGGCGCAGACGCGCGCGGCGTCCCGGGGCATCATGATCGTGACCTCGAACCGGGCGCCCTCGTCGTGCCGCCTGCCGCCCCACGAGCGCTCCCTGCCGAACATCTCCCGGTTCTGGGCGTCCAGGACACGGACGTGCAGGCGCGGATTGCCGACGCCCCAGGCGGAGGTGAAGCTCCCCGTGATCGTGTTGAGGTACTTGGACGTCTGCGCGTCCCACTCGACGCACAGGGCGCCCGCGCCCGACTGGATCCGGGTGCAGCCCTCTCCCGTCGCGGCGGACGCGGGCGCGGCGGACGCCATCGTGGCCAGCACGGCCCCGGCGCCCGCCAGGGCCAGACCGCGCCGGGTCAGCCGGGCCCCCCGGCTCCGCCGCGTCGTGCGGTTCTCGTCTTCGTGCAGGGACATGCTGTGCCTTTCGGGATGCCGGTCAGGAGAAGGCCCGTCGGGAACTGCCGTGTTCCGGGCTCGGTTTCAGCGTAGGGACGGCCGACGACCGACCTCTATCCGTTCTCCGCCGAAGGGTCCGCGCGTATCGGATCGCACGCCTCGAACGGCGGGGCCTCAGCGCCTCTCGGCGGTGCGGGACGGCACCTGCCCGTACGCCTCGCGGTAGTACGCGGCGAACCTGCTCAGGTGGGTGAAGCCCCAGCGCATCGCGACCTCGGCGACCGTCTCGCACGCGCGGCCCTCCGCGATGCGCAGCAGGTCCTGGTGCGCCCGGTCCAGCCGTACGCGCCGCAGGTGGGCCGCCGGGGTGGTGCCCAGGTCGGTCCGGAAGCGGTCCTGGAGGGTGCGGGGGCTCACCCGAGCCGCCGCGGCCATGTCCGCGACCGACACCGGCTCACCCGCGTGTTCCTCGCAGTACGCCATGGCCCGCCGCACGGCGCGCGGGAGCGCGGGACGGGCGTGCGCGGGCAGGGCGGCGGAGTGGTCGTGCGGCTGGAGGTCCACCAGGCCGTGCACGAGGACCTGTTCGAAGTGCGCGGCGGCCAGTGGTGACCGGGCCGCGAGGGGGGACGCCGCGAACTGCGCGAAGGCCCGCGCGGTCCCCAGCCAGGCGGCCACCGCCGGGTCGCCGTCCGCGAGGGCGGGAGCGAAACGCAGGGCGGCGGCGGGCGGTTCGCCGGTCCGCACGGTGACGGCGTTGTCAACTGCCACCCGGGGGAGAAACAGGATGAGGGTGTCGGCGCCGGCCGACAGGGACATGCCCAGGGTCATCCCGGGTCCGGCGACCGAGCACGCCGTGGTGACCTCGCGGCCCGCCACCCGGACCGCGCCCGCACCGGCGAGCGGGACGTGGATGTTGTAGAAGTCGGGCAGCTCGCCCGCCGCGACCTCCACCGGGGCGCCCCACCCCAGCTCGTACAGCGCCAGGCCCCGCCGGTGCAGGCGGCGGAAGCGGCCGGGTGCCGGGTGTCCCCGGCCGACGCGCAGCCGGTGCGGGGAGAACTCGCCGGTCACCACCTCGTCCAGCGCCTCGACGTCGTCCCCCTCGAACAGCATGTGCGGCTCGCCGCCGGCCGGTCCGTCGCGGCCGGAACGTCCCGGTCCCTCTTCCCGTAACGCCGCCCCGCGCGCGCGTTCCCCGTACCTGCCCCGCATCTCGGCTCCCCCGGTCTCCGGCCGGTGATCCGCAGGTCGTGCGCGCACCGGCTTTTCAGCCGAATGGTACGGCTTTCGGGGGATGGATTCCCGGCTCGCTCGGTTTGGCCCGGCTCGGCCCGGCTCAGCTCAAGTGGTAGACGGCGAAGGCGCGGTCGATGACCGGCATCGCGACGTTGCGGACCCGTACGCCGCCCGCCGTCACGCCGTGTTCCGTGCCCCGGTGGGCGTGGCCGTGCACGGCCAGATCGGCGCCGACCTCGTCCATCGCCTCGGCGAGCAGGTAGCTCCCGAGGAACGGGTAGATCTCCAGCGGCTCCCCCGCGAGGGTGTCCGGCACCGGGGAGAAGTGGGTGAGGGCGATCCGCACGTCGCAACCCGCGTCCGTCACCTCGTGCAGCGCGCGCGACAGCCCCTGGGCGCACTTGCGGGTGTAGCCGATGAAGGACTTCATCTCGGGTTCCCCGAACTCGCTTCCGCTGCGCCCCGCGAAGCCGCCGCAGAACCCCTTCGTCCCCGCCACGCCCACCTTGACGCCGTCCAGGTCGAGGACCACGCCCTCCCCCTCCAGCACGCTCACCCCCGCCTCCACCAGGACCCGGGTCACCGTCTCCTGCTCGTCGCTCTGGTAGTCGTGGTTGCCGAGCACGGCCACGACCGGCACGGGCAGTTCGGCGACCTCGGCAGCGACCACCCGGGCCTCGGCGGCCGTACCGTGGCGGGTGAGGTCCCCGGCGAGCAGCAGGACGTCCGCGTGGCGGGGCAGCGTCTCGAAGGCCGGCCGCAGGAGTCCCTGGCTGTCCGGCCCGAGGTGGATGTCCCCGACGGCGGCCACGCGGATCACCTCAGCACCTCCGAGTGTTCCGGGGGGTCCGTGTGCCCCACCACGAGGTCGGTCAGCAGGGGCACGCCCGCCAGTTCGGCCTCCGCGATCTCCCGTACCGTCGCCAGGCACTCGGGCGACCCCACGGTGCCGGACATGACGACGGTGCTCCCGCGCAGCTCCAGGCGGACGCCGAGTTCGGCGATGTCCGCCCCGGCGAGCCGTCGCCTCAGGCGCTCGATGCGGTACTCCACCGGCTCTTCCACTGGTCCTCCCGCGCTGCCCCGGAACGGCTTGCCGCCGCCTCCTGCCGTCTCGCGCCGCTTGGCGCCGTCCGCCCCCGGCGCCCTCGTGCCCCGCCCCGCTACGTCAGCCTGACGCCGCGGTTGCCCGGCGTACGGCCCGTGCTGCGCCGCAGGGATCCGGCGAGGGCGCCGCCTCCGGCTCGTCGGCCGGCGGGGCGTCGGTCAGGAGTCCGCAGCGCAGGCTGCGCAGGGTGCGGTTGAGCAGGCGCGACACGTGCATCTGCGAGATGCCGAGGAGCTCTCCGATCTCGGACTGCGTCAGCTCCTGTCCGAAGCGCAGGCTGAGGATCTCCCGGTCCCGCTCGGGCAGCCGCTCGATCAGCGGTTTGAGGGCCGCGAGGTCCTCGATCCTCTCGTAGGCCGGCTCCTCCCGGCCCAGGGCGCGCTGCGCCGTTCCGGGGTCGGCGTCCTCCTGCACGGTCATGTCGAGGGAGCGGGAGGAGTAGGCCTGTGCGGCCTGCCGGCCCTCCGCCAGCTCGGCGTCGCTGATCCCGAGGTGCGCCGCCAGTTCGGCGTCGGTGGGGAGCCGGCCCACGGTCTGCTCCAGTTCGTCCGAGGCCCTGGCCAGACCCTGCCGGAGCTCCTGGAGGCGGCGGGGCACCTTCACGGCCCAGCTGGTGTCGCGGAAGAAGCGCTTGATCTCGCCCGTGATGGTGGGGAGGGCGAACGAGGTGAACTCCACCCCGCGCGTCACGTCGTACCGGCTGATGGCCTTGATCAGGCCCACGGTGCCGACCTGGACGATGTCCTCCATGGGCTCGCTGCGGCCGCGGAAGCGGCGCGCCGCGAATTTGACCAGGCTGAGATTGAGCTCGATGAGGGTGTTGCGGACGTACGAGTACTCCGCGGTTCCCTCCGTCAGGGTGCTCAGCCTACGGAACAGGACCGCGGAGAGGGCCCGGGCGTCGGCCGTGCTGGCCTTCCGGGGCTCGGCCAGGGGATCGTCCGGGTCGAGGCACTGCGGGTGCGGGTTGGAGGGGTACGAGGGGGTGCTGGACGTGTTCGGAGTCATGAGAAGGTGCCTCCGCCTCCGACGGGAAACCGGACCGTTCAGTCTGCTTCACATTGATTTATACCCTTTGGGGCGGCTGTCGACTCGCCCGTGGCTCCGGTTTTCGTCTGCCCCATACCCCACTGCCGTACCCGTCGGGGGTGGCGTGCCCGGCATGGGCCCGGTCAGGCGCCTGGTCAGGCATGACGAGCGGGGCAGCGGGCAGCAGCCGTGCAGGAGCACGCCTCGGGTTGGAGGTTCCCATGCGGGCGACGGCGGAGGGCCGGCAGACGCGTCGGCTGCTGCTGCTCGGCGTGGCCGGGGCGGTCACGCGCTGCCGGGACTTCACGCGCAAGGCACTCACGGACTGGCAGTGGATCCCGGCCTCGGAGGACCAGCCGGAGCGGGAGCACGAGCCGGAGCAAGACCAGGAGGAGCGGGAGCGGCTCCGGGAACGAGTGGACGACGTACTGCTCCTGGTCTCCGAGGCGGTCGCCAACGCCTGTCTCCACGCAGGCGGCCCCAGCGAGCTGGTGCTGAGTCACGGCGCCGAGGGCCTGCTCATCGAGGTCAGCGACCACAGCCGGGACCGGCCGGTGCTCCGCCCTCGTGGCGACCCCGCCCTGCCGGGGGGCCACGGCCTGATGGTGCTGCAGCTCCTGTCGCGGAGTTGGGGGTGGCGGCCGGCCGCCACCGGGAAGACCGTGTGGCTGGAGGTTCCCCCGCCCTGGCCGCCACCGCCGCAGCAGCAGGAGCAGCAAGGCGGCAGCGGCCACGGCAAGGACGACGAGGGCGGGTGAACGCCGTCATGCCGGTGTACGTGGGCACCTCGGGGTGGCAGTACAAGGACTGGGCGGGGGTCCTGTACCCGGCCGGTGTGCCGCAACGGCTGTGGCTGGAGGAGTACGCCCGGCACTTCGGCACGGTCGAGAGCAACAGCGCGTTCTACCGGCTGCCGGACCCCGCGACCTTCGCCGCCTGGCGGGATCGCACACCGCCCGGCTTCGTCGTGGCCGTGAAGGCCAGCCGCTTCCTGACGCACGTGAAGAGGCTGCGGGAGCCGGAGGAGCCCGTCCGGCGCCTGATGGAGCACAGCGGTCGGCTCGGCGAGCGGCTCGGGCCGGTGCTGCTGCAACTGCCGCCGACCCTGCGCGTGGACGCCGAGGCCCTGGACGCCTGTCTCGCCTGCTTCCCGTCCGGCACGCGCGTGGCCGTCGAGCCGCGGCACGACTCGTGGTGGACCGCGGAGGTGCGTTCCGTGCTCGTCGCGCACCGGGCCGCCCTGTGTTGGGCGGACCGCGGCTCACGGCCCGTCACGCCGCTGTGGCGGACGGCCGGATGGGGATACGTACGCTTCCACGAGGGCCGGGCCCGGCCCTTCCCCCGGTACGGGCGGACCGCGCTGGCGTCCTGGGCCGGGCGGATCTCCGACGCCTGGCCTCCGGACGCCGATGTCTTCGCCTACTTCAACAACGACGCGGGCGGGGCGGCCGTGGTGGACGCCCTCGCCTTCCGCCGGCTGGGTGCGGCGCGGCGATCGAAATGATCCCCCGGCCGGGTGGTTTGAGGACGGGTGGGTCGGGCAGACGTCGGCTGCCGCCCCGTGGTCACGAGCCCGGGGCGGACCAGTTCCATCGGTGGTACGGGGGCGGCGGCACGGGGACGGACGCCGCGGCGGCGCCCCGTCGGTCACGTCAGGGGGATCGTGACCTCGATGGTCTTGCCGCCGCCGGGGTGGCGGTCCACGGAGACCCGCCGAGCCAGGAGGTGGACCAGCTCCCATCCGAAGCCGCCCTCCGAATGGGCGCTGTGGCCCGCGGCAGTGCTGGGGATCTCGTTGCTGGCGTCGCTGACGCTGATCGTGAGGGTGCGGCCGTCCGTCTCGGCGGCGAAGCCGGTGAGGCCGCCCCCGTGTCGGAAGGCGTTGGTGACCAGCTCCGACGTGACGAGCAGGGCGTCGGCGACGACGGCGTCGCCCGGGCCGGATCCGCCGGGCGCGGGGGCGAGCAGTCCGGCGACGAGCACCCGCGCCTCGCCCGCGCCCACCGTGTGTGCGGGCCGGATCTGTCGAAGTGGATGGCCGCCGGTGGTCACACCGCACACCTGCCTCTTCTGGATCGGTTCCCGATCGCCTCGGCCGTCTACGGGGCGTCTGCCCCGCGTCCCGCCCGGCACACGCGGCTACACCGGTGGAGGGAGCGGGTGGCGCGGCGGGTTTGGCCGGGCACCCGAACGGTAAGGCGCGCCGCATGAAGGCACCTTCCTCCGTAGAGCCGGACCCACAGGTCGAGGGCCGGGCCCTGCTTCCACAGGACCACACGCAGGCCATTCTGGAGACCACCAAACGGGTGGCGGCGCTCCTCAAGGCCTCGGACCAGCCCTTCGCGCTCGCCGGCAGCGTCGCCGCGTTCGCGCACGGCGTCCCGGCCCACTTCCAGCACGACACGGACTTCTGCGTGCGTCCCGAGGACTCCGAGGCCGTGATCAAGGCTTTGGAGGAGGGCGGCATCGCCATGCGCCGTGCCCCCGAGGACTGGCTGGTGAAGGGCCGGTCCGGCGGGGAGGAGATCGACCTGATCTTCGAGCTCGCCAGGCGTCCCGTGAGCAGGGAGCTGCTGGACCGGGCGGTGCTGCTGCCGGTGGACTCGGTCTGGATGCCGGTGCTCTCGCCGACGGACCTCATGGACAGCAAGCTCGCGGCCTTGTGCGAGCACTACTGCGACTTCGGGGACCTGCTCCCGATGGCGCGGATGCTGCGGGAGCAGATCGACTGGCGGCGGCTGGACGACGAACACCGGGCGGCGCCCCTGGCCGACGCGTTCCTGTACCTCCTGGAGCGGCTGCGCGTCATCGGCCCCCGCGGCCGTCCCTGAGCGGCGGTCGGGCCCTCAGGGACGGTCCGGCGGGGACGGGCAGGGCAGGGGACGGGCCTGCGGGTCAGGCTCCCTTGCCCCGTCCGGTGACGAGGTCCCGGGCGCGGTCGACGAGGCCGATTCCCGGGGCGAGCAGCTTGTTGGCCGGCGGGGTCGACGGGCTGCCCGGGTGCGGGCGGGTCGGCGACAGCTTCTTCGCCCGGCGGATGCTGTCGCCCAGGTGGTCCAGTTCGCTCTGCCGGCAGTTGTGCCGCAGGGCCGGGAAGAGGTTCTCCTCCTCGTCCTTGATGTGCGCGAGGACCTCGGTGCGCAGTTCGTCCACCCGGCTGACGAACTCGGCGCCGGAGGGATCCAGTTTCTCCAGCTCCTTGAGCAGTTCCTCGACGCGGGAATGGTCCGCGATCTCCTTGTCGGCGATGCGGTCACCGCCGTCGAGGTGCTTGCGGATGGCCGGATAGAGGTACTGCTCCTCCGCGACGGAGTGGCGGACGAGCTCGATGGTCAGCAGGTCGGCCAGCTCGCGTCGGCGTTTCCCGTCGGTGGCGGTGCGCAGTTGCCCGAAGTACTCCTTCACCTCGTTGTGGTCGACGGTCAGTTCCTGCACCACGTCTCCGCCGTGTCCCATGATGGCCTCCGATTTCGTTTCGTCCGGGCGGTCGCCCGGACCCACGCGTCGGCGCCTGCCCCGTAGGACGCGGCCCATGCGGCGCCCCTGCGCCGCCTTGTGCGGACCGGCCAGGGCCGCCGAGCAGCTCGTCGCGGGTCAGGCGAGAAGTGTGGCGCGAGGCGAGTCGGGACGACCTTGTACAGCTCAGCGCAGGTGTCGATCACCCCAGCCTGTGCAACAGGTGCGGCGCTATCGCTGGATCAGCTGAAGGCCAACGCTTCAATGCGTGGGCCCCTCGTAGCCGAGGCGGCCCGCGCGGAACGGCGGTCGGATGCCCATAGGGCGGGGCCGGTTCGGCGGCCGTCTGGGCACTACGCTGCACGCGTGACCGAGCATTCGAACGTACGTCTCGCCAGCCTTCTCGACCGCCGCGCGGCCGGGGACGAGCCCGCACCGCAGGCGCTGCTCGCCGCGCTGTTCGAGGGAGGGGTGTTCGTTCCCTTCACCGACGCCGGCTCGGTGATGTTCCTCCCCGACGACGAGCAGCCGCCCACGCTGCTCGGGTTCACCGACGCGGCACTCGGCGTACGACTCCTGCCCGAGGCCGCCGGGATGGCGCACTGCGACGCGGCGCGACTGAGGGACATCCTGGAGACGACCGGCGTCGCCGTGCTCGGGGTCCGCTCCGGAACCGGGCAGGCGATCTTCCCCGAGCAGGTGCTGCGGGACTGGGCAACGTACGGGCCCGGGGCGGAAATGAAGCTCGACTGGTCCACCGCCCCGGTGGCGGTCGCCCTGCGCGACGCACTGGTGCGGCGGATCCGGGAGTTCCCCGCCGTCCGCTCGGTGTGGGTGGCACAGGTCCGGTGGCGGGCCACCGGCGAGGAACACCTGATGCTGCACGTCGCCGTCGACGAGGAGCTGCCCTCGGCCTCCGCGGACCGTCTGATGCAGATCCTGCTCGGCGAGGAGGTGGAGATCGACGGCGAGCACCCGAAGGTCGGGATGCTCGCCCTGAACACCACCACCCACACCCACGCCATCGCCCAACTGGACCGCCAGGGCCTGGACACGGTGCGCCACGACGCCGAGTCGGGCCGGGTCCAGGCGATCTCCCGCGAGTACGACGCCCCGTCGGCGGTCCCGGCGCAGGGCACCGCGCCCGAGCCCCGGGTCAAGCGCCGCTGGTTCGGCCGCTCCTGACGGGACGTCGCCGAGGCGCTCACCTTCGGATCTTCGGCCTGGCCATGCCGATCACCGGCTTGCCGGGTCTCCCCGGTGACGGCGTCCACCCGTCCGTCCCTGCCGGAAACGACGCCCCTCGTCGGCGCTACGCGGACAGGTCGAGGCGGTCCTGGGCGGCCATGACGGCTTCGTACGCCCGGAGTCGGCCCATCAGTACGCACAGGGTGTACGTCACGTCGTCCATCTCGCGGCGCGCCTCCTCGCTGCCGGGTTCCGCGGCCAGGCTCGCCTGGCAGGCCCGGAACCGGGCCAGGAGCTTCTCGGTGAGAGCGCGGTTGGCGAGCATGGCCACCGGCGGAGGCGGTGCGGGTGCGGGGCGCACCGGGCTGCGGGCGGATTCCACCGCGTGGCGCAGGGCCCGTTCGACAGGGGCCGGGAGCGCCGTGCCGTGCGGCGCGGCGACGATGGCCCGGGCCAGTTCGGCGGCCGTGACGTGGGCGGCCTGAGCTGCCGACGCGAGGACGACGCGGGCGTCGCGGGCGGAGCACGGCGTCAACGCCATGATCATCCCCAGCGCCCGCGCCACCTCCGGATCGCCCGCGAGAGGGCCACCGCCGGCCGCTCTCCGCCTGGCGACATCGGAGGAATTTCCGGCCTGGGATCGACGAATACGAGGAGCCATGCGGAATCATCCCTTCAACCGAAGGCAAACAGGGGCCGTAACGGGGTCATGAAGGGTTTACCCCCGCTTACTCGGCGTGCACCTGCCGGAGGCAAAGCTTCAGCCGAGGCGCATCCTGAGACGGAGGGCGACGGCTGGCCGGGTGCCTGCCGCCCGTGCATGGGCCGGCCGGATCCGGGGAGGCGCCCGGGAGGCGGTGGCCCGGGCCCGGGACGGCCACACGTGCCCGGGCGGGACGGTCACCCGTACGGAAGGGACGAACGATGGACGAGAAAAAGATCTGGGGCTACGACCCGGCCTCGGGACACGAGCCGGGCCTCGACCTCATCGGGTTCAAGGTCGAGGCCACCGACGGCAGCATCGGGAAGGTCGACAAGCACTCCGATGCCGTCGACGCCGCCCATCTCGTCGTCGACACGGGCGTCTGGATCTTCGGCAAGCGCGTACTCCTCCCGGCCGGCACCATCCGGCGCATCGACACGGCCGAGCGGAAGGTCTACGTCGACCGGACCAAGGACCAGATCAAGGCCGCCCCGGACTTCGACGAGATCAAGTACCGGGGTCAGGCCGGCTACTTGGAGGAGTTCGCCCGGCACTACAGCCAGTTCCACAGTTGAGGCCCCCCGGACCGGTGCCGTCCCGCCCCCGCCCGGCACCAGGAGGTGTGCGGGGGCGGTGACTCGGCGCGCAGCGCGTACGGGTACTGGACGCTGTCCTGCGCCGGCAGGCTGAGGCCGGGTTCGGCGTAGGTGCCGGTCACCGTCTCCTGCTGGGGCGCGCCGCCGCCGTAGGGCCGGTCGACGACCAGCGGATCGAGGGCGGCGATCGACCGGAACGCCGGCGAGTCCGCCATCGGTGGCGGGGCCGGTTCCGGGCACGGCCCCGAGGATGGCACACGCGGCGGGCGTTCCCCCTGCCGGTCTAGGGTGGCGGACATGGAGGAACGGCGACGGCGTTACCGGTACGTCGGGCCGGCCGAACTGCGCGCGCTGGTACGGCCGGGGAACGAGGGGCGGAGGATTCGCTCGGCGGCTGACTTCGACGCCTGGGCATCGGCCTCGGCGTCGACGTCGACGCGGACGGAACCGGCCGAGCCCTTCACCTTCGTCGTCGACACCGCCGGTGTCCTGCGGCTCGCGCCGCGGCGCAGCGAGCACGTGGCGTGCGCCGGCGGCGGCCCGGTCCTGAGCGCCGGTGAGATCGGTTTCCGCCGGGAGTCAGGGCGCTGGGCGGTCCACGAGGTCAGCAACCAGTCGACGGGCTACTGCCCCGACCCCGGCTCGTGGCCGGCCGTCGCGGACGCCCTGGACGCGGCCGGGCTCGCACACCCGCCCGGGTTCACCCACGAGGTGGTCTTCCGCAGGTGCCCCGCCTGCCGGGAGCTGAATATCGTGCGGGAGGACGACTTCGTCTGCGTGTTCTGCGACGGGGCGCTGCCGCGGAAGTGGAACGTGGACGACGACGCGGCCTGAGCCGTCGGCTACGGCGCTTCGAGCAGGCCGAGCACCGGCTCCAGTCCGGCGGGGCGCTGGTCGACCGGCAGGTGGTCCACGAAGTGGACCGGGCAGCCGAGGGCCCGCGCGCCGCCGTCCGCGCGGCGGTCGTCGCCGACCATGAGGACGTCGGCGGGCGCAAGTCCCAGCCGGCCGCAGGCGACCCGGAAGATCTCCGGGTCGGGCTTCTGCGTGCCGAGCTCGAAGGAGAGCACGTAGGAGTCGACGAGCTCGTCCAGCCCGTGCGCGCGGAAGATCGGCCGGAGGTCCCAGCCGATGTTGCTGACCACGGCCACCGGCAGCCCCCGCCGCCGCAGTTCACGCAGCGTCGGTCCGGTGTCCGGGTAGGGCCGCCAGGCGGCGGGGCTCATGTGGCGGTCGTAGAGGGCGGTCAGCAGCTCCGGTGCCGGCAGACCGGCCGCCCGGGCCAGTCCGCCGTAGGCGGCCCGGTGCCGATCGGCGCTCACGTCCCGCTCGTGCCAGAGGGATGCGAGGTGTGCGGGCACCTGCCGGGGCGCCGGCCCGCCCGGCAGGGCGCCGTACTCCGTCAGCCGCCGCACCGTCTCGTCGAACTCCCCCTCGGTCAGGGACACGCCCGTCGCCGCGAGGGCGGCGGCGAGCCACTCCCCGGTCGACTCGATGCGCAGCAGCGTGCCGGAGAAGTCGAACATCACTCCTTTGATCATGTGGTGATCGTAGGCCAGGGCCGCCCGGGCCGGGTGGCGGGGCGTCAGGTGGTCGGGTGCAGCCGGGACGGGGAGAGCGGTGCGCCGTGCGGGTCCCCCGCCACGTCCGCGAGGGCGCTGCCCGACAGCCAGGTCCGCCAGTCCATGTTCCAGTCGCCGAAGCCGTTGTCGAAGGGGGCCATCTTCGCCCCGCCGCTGTTGACCACCTCCACGATGTCGCCTTCGCGGACCGTCTCGAAGAACCAGGCCGCGTCCTCGGTGCTCATGCCCGTGCAGCCGTGGCTGACGTTCTCCTCGCCCTGCGCCTCGACCGACCAGGGCGCGGCGTGGATGTACTCGCCGCTCCAGGTCACGCGCGTCGCGTAGAGGACGGGCAGGTCGTAGAACTCCTTGGTGCCGCGCTGGATGCCGACGGTGTCCCCGCGCATCCGGACCTTGGGCTCCTTGCGCAGCACGACCTTGATTCCGCTGCGGGTCCGGAAGCCGGCCTTGCCGGTGGTCACGGGGATCGTCCTGATGATCCGTCCGTTGCGGCGGACGGTCATCCGGTGGGTGGCGGAGTCGGTGACGGCCTCGATCCGGTCCGCGATGGTGAACTGCACGTCGTCGGAGGGGCCTCCGTAGTCGTGGTTCCCGAGCTCGACCCCGTCGAGACCGCTGCGCACGCGCACCACGGTGTGCGCGGGCCAGTACGTACGGGGCCGGTAGTGCAGGGTGGAGTCGTCCACCCAGTGCCAGGCTCCCTCGACGTGCGGCTCCGAGGTCACCTGCAGGGCCTGCTCCAGGCGGGCGCGGGCCGGGAGGTCGTCGGCGGGCACCGGCCGGCTGAGGGAGGCCGTCACGATCTCCCCGGCCCCGTACGTGCCGGGGCCGGGCCCGAACTCGGCCGTCAGCCTGCCGCCGTCCGCGGGCGGCGCGGTCCGGAAGGCCATGGTCACGCCGACCGGGGTGCCGGCCGCGTCCTGCGCGCCGACCTGCACGGTGTACGTCTCCCCCGCCCGCAGCGGCTCGGTGTTGTGCCAGCGCTCGCTGTGCGGGCCGAGCTCCCCGGCCAGATGGCGGCCGTGGCCGTCCTGCACGGTCACGTCCGTGAGCCGGCCGGCATCGGCGAGGGCGATCTCGAGCGGCCCGCCGGCGTCCGTGGGAAGCACCTGCTCCCGGGCGGCGCGCGCCGCGTCACCCTCGTACAGGGCGGGCTCCTTCAATACGGACCCCACCCCGCGGGCGGTGGCGAGCACCCGCTGCTCCTGCCAGCCGCTGCACAGGCCGGGCCGGAACACGCGTACCGCGCACCGTCCTGCGCCGGCCTCGCGGCCCTCCTCCAGCACCCTCCCGACCAGCAGCGTGACCGCTGCTTCCCGCTGCGGACCGGCGAGGGTCCGCTCCGTCGTGTCCGCATCGGGCGTGCGGCCCGGCGCTGCGGCGACGACCAGCATGGCCCCCGTCACCGCAGCAACGGCACCCCACGCCCTGGTCGGTCGTGTCCGTCGCATTCGTGGCATAGCCCTATCAAAGCGATGGAGGGCCAAAATGATGATCATGGACTCGGCCCTGGGGCCGAACGGGCACCCCAAGAGAACTCGGACGGAGCACAACCGCCCGGCCGGACCGACCGGTTACGGCCGCGTCGCGGCGGCGATACCCGGGTGACCCCGGACGGCCCGGCCCCCGACAATGCGCCCATGCCCCTTCGCGCAGCACGCACGGACGAACTGACCGCCCTCCAGGACATCGAGAGGGCTGCCGGGATCTGCTTTCGGGACGTCGGCATGGCGGAGATCGCCGACGACGAGCCGCTGACGCTCGGCGAGCTCGGCCGCTACCAGCGGGCCGGACTGGCCTGGGTCGCGGTCGACGCTCCCGGCCCCGGCCCCGGTGCCGGACCCGGGGACCCGGTCGCGTACCTGATCGCCGATCGCGTCGACGGCAACCTCCACGTCGAGCAGGTGTCCGTACGTCCGGACCGTGCGCGCCGCGGCATCGGCCGGTCCCTGCTGGAGCACCTGGCCGGCCTCGCCGCGCACGAGGGGGTGCCCGCCCTGACGCTCACCACCTTCACCGAAGTGCCGTGGAACGCCCCCTACTACGCGCGCTGCGGCTTCCGGCTGCTGGACGACGGCGGGCTCACCCCCGGCCTCCGGGCGATCCGCGCCCGCGAGTCGGAGCACGGCCTGGACCGGTGGCCCCGCGCCTGCATGCGGCGCGACCTGTGACGGCCCCGCCCTCGCGCCGGCGTGACCTCGCCCCCCTGCCGAGGCCGCGAGTCCTCCTCCTTCGCCGAGCGCGAACCCGGGGGCCCCAGGTGCTCCCGCTGTGCTGAAGTGGGCGGATGGAACTCTTGATACTGGGTGGGACGGCGTGGCTGGGCCGTGAGATCGCAGGGCAAGCGCTGGGGCGCGGGCACGACGTGACGTGCCTGGCGCGCGGCGAGAGCGGGACCGTCGTGCCCGGAGCACGGCTGGTGGCGGCGGACCGGAAGCAGGACTCCGCCTATGCCCCCGTGCTCGACCGCGACTGGGACGCCGTGATCGAGGTGTCGTGGCAGCCGGCCTTCGTCCGGGGCGCGCTGCGCGCCCTGGCGGGGCGGGCCCGGCACTGGACCTACGTCTCCTCCGTCAGCGCCTACGCCGACCACGGCACCGTCGGCGCCGACGAGTCGGCCGCGCTGCTGGCCCCGGCCGAGGGCCAGTACGTCGAACGGGACGAGTACGGGGAGGCGAAGGTCGCCTGCGAAGCGGCTTCGCGCGCGGCCGTCGGGGACCGCCTCGTCGTTGCCCGGGCCGGCCTGATCGGCGGACCCGGCGACCACAGCGGGCGTACGGGGTACTGGGTGGCCCGCTCCGCCCGCGAGGTGGAGCAGCCCATGCTCGTACCGCACTCCCCCGGGCTGCCGACCCAGACGGTCGACGTGCGTGACCTCGCGGGCTGGCTGCTGGACCTCGCGGAGCGGGGATCCACCGGGACCTTCGACGCCGTCGGGCCCGTCGTCCCCTTCGACGAGTGGGTCGAGCTGTCGCGGCGCGTGGCCGGCCACGGCGGCCCGGTGGCGACGGCGGACCCGCGGTGGCTCCTCGACCAGGGGGTGGGGCAGTTCATGGGTCCCGAGTCGCTGGCCATGTGGATGACGGACCCGCAGTGGGCGGGCTTCTCCGCGCGCAGCGGGGCCGCCGCGCGCGCGGCCGGGCTGCGCCACCGCCCACGCGTGGAGATGCTGGAGGCCCTCCTGCGGTGGGAGCGCGCCGAGGGGCTGGACCGCTCCCGGCGGGCCGGCCTGAGCACGGCCCGCGAGCGCGAGCTGCTCACCGCGCTCTCCACGCGGGCCGGCTGAAAGGCCCGCCGCGACAAGCTCGACCAGGCACACCTCGCCGGCTGCCGCTGCGAACAGGAGGGTGGTGGAGGGGGAGGTGGGTACGTTCCGCACGATGCCGGTGAGGCACACAGCGGGGACCAGCGGATCCCGCGCGTCCTCAGCAAATGCACATCGACGTGATGGTCACGGACCTCGATACGGCTGAGGCCCAGGGGCTTGCCCTCGGCGCGACACTGCTGGATGGTTCGGGCAAGCCGATCGGATACCGCGTCTACGCGGACCCCGTCGGCCATCCCTTCTGCCTGATCACCTCCGAGGGAGCCTGACCCTGCCCTTTGGGGTGCGGCGTCGGAAATCATTCGAACTGGGTCGCTGACCTGGGGATTCCCCTAAGCCTGAGGCGGCCTTCGTCTGATCATGCGCTCCGACCGAGGTGCACCGATCGAACGAAGGCCGTGAGGGTGAGTCTGCTGACCGAAGCCGCTCCGGGGAAGGCGTTCGCGGAAGCGTCACGCTTGCGGGACGAGTTGTACGCGTGTCCGGCCGTGCGAGGCGACGTGCTGTTCGGGTCGGCGGAGGCGGTGCTGTGTGCGCCGGGTGCGGTGCACTCGGCAGTCGAGCTGACGCTCCTGCCAGAACATCGACGTGGGCACGGAGCGATGTACGCCGGCCTGAACCAGGGGCGGATCGTGCGGACCTGCTGCGGTCACTGCTGGCCGGCCTCCCGCTGTCCCGGTTCCCCGACGGGCGCCTGGGCGTCGCCGTGCTGGAGACGGGCGCCACGTCCTGGACGCCTATCCTGGATGCGGTCCGGCTCGGCCCGGCCGACGACGCCACTGCGGTGGCCGCAGCCCAACTCCGTGACGTCGTCGAACGACTCGTCGCGGCAGGCCAGTGGGCGCCGAGCGGGCCCGACATCGTCATCGTGACCGACGCCGGTTACGACGTCACCCGGCTGGCGTGGATCCTGCGGGTCCTGCCCGTCGAGCTGGTCGGGCGCGTCCGCGGTGACCGCGTATGCGGCTACCGAAGCCGCCACGGGTCCGGGGGTCAGCTCAACGCCAAGCAGAAGATTGTTCTCGGATGTGGAGGCATGGTCGCCCTCTTCCTTATCGTCACGAAGATCGCCGCACCGCAAGGCTGCTGAGCTGCGGCGTTGATGGTGGTCGGGCGGGCTCGCGGGCCGGACCTCTCCACGCCGACTGCGCCGACGAGAGGGAGGACAGGGGGCGGTCGGCTCCGGTTGGGAAAAATGCAGTGGTGGCGACTGGCGGGCGCAACGGTCGGTAAAAGCCTGGGTCGCGTTCTCGAAGAACGCCGCGCCCTGATCAAGGAACAGCTCGGCAAGGACGAGGGGCCTCTTCGAGATCGCGACCCGAAGGGAGGCCGGCCGCCGAAGCACGCGCCGGAGCTCCGCTTCGCCGAGCCCCAGACCTGGGCCTGACCACCAAAATCCATTTCGCCTGCGATGGCCGCGGCCTACCCCTGGCCGTACTGCCGACTCCCGGCCAACGGCACGACGGCATCTGCGCACGACCTCTGCTCGAACGCATCCGGGTGCCCCGCTCCGGCCTTGGCCGGCCCCGCTGCCGACCGGGCCACGTCATCGCCGACAAGGCCGACAGCTCGCGGGGATTTCGTGCCTACCCGCGCCGACGCGGCATCGGGCACACCGTCCCGGAGAAGTGCTCATCGACAGGTCGCCTGTCGAAGCGGTCGCCTCCGGCGGGGCGGTCGCGCTGCTCCTCACCGTGCAACATCGTGGCGTCGAACCGGGATCATTCAAGGCCGAAGGCTTCACCGCCACTCAGACGAGTGACAGGTTCCCCCTCCCCGACCAGGCCAAGACGCCTTTCCGGGCATTCGGAGTGACACAACCAGCGCAACACCGCCTGCTTGGCGTCCAGACCCCGGCGAGCGGGGCCATGTGGTCGATGTCCAGCGCACCGGCCGGCGTCACCTCCCGCTCGTCGTAGTACGACCACCAGACCCCGCCGGTCAAAGTGCAGCCCGGCCCGTCCTCCGGGTAAACGACCGCCTCGGTCAGGAGCACCTCTTGGCGGGCGGCCCCGCGCCCCGCAGCACGGGAACGGGTTCAACGACGGTCGGCTACCGGAGCGTGCCAGCGCTTCAGGCGTGGTTCGTTCACCGTCCCTTGTCCTTCTTTCCCTTGGCCTTCCCGGGGATCTTCGTTGGCTCAGGAGCCTTCGTCGGACGGTCTGTGACGGATGGAGCGGAGTATGAATCGGTCGGGCTGGTGGACGCCTCAAGTTCTCTTGTGATGGAAGGTGCCGCAACCGGCAGCTGCGGGGCTGACGCCGGGGCGCCAGGAGGCGACGCGGACAGCGTGCTGGGGGATCCTGCCGGGCCGGCCAACTCGGTGTTCTTCGACGTCAACGGTTGCTCGGGCGAGGGAGGGGTGTCGGGTGTGTTCTTCCCTGCTGTTATGCCCCCCAGCGCCAACGCGCAGCTGGCCGCGACACTCGCAGCCGCAAGGCTGAAGAGAGCCGCCTGTCGCCGGCTGATAGCCCTGCTCTGCGTTCGCGCGGGCGTTCGCATGGGGTACAGGGCAGGGGCAGGGGATGGCGGCGATGAGCGGTGTGTGGCGGTGCCGGTGAGCGCCGTGCTCGATGCGGTACGGGGCCGCGGCGCCTGTGCGATGTCTTGCAGGCGCTGGTGGACGGCTGCGGCGTCGGGGCGATCCGCAGGGGCCCGGTCGGTCATCCTCCTGAGGAGGCGAGCCAGGTCGTCCGGCAGCCCCTCGGGTATCCGGGGTTGGCGCAGGAGGTGGGCGGTGCCGATCTCCACGGGCGTGCCCTGGTATTCGCGGTGGCCGGTGAGTGCTTCGAGGAGGGTCATTCCCAGGGCGTAGATGTCGCTGGCTGTGCTCGCGCCTTGGCCGAGGAACTGTTCCGGGGCCATGTAGGCGAGGGTGCCGACAAGGGTGTCGGGGGCGCTGTGGGATTCGTCGTGGACGGTCCGGGAGAGCCCGAAGTCGGCCAGGTGCGGGGAGCCCTCCTCGCCCAGGAGGATGTTGGAGGGTTTCACGTCGCGGTGGATGACGCCGTGGGCGTGCACGTGGTCGAGGGCTGAGGAGATCTCGGCACCGATCCGCGTGACCTGGACGGCGCTGAGGGGGCCGGCGTCCATCCGGGTGCGCAAGGTGACGCCGCGGATCAACTCCGTCACCATGTACGCGCCTTGGCCGTGTCGGCCGGCGTCGTAGACGGTGACGAGAGCACGGTGGGACAGGCGGGCCAGTGTGCGGGCTTCGTCGCAGAAGCGGTCGGCAGTGACCGTGTCGGTGCCCGCGCGGAACACCTTGACGGCCACCTCACGGCCCAGCATCTGGTCGACGCCGCGGAAGACATCCGCCGTGCCGCCGGACCCTATGGGGCCCTGGAGCCGGTAGCGACCGCCCAGGAGGGCGTCGCGTTCAGGCGCTGCTTCATGCTCTGAGACGGACCGGGCCGGCATACGGGTCCTCCTCTACTCGCGGGCAGTGCCGCGCGCCTACCCCTTGGGCGTCGCCCTACGCGCCGTCTCCGGCAGCTCCGCACCGGCACATACGGCCCGCTGCCGGCCGTCAGGTCACCCCTGGTCTGCCTGAAGTGGGGCGCCACGGAGAGAGGCGCGGCCTGGGCCGCACTCGTAGCAGCGGAACGGCTCCGCCCTCAGCAGAGAGGGGGAGCCGTTTCCGTCCGGGTCTGACGAGGTCGTTCAGGCGTGGCTGTGACGTCGCTTGTTGCTGGTGACCAGTCGGTAGACGGCGAGGAGGATGACCGAGCCGATGATGGCGGCGATCCAGGTGGACAGGTCGAAGAACCCGTCGATGGAGTCGACGCCGAGGATGACCTTGCCGAGGAAGCCGCCGAGCAGGCCGCCCGCGATGCCGATGAGCATGGTGATGATGACGCCGCCCGGGTCCTTGCCCGGCATCAGCGCCTTAGCGATGAAGCCCGCGAGCAATCCGATCAAGATCCAGGCAATGATGCCCATGCGCTTCTCCTGCCTCGAGGAAATAAAGCCGGTGTTAACAACCGTCTTCACCACGCCCGGGTTTCCAAACGTTCGGATCTCTTGATCATTGCGAGAGGCTGCTCGCGTCTTGGACGCGAAGCCCCCCCGCCCCGTGCGCGAGCGGGCCGTCCCCGGAGTCTGGTCGACTGTCCACTGACGAGCGGATCGGTCGTGAACGCCGCCTACGCGCAACCACCGCGTCCGTGGTGCGCGGCCGCGCACCACGCCAGCCTCGGCGTCGGTCTGCTCCCAGTGCTTCCTCCCGCACCCAAGCCCGTCAGGGCCGGCCCCCGCCGTAAGGGCTGTTCGTAGCGACGGCTGAGAGGTGGCGCGGGTAGAACGCGCTGAGGTTCTTCCAGTGCCGGTCCAGCTCGGCGTCGGTTTCACGCAGCGCAGGGTCGAGGCCGCGCCGCCCGTGCGGGGGCAAACGTGGCCGACCCCGGCGCCGCCCGGACGTTGTGCCGGGCGACCGTGGCTACGACCCCGACAAGTACCGCCGCCTGATCCGGGACCTCGGTGTGAAGCCGCCGATCGCCCGCCGTGGCACCGAACACGACTCCGGACTGGGCACCCAGCGCTGGGGCGTGGAGCGCGCGTTCGCCCACCTGCACTGCGCGCTGATGGTCCGCGCCGTCGGCACCGTCACGAGGATGTGCCCGGCGACGGGGTGGTGCGCCGTCGGATGGATGCTGCCTCCGAACTCATCGGCTCTGCCCACGCTGCCCCACCAGGTTCCGCAGGACCGGGCCGGCGGCCGATGCCGCCGGCCCGGTCCCTGGGGCGGCCATGGGTACGGGCCGCCGCGGCCGGTGGTGAACGAACGCTCCCTACGGCACGACCGTGACCCTGTCGCAGCCGTAGAAGCTGAGCGGTCCGCTCGGGCCGGCGAACCGCCCGAGGACGCAGGCGCTCGTATCGGCCGGGGTCAGGGCCTGGCTCCGTGGCTGGAAGTGCAGGACGGCGTCCAGGTCGCGGTCACGGGTCACCTCGTCCAGTTCCAGAGAGTTCTCCGGATGGATCCGGCCGTGGGCCTCCGGCACCCCACCGCCCAGCAGGAGCACGCTCGGGGACCCGAAGTGCAGCGAGGCGGCGTTGATCGTGGTCGCGTCGAAGGCGAGAGGGTTTCCGTACTCGCCGGCTCGGGTGGTCAGCGCGGCCACCGGAAGGACGCCGCCGTTGAGGTTGACCGGATTGCGGGTGGTGCCCGGCTGGATGTTGATGGTCACCGGGACGGCGCAGTCCACGGTCAGCCGCGTGGTGCGCCGGTTGTTGGCCTCCTGGGGATCGATTACGGAGGCGCGCTCGGGCGCCACCGCTGTGGTGAAGTCCAGGGTCCGCGCCCCGGGCTGGGTACAGGTGACGGTGTACGTCTTCTCCAGCCGCCGGGGCGTGCCCACTGCCAGGGCGACCTCGGTCGTCTCGGGCTCGGCGGGGGTGACCGTCACGCCCGTTCCGGCGGTGACCGTACGGTCCACACGCGCGTCGGTCGGACCGTCCGGACCGGCGTTGGAGACGGTGCTGGCAACGGACACGGTGACGGGTTTGCCCAGGACGGCGAAGAGCGGGGCCCGCGGCTCCACGGAGTCGACCGACAGGTCGCTCTCCAGGCAGTCGGGATCAGCGGGGTGCGACACGCAGAAGTCACGGATGGCGGGTTTGACGTCGACGGTGATGACATCCCTGTTCAGCGCCGTGTCGGTGATCGTCATGGTGGAGAGGGCGGGCGAGAAGGGCACGATGAAGCTGCCCGACCCGCCGCTCTTGACGTCCATCCGCTCCCGGTCGCCGTGCGAGTAGACCCACAGGGGACTCCAGGCGTTCATACGGTCGATGGCCTGTCCGTCCACGTCCGTGAGACTCAGCTTCAGGATCGGCGGATCGCCGATGTGCGTGTGTGCGCGCTGGAGGCTGACCGACGTGCGGTCGACGGTGGCTTGGGTGCGACTGCTGAACGTGACCCGGGCGACGACCGCCTTCGCCGGGTCGTCGTCGTCGAGGACGGGCAGCGGGATGCTTGCCGGATCGGGGTCGTCGAGCCGGGAGGAGGAGTCGGCGGAGCCGTGCAGCGGGGCGATCAGCAGGGTGAGAACCATCATGGTGATCACCGAGAGCAGTGAGCGGTAGCGGTGACGGTGGAGGTGATGGCGACGGTGCATCGTGGGCCCCCTCAGCATTTCGCCGACGCGCAGTCGCCGAAGATCAGGACGTATCTCCTGATGTCGGCGGCGTTCGCCGGACCGGTGTTGTTGTACATCACGTCGTTGGGGGCGGGTTCGGAACTGAACCAGTCCGGGTCGGGCCACCAGTCGGTGGGCCGCTCCCACCTGCGGCAGGCGGTTGCCTCACGGCCCAGGGCGGGTGCGTCGGCGATGCAGCCGGCCATGTCCTCGTAGACGTTGGGCGCGACGTCCTGCTGGAAGTAGCCGCCGTCCGGGGGGTACTCGTCGGCGAGCCCGAAGGGCTGGTGTCCGGACTCGTGGGTGATCACCTGCAAGGCA
Organism: Streptomyces sp. NPDC005533; assembly: GCF_042871845.1. Classification (NCBI taxonomy): domain Bacteria; kingdom Bacillati; phylum Actinomycetota; class Actinomycetes; order Kitasatosporales; family Streptomycetaceae; genus Streptomyces; species Streptomyces sp. NPDC005533. The sequence continues at coordinate 41,431 of NZ_JBIAJH010000009.1, read as the reverse complement.
TCCGACCGCACCGCCGTGTCGACCACACCGGAGAAGATGCGGTCGCCCCGGAGAGCGCAGTCGCGTTGGTTCTTGCGGTGCAGGATGGCGCCGGCGTCAGCGAAGGCAAAGGTGTCGTCCCAGCCGGCGGGCAGGTCGTGGTCGCAGTCGCCGTCGTTGGCGTCGTCGGCCCGTCCCTGCGCACGCGCGATCCAGAAGTTGAACTTGTCCTGGTTGGCCAGGAAGTCGTTGAACCCGTAGTAGGAGGTCTCGACGACCCGGCGGACATCGTCCAGGAACCGCGGGTCGCGGGAGCTCGTGTACGTGTCGCGGTCCGCGACGAACACGATGTCGATCCTGCTGGCGCGGGGGCCGGTATAGGAGATCGGCCGTGGCTCCGCCGAGGTGCCGGGGTTGGTGTCCACGCGGCGCCAGCCGGTGAAGAGGCCCGTGGTCCCCTCGCGCAGGCGGCAGCCGTAGACGAGGTCCCCGCCCTCGGTGGGGGTGAACGTGACGGACGTACTGTTCACCCCGGAGACTTTGTGGTCGGCGAGCGGATACCTGACGGAGTCGGTCGACCTGTTCCGTGCGGCCACGATCTGCAGCTCATCGGCGACGATGGTGGGCATCATGGCGCCGTCGAGCGCGGTGGCCGTGACCGTTACGGGGGTGCCGATGGTGGGTGCGACGGGGTCGGACGTGCACCTGATGCGCAGGCCCGGGGCGCTGGCGGGGTCGTCCACGGCCACCGAGTACGTCACCTCGGCCGCGTCCTCCGCGGTGCCGGAGTCGATGTACCCGGACCCGCACGGGGTGCCGGTGGACGAGCCGCGGAACACCCGGCAAGGGGAGCCGGCCACCTGGAAGTTGATGCCCCTCCCGACCGCTTGCGACGCGTCGTACTGGTCGTCGCCGAGGCAGAAACCGCCGTCCTCGTCCCAGACCTCGATGGTCACGGGGAACTTCGCGACGCCGCTGCTCTGATCGAGGGTGGCGACATCGACTTCAGTGGAGAACTCCCAGCCGGGGCTGATGTCCCCCTGCCCCTCCAGCTCGTCCTGGCTCGGGGAGTCCTCGTTGTTGAAGGCCACGCCGTTGATGAAGACCTTGGCGTACCAGTCGATCGAGCCGCACGCTCCTTCCTCGGAGCTGCGCAGCACCTTGATGCGGTCGACCGTGACCGTCACCTTCACGTTGGGCGCGGCGCTGGCCGTCGGTGTCATGACGCCGAGCATCGCCGCGCAGGCGGCGAGGATCACGGCCAGACTCGAGCACCGCTGCCACGCCGCCGCTCCCCTTCGTGGCGGCTTCTGTGGCCTTGCCAGGCCGCCGACCGTGTCTTCCATCCGGTTCCCCTTTGCGTTCGCCGATATCAGGGGTAACGGAGCGTAACTTGATGTCCGGGGTGGGGTTGAACTGACACGCTCAGCATGGACCTTGTGGGGGTAAGAAGGATCGCATGATGAGCTTCCCGGCGTGTATGTTTGCAATCTTTTCGGGCGGCGGCGTGCCTGTTCAGCGTGTTCCTCGCGGCCGGTGACGACGATGCGGCCGTTGCCGTCCCCGTCGGCCCTGCCGGAGCTCTCGGCCCATCTGCAACCGGCTCCGCAGCCGCTCCGGCTGGAGCCCGTACGGGGGCGGCGGCACTTGTCGTGGTGGTGACAGCATGGCAGTTGCCACCGGTCAGGGTGGCGGCCAGCGGGATCCCGGTGGCGTCGGTGATCAGGTGATGCTTGCTGCCCGATCCGCCCCGGTCGACGGGGCTTCGTCCTGTCTTGGATCCCTCTTCAACGCGCGGATGTGGGAGCCGTCGGCTGCCGCCACGTCCCGGTGGTGGGCGACCGCGACGGACCGCCCGTCAGGTCCGTTCGGCCAGGACGCGGTCGTAGATGACTCAACCCACCCGGCCGGGTGAAGCAGCCGATCTGGGGCTGTTCACCTATGTCCTGCGGTCGCCACAACCTGCGCGTGATCAACAACCTGATGCTGCGCGGCCTGTCCGTGCTCACTCCGGATCCTCGATGAACAGCGGAATCCAGCCATGACGTGAATTGCCTCACTGGGGTGCGATTTGTATCCCTCTTGTCCGTTTCGAAGGTCGAACTGCCTGGTCAGGAGGCCACGTTGCAGCTCTCTGTATCGAGATCATCGATACGCGCAGAAAGACCGAGGACGTATGGCTACTCGCTTCTCCGCGGCAAGACGCCGTGGAAGAGGGCCCTGGGGGACCACCCACTGGATAGCGGGCGGAGCGGCACTCATCGTGTCCGCGACCCTGCTCCAGAGCTCGCACCCGGCCGACGCCGCTGCGGCTCCGGCCGCCGCGGCCAAGTCCGGCGCCGTGACCGAAGAACTCAACCTCGCGCGCGCCCGGGCGGCCGCGCGGACGGCGGGCCACCGCGTCGAGGCGGTCTCGGAACGCTCCGAGACCTCCACCACGTGGGTGAACCCGAACGGCACGCTCACGACCGAAGTGGCCGCCGGGCCGATCCGCTTCTACGACCAGCAGGCACACGCCTGGCGCGCCGTCGACGTGACCCTGGGCCACGCCCCGGACGGGTCCGTGGTGTCCAAGGCCCACCCGCAGGGCCTGAAGCTGGCCGCCGGCAGCCTCCCGCGGATGGCCAAGGCCGCGCCGCAGGCCGCACCCTCGGTCAACTAGACCAGCACCGACCTCGTCACGCTGGGCGAGGGCGAGCAGCAGATCACCCTCAAGTGGAAGGGTGCCCTGCCGTCCCCGAAGCTGGACGGGGCGCGCGCCGAGTACACCAACGCCGTCCCCGGCGGTGACGTCGTCATCGAGGCAACGCGCGGCGGCTTCGAGCAGTTCGTCGAGCTGAAGCAGCGCCCGGCCGGCGAGAACTACGCCTACACCCTTCCCCTGGTGGCCAAGGGCCTGAAGGTGGAGCAGCAGGCCGACGGCAGCGTGCAGTTCACCGACCGCAAGAGCAAGAAGACCGCGGTCATGCCCGCGCCGGTGATTCTCCGGTGAGCACACCCGCAAGGTCTGCCTCCGCTCATGATCGCCCGGACAGGGTTCAGGCCCGGTGCGCCGCGGTTCACGACAGTCCGTAGCGGCGGGCCGACTCCTCCTCCTGGGCGAGGCGGTGCAGTGCCCGGAGCACCGGCTGGAAGAGGATGGTGGCCGCGACGGCGGTCTCCGCCTTCTCCGTCTCGGAGGGATGGGTCTCCACGAAGTCCAGGTCGCGCACGGCCGCCTGGTGCATCAGCCGGCCGTACGGGGCCATCAGCTCGGCGTCCCACGGGTAGCCGAGCCGGTTGAGCGTGGCCACCGCCACCACCAGCGAGCGGTGGACGGGCGAGAGTTCGCCCAGCTCCCGGGCGGTCGTCCAGCCCAGCATGTCGAGCAGCCGGTCCACCTCGGCGCGGGCGGCGACCACGGCCTCGTCCGCGTCGTCCTGCGCGCCCGCGTCCGGTCCGTCTTCCTGCGGCAGTGCCCAGAGGGCCGCGCCGAGCCGGATCGTGCGGCCCAGCGAATCGTCGTCCACGTGCCGCAGGACCTCCCTGACCGTCGCCACCGGGACCTTGCCGACCTGGATCATCGCGCGGACCAGCCGCAACCGCCGCAGGTGGTCCTCGTCGTAGTCGGAGGTCGTCGCGCTGACGCGGCGGCCCGGCGGCAACAGCCCTTCGCGCAGGTAGTACTTGATCGTCGCGATGGCCACACCGCTCCGCTCACTCAACTCCGCGAGCCGCACTCTTGAACCTTCCCTTGGGCAGTGTCACTATCCAACCATCTGACGGTTGGACAGCAACGCTATCCAATAAGGCGATCGGGAGGCCGACGTGTTCGCGAAACCCTTACCGGGCCGTACCACCGCAGCCGCCGAGGGGGACGTCGTCGTCCTGCTCATCGGGATGCGCATCAACCGCTTCCGGGCCGTTCACCACTGGCTGCCCGTGCTGCTGGCGATGCCCCGCATGCTACGCGAACTGGCCCGGGACAAGAGCCGGGGCCTGCTCGGGCACGTCCTGCTGACCGCTTCGCCGCGCACGTACTACGTGGTCCAGTACTGGGAGTCCAAGGAGAAGCTCTACGCGTACGCCCGGCCCCGGACATGCTCCACCACAAGGCGTGGTCGCTCATCAACCGCAAGGAACACGAGTCCAAGCTGCACGGGCACGTGGGCCTGTGGCACGAGTCCTACATCGTGCCGGAGGGGTCGTACGAGGCGATCTACTTCGACATGCCGCCCTTCGGACTGGCCGCGGCCACCGGGGCGCTGCCCCTCGAACGCCGCGGCCGGCGCGCGGCCGACCGGTTCGCCCACCGCTCGTCCGCTGCCGAGACCTCCCCGTGAGCCCGGCCCTGCCCGTGGGCCGGCCCCGGCTTCACGGCCGGCGCCTCGTCGCGATGACGGCCCGGAAGCGGACGGTCCGGCTGTGGACGCCGCCGGGGTCGTGGTCCAGCAGGGCCTGCCGCAGCTCGGACTCGAAGGCGGCCCTGCGGTCGCCGAACACGGCCGGGCAGGAGGAGGGGCAGGAGAACCGCAGACCGACCACCTCGTCCGTGGTGTGACGCAGGGGCCGGTCCCACGAGACGGTCTCGACGCGGGAGAACGGCGACTTGGCGAGATGGTCCTCGGCGTCCTCCGGCTCGCCGGACCGGTGCACGTCGTCCCACTCGTCCACCCCGCCGAAGCCGGGTCCGAGGAACCGCGCGCACACCTCCTCGACGACCGCCGCCCAGGGCGGGCGCGGCACACCGGGCCCGGGCACGGAGTCGACGAGGACGATGCCGCCCCGGGGCGCGAGCACGGCGTCCAGATCGGCCGGCACCCGGTCCCGGTCCATCAGGTGGAAGGCCCTGCCGATGACGCACAGGTCGATCCGGGGCAGGCAGAGCCGCCCGATGCCGGCGGCGTCACCCACCAGCCAGGAAGTGTTCGCGAGGCCCCGCTCCTCGGCGAGCCGCGATCCCTCGGCGAGCATCGCCGGATCCGGGTCGACGGCGTAGACCTGATCGGCCAGCGGAGCCAGGGCCAGGGTGATCGGGCCGGGCCCGGCGCCGAGGTCCAGTACGGTCTGCGACCCGTCGAGCGCGAACCGGTCCGCGAGCAGCTCGTAGAACTCCGCCGGGTACGGAGGCCGGTAGCGGGCGTAGTACGGAGCTGCGGACGCGTACGGGGTGCTCATGGGGTCCTCCCGGGCCGGGGTCGATCCGCCGATGGTGGGGCACAACCCGGCGTCCGGCGGCGACCGGCACCGGAAATCCCCCGTACGGATTCCGCGGCCGCCCCTACCGAACGGTTCGGTTACCTCGCCGCGGCCGGCGGGTGGCCTCCGTTCGTGAACGGGTCGAGCCGGCGCCGACGCCGGCTGATCGAGTCGGGGTCCCAGCCCGGCCGGGGCACGGAGGCCAGCAGCAGCTTGGTGTAGGGGTTCCGGGGCGAGGTCAGGAGCTCGGGGACGGGGCGGTGTTCCATGGTCCGACCCCGGTACATGACGAGGGCCTCGTCGCAGACGTATCGGACGACGGCCAGGTCGTGGCTGACGAAGACCAGCCCGATGCCGGTGTCGCGCCGGATGTCCGACAGCAGGTTGAGCACCTGTGCCTGCACGGAGACGTCCAGGGCCGACACGGCCTCGTCGAGCACCAGGACGGCGGGTTCCACCGCCAGCGCGCGGGCGATCGCCGCGCGTTGGCGTTGCCCGCCCGAGAGGCGGCGGGGCAGGGCGGCCGCCTCGCGGTCGCCGAGGCCGACCTGGGCCAGCAGTTCTCGGACCCGGGCCGCCCGGGCCGCGCGGTCACGGGTTCCGTGCAGGCGGAGCACGTCGTCGATCGTCGCGCCGATGCCGATCCGGGCGTCCAGCGAGAGGTAGGGGTCCTGGAAGACGATCTGTACGGCCTTGGCCCGGGCCAGCCGCGCCGGTCTGCCCCGTACGGAGGCGGCCGGCTGCTCGCCCCGGACCAGGATGCGGCCCGCGTCGGGGCGTTCGAGGCCGACGAGCATCCGGGCCGTGGTGGTCTTCCCGGAACCGGACTCCCCGACGATGCCGAGGGCCCCGCCCGCCCGGAGGGTGAACGACAGGTCGTCGACCGCGACGACCTCGGCGCCGCCGGTCCGGTAGGTCTTGCGCAGGCCGCTCACCTGGAGGAGGGGGGCGGTGGGGTCGGTGGTCAACTGTCCTCCGTGCGGGATGCGGGGGAAGGAGCCGGCAGGGCCGCGGCCAGTTCGGCCGTGCGGTGGCAGGCGACCTCGGCCGCGCCGTGCCGGTGCGGCAGGGGCGCGGACTGGTCGCAGCGGCCGGGCTCGGCGAAGCGGCACCGGGGGGCGAAGGCGCAGCCGGGAGCGGATTCCAGCAGGCCCATCGGGGCGCCCGGGATGGGAGTGAGCCGGCCGAGCGGGCCGTCGAGCGGGGGTGAGGAACCGAGCAGGCCGGCGGTGTACGGGTGGCGGGGCGAGGTGAAGAGGTCCCCGACGGGCGCGGTCTCCACGATGCGGCCCGCGTACATCACGTAGATCCGGTCGCTGACCGCGGCCGCGAGCTCGATGTCGTGGGTGATCAGGAGGAGGCCGAGGCCGCGTTCGCGCTGGAGGCGTCCCAGGATGGCGAGGATCTCGGCCTGGGTGCTGACGTCGAGGGCGGTGGTCGGCTCGTCGCAGAGAAGCAGTCGCGGTTGGGCGGTGAGGGCGGCGGCGATCACGACGCGCTGGAGCATTCCGCCGGAGAGCTCGTGCGGGTACTGGTTCAGGTGCCGGGCGGGGTCGGGCAGGCCCACCGCGTCGAGCAGTTCGGCGGCCCGGGCGTCGGCCCGGGCCTTGGACCAGCCGTGGACCAGGCGCAGCGGCTCCGTGAGGAAGTCCCCGACGCGGCGTACCGGGTTGATGGCGGCCCGCGGGTCCTGGTAGATCATCGCCGCCTTGTCGGTCCGTACGGCGCGCAGGGCCGCGGCGTCGGCGCCGACCAGGTCGGTCCCGTCGACCCGCACCCGGCCGCCGACTTCGGCGCCCGCCGGGAACAGGCCGAGGGCGGCGCGGGCGGTGACGGACTTCCCCGAGCCGGATTCGCCGACCAGGGCGACGACCTCCCCGGCGTCGACCCGCAGGTCGACGCCGTCCAGGAGGGGGCGGGCCATGGCGGGCAGCGTGACGCTGAGGCCCTCGTACGCGAGCAGTGTCATCAGGAGTCCCTCCCCGCGAGCCGGTCGCCGAGGTTCTCCCCGACGACGTTGAAGGCGACGACCACCAGGACGACCGCCACCGCCGGCACGATCGCGGACAGCGGCTGTCCCTGGAGCACGGCCGCCTGCCCCTGGTTGATCATGGCGCCCCAGTCGGGGGTCGGCGGCTGTACGCCGAGCCCCAGGAACGAGAGGGCGGCGAGGTCGAGCAGGGCGTAGCCGAAGTTCACCGTCGCCTGGGCGAGCAGGGTCGGGGCGATGTGGGGCAGCATCCTGCGGACCGTCACGAACAGGGCGGAGTGGCCCTGCACTTGATAGGCGGCGATGTAGGGGCGGGCCTTCTCCTGGACGGCGAGTCCGCGGACGAGGCGGGCGGTGTACGGCATGTAGGCGATCGCCATGGCGAGGACCGGCGCGGTCATCCCCTTGCCGAAGAGGGCCACCGCGAGGATCGCCAGCAGCAGCGCGGGGAAGGCGAAGACGACGTCGAGCACCCGGCCGGTCACGGTGTCGATCCAGCCGCCGCGCCAGGCGGTGGACAGGCCGACCGCCGTGCCGAGGAGGGTGGAGGAGAGCACCACGGCGAGGGGTCCGGCGAGGCTGGTGCGGGTACCGGCGATCAGCGCCGAGAAGGTGTCGTGGCCGCCTTGGTCGGTGCCCAGCCAGTGGTCGGCGCCCGGGCCCAGGAGGGTGTCGCCGAGACGGCCGAAGGTCGGGTCCTGGGGTGCGAGCCAGGGTGCGAGCAGCGCCACCAGGACGAAGACGACGAGGAGCAGCAGGCAGCTGTGCTGGAGCCGGCTGCCGCCGAGGGTGCGGAGCCGGGTCAGCGCGCGCCGGCCCTCGGCCGCCGGTGCGGCCGTCGCGGCCCGGGCGGTCCGTCCGGCCGGTCCGGGGTTGGCGGTGGGTACGGTCATCGCGCGCTCCCCGCCGCCGCCGTGCGCGGGTCGATCAGCGGGTGCACCAGGTCGACGAGGGCGTTGACCACGACGAACGCGGCGACGACCAGCAGGACGATCGCCTGGACGACCGGGAAGTCCAGCTGGTCCACCGACTGCACCAGCAGGGAGCCCACTCCGGACATCCCGAAGGCGGTCTCCACGATCGCGGTGCTGACCAGCATCCCCGAGACCAGCAGCCCGGAGACGGTCACGATCGGTCCCAGGGCGTTGCGCAGGACGTGCCGCCGGATGACGGTCCGGCGGGGTGTCCCCCGGCTGAGGGCCACTTCGACGTGGTCGCGGCGCAGTTCGTCGAGCATCGCCGAGCGGGTCACGCGGGTCACCAGCGCCACGAAGGTCACGGACAGGGCCGCGGCCGGGAGCACCACGTGGTGCAGCCGGTCGAGGACCCCGGCGCCGTTCCCGATCGTGGGGAACCAGCCCAGTTGCACGCCCAGTACGGACCTGAGCAGGAGCGCGGCGACGAAGGCGGGCGCCGCGGCGCCCACGGTCACCAGGAGCATCAGGGTGCGGTCGGTCCGCGTGCCCCGGCGCAGCGCGCCCACCACGCCGGATCCGATGCCCACGACCGCGATCATCAGGGCCGCCACGCCGATCAGCAGCAGGGACGCGGGCAGCCGCGACCAGATGACCGAGGAGACGTCCTGGTGGAAGAGGTGGGAGCGGCCGAAGTCGCCGTGCAGGACGCCCTCCAGCCAGTTCCAGTACCGGACCGGGAACGGCTCGTCGAAGCCGTACTGGCGGCGGATCTCGGCGAGTTCCTGCGGGCTGGGGCTGCGCCCCTTGATGAGGAAGGAGGCCGGGTCGCCGGGCGCCAGGAACAGCGAGGAGAAGACGAGGAAGGAGGTGACGAGCAGGGTCGCCGCCATGCCGGCCAGCTTGCGCAGCACGCGTCCGGCCCGTGCCACCGCGGCGGTCATCCCTTCGCCCCGATCTCGGCCGCCCACGGGTAGTAGAGGTAGGCGATGGACGGCTGGACGCCGGTGATCCGCTTGCCGAGGAACACGCTCACGGGCTGGGTGTAGAGGGGCAGCCAGGGCAGTTCGCGCATCGCGATCCGCTGGGCCTCGGCGTTGGCGGCCATGTGCTCGACGGGGTCGTGGCTCGCGATCGCCTTGTCGACGGCCTTGTCGAAGGCGGGGTCGGACCAGTTGCCGTAGTTGCCGAAAGCGCCGGTCTGCAGGGAGCCGTACATGTCCAGCGGGTCGGTGATGGAGGTGTACCAGAAGGTGAGGAAGAGGTCGATGCCCTCGCGCGCGGCCGGGTCGGTGAAGAGCGTCGTGTACTTCTCGGCGGAGACGGAGTCGATCTGCGGCTTCAGTCCGATGGCCGTGGCGGCCTGGGCGACGGCCTGCGTGATGATGGTCGTCTGGGAGTCCAGCGGGCTGGTCGCGATCACGACCTGCTGGCCGTTCACTCCCGCCTCGGCCGCGAGTTTCTTGGCCCGGGTCGGGTCGTACGGGTACTCGGGCAGCTCCTTGAGGATCGCGTCGCGGGACGCGGCGGGCCCCTCGTTCCACAGGTTCTCCGTGATGAGCGAGTCGGCGACCTCGCCGACCCCGCCGGCGCCGGCCTTGACGATGCCCTCGCGGTCGATGGCCATCAGCAGGGCCCGGCGCACCCGGGCGTCGCCGAGCGGTCCCTTGAGGTTGCCGACCACCTCGTCGGCGACGGTGGTGTTGCGGCCGAAGTAGAGGGTTCCGGCCCGGGTGTCGCGCAGTTGGGAGTAGGCGTTCGGCGGGACCATCCAGCCGCCGTCGACCTCGCCGCTCTGGAAGGCGTTGACGCGGGTGGTCGCGTCGGCCAGGAAGACGAACTTCACCTGTCCGGACTTGGCCTTGAGGGCGGGGTTCCAGTAGTCGTCGAACCGCTTGAGCGTGAGCGACTGGCCCGAGGTCCAGGAGTCGAAGGAGAACGGGCCGGTGCAGTTCACCCCGGTCTGCGGATTGCCGTAGTTCTTGCCGGACCTGGCGAGGGTGGCGGCGGACTCCACCGTGCCCGGGCCGGCGGCGAGGTACTTGTTGAAGGTGGAGTCGGGCTGCGCCAGGGTGACGGTGACCTCCATCGGCCCGGTGCGGTCGACCGACTTCACGTTGCGGAAGGGGGAGGCCCAGACGCTGGCCGTCTCCGGGTCGAGGTTGCGGCGCAGCGAGGCCACGACGTCGTCGGCGGTGAGCGTGGTCCCGTCGTGGAAGCGCACGCCGGGGCGGATCTGGTAGACCCAGGTGGTGGGTGTGGGGTTGATGTACGAGGAGGCCAGGTTCGGCGAGGTCGTCAGATCGGGGTTCCAGCGGAGCAGGCCTTCGCAGACGTTGGCGAGGATCTGGTTGGGCGGGTAGTCGAAGGAGTAGGCGTAGTCGATGGTGGTCGGCTCGGCGAAGATCGACCAGGTGAAGGAGTCGACGGAGCGGGCGGCGGCCGGCGTCGCGTCGGTGAGCTCGAAGGCGGTGGCGCCGTCGTTCTGTCCGCCCGTGGCGCCGCTGCACGCGGTGGTGACGAGCAACGCGCCCGCCGCGAGGGCGCTCGCCAGGGCGTGGCGGATCCGGCTGCTTCGGTGGTGCGGCGATCCCGATGTGGCTGATGACATCGTCTGGCTCCCTGAGGGGTGAGCGTGGTGGGGTGCGTGCTGCTCGGCCGGTGGCGGCCCGGTCGGTGACTGCCCGGTCCGCCGGCAGTCCGTGAGGGGTGTGTCGGTGCTCAGTCCGTGGCGGCGAAGACGAGTTCGCCGTCGAGGTAGGTCCGGAGCACCCGGGTGTCGGCGATCTCCGCGTCGGGGTGGGCGAAGGGATCGCGGTCGAGGACGACGAGGTCCGCGTATTTGCCCACCTCGACGGTTCCGGTGACCTCGTCGAGGTGGTTCACCCAGGCGCTGCCCGCGGTGTAGGCGGTCAGGGCCTGGGCGAGGGTCAGCGCCTGCTCGGGGAAGAAGGGCGGCAGGGGTTCGAAGGTCCCGGACGGGTGGGGGGCCTCGTCGGGTACCGCGCGGTTGACGGCGACGTGGATGCCCCACAGCGGGTTGGGGCTGCTCACCGACCAGTCGCTGCCGGCGACGAGGCGGGTCCCGGCCCGCTGCAGGTCGCCGAAGGGGTACTGGAGCGCGGTGCGTTCGGGCCCGAGGAAGGGGATCGTCAGCTCGTCCATCTGCGGTTCGTGCGCGGCCCACAGGGCCTGGATGTTCGCGGCCGCTCCGAGGTCCGCGAAGCGCCCGATGTCGTCGGGGTGGACGAGCTGCAGGTGGGCGAGGTGGTGGCGGTGGTCGTTGGCGCCGTTGGCCGCCCGGGCCACGGCGAGTGCGTCGAGCACCTCGCGTACGGCTCGGTCTCCCAGCGCGTGGAAGTGGAGCTGGAAGCCCGAGTGGTCGAGCCGGGTCACCGCCTCGGTGAGCAGTTCCGGGTCGATGAAGCTGAGGCCGGAGTTCGCGGTGGCGCAGCCGCAGCCGTCGAGGTAGGGCTCCAGCAGGCCGGCCGTGAAGTTCTCGGCGATGCCGTCCTGCATGATCTTGATGCTGGTGGCGTGGAAGCGGCCCACCTGTCCGGTGCGGCGGCGCTCCTCCAGTTCGGGTATCTGTTCCAGGCCGCGTTCGCGGTCCCACCACAGGGCGCCGACGACGCGTGCGCGCAGGGAGCCCTCGCGCGCCGCCCGCAGGTAGACGCCGTAGTTGTCGGGGTTGCCGGGGAAGGCGCCGATCATGGCGTCCTGCCAGCCGGTCACGCCGAGGGAGAAGAGGTGCTCCTGTGCGGCGAGCAGGCCGGCGTGCGCCTCGTCCGGCGTCGCGATGGGCACGTGGCGGGCCACCAGGTCCACGGCGCCCTCCTGGAGGGTGCCGGCCGGGGTGCCGTCGGTCTCCCGCTCGATCCGGCCGTCCACGGGGTCGGGGGTGGCGCGGTCCACGCCGGAGAGTGCGAGCGCGCGGGTGTTGACCCAGGCTCCGTGGCCGTCCCGGTTGGTGAGCAGGACGGGCCGGTCCGGGACCACCGCGTCTAGCATGGCGCGGGTCGGCGTGCCGCCGGGGAAGACGTCCATGGACCAGCCGCCGCCGCGGATCCAGGTCGCCCCGGGGTGTTCCTCGGCGTACGCGGCGACGACGGCCAGGTAGCCGTCGATGGAGCGTTCGTCGCTCAGGTCGCAGCCGAGCATCTGGACCCCGGCCACGGCGGGGTGGACGTGGGCGTCCTGGAACCCCGGCAGGAGCAGTCCGCCCGCGAGGTCGACCACCTCGGTGTCCGCGTCCGCGAGGGAGCGGACGGTGGCCTCGTCGGCGACGGCGAGGATCCGTCCGCCCCCGACGGCGACCGCGGCGTGGATCGGGGCCGGCCCGGTCGCGGTGAAGACCTTCCCGCCCACGAATACGGTGTCGGCCCGCTGCCTGTTGTTGGACATCGACGCATCCTCCGGCTCGGCGGGCAGACCCGCACGGCTTGTTCGTTGAGGAGGAGTGAACGGGAGCGCAACAGTGTTGTCAACGGTGTTGCGCCGCCTCCGTTCCACATCGTTACACTGGCCCCACCATGCCGAAGTCATCCGACGCACCCGCCCGGTCCAAGCGCGCGGGCAGCCAGCTCACACCCGACGCGATCATCGAAGCGAGCCTGCGCATCGCGGCTCGCGGCAGCGCCGACGCGTTCACCGTCCGGCGCCTCGGCGAGGAGCTCGGCGCCGACCCCACCGCGATCTACCGGCACTTCCGCGACAAGGACGAGCTGCTGCTGTCCGTCGCCGACCGCACGCTCGGCGAGGTGCTCGACAGCATCCCCGACGGGCTCGACTGGAAGGACCGGCTGCGGGCGCTCGCCGACGGCTCGCTGGAGGTGGCGCTGAAGTACCCGGTGGTCGGATCGACCATGGCCAGCCGGACCACCCGGCGGCCCAACGAGTTCCGGGTGGTCGAGCTCATCCTGGGCGCCGTCATGGAAGCCGGGCTCGACGGCGCGGAGGCGGCCGTCCACTACCGGATGGTCGGCGACTCGCTCCTCGCGTACGTCGGCCAGCGCGCCGCCTACCTGCTGTTCGACCCGGACGTCAGGGCGGCCGACGAGTCCTCCTGGAGCCGGGAGTACCGCCTGGTCGACGCGGAGGGGTTCCCGAACATCACCCGACTGAGCACGCAACTCGCCGAGGTGACGGACGAGCAGATCTTCCTGGCCCGGGTGGAGGCGCTGATCACCGCGATCGAGAAGCGGGTGGAGGGCCTCCGCACGGACTCCGCGGATTGAAATGTCATGGCATGGACACAACGCGAGGGCCTGATCAGAAAGGGCTCGCGGGAAGCAGCACACCTATGTACTCTGAGCGAGCTTCAAACCTGATCACGTTCAAAAACTAAATTGGGGGGGCCGGTGCGTAATCGCCGACTCATGCTTTCCACCGCCGCAATCGTCGCGGCCGGTGTCGGACTCGTCCCGGGTGTCGCCCACGCGACGGGCCAGGACGGCGCCAAGGGGACAGACCACCGGGGGGTGTCCGTTCCCGACCTCGATCTGAGCAAGATCGCGGCCAAGGCGTACAAGGAAGGGACCGTCTCCAGCCCCGCTGCCAAGACGGTCCACCCGGCCGCCAAGGGCGGCACGCAGGCCGCGGGCGCCGCCGCCGAGCCGACGGTCTCCCTGGAGGCCGACACCGTCAGCGCGCACGGCGTGGAGCTGAGGCTCGCCGTCACCAGCGACCCGGGCACCGCGCTCGGCGTGCTCATCGAGTGGGGCGACGGCAGCCAGATACAGGTGGGCGCCAACGGCCCCACCAACCTGACAGAGAACCACGTGTACGCCAAGGCCGGCGTCTACACCGTGAAGGTCTCCCTGGTCGACGGCAGCGGGGTCCGCGGCACCAACCAGATCGTCCTGCCGACCGCGGGCAACGAGTTCACCCCGCACGCTCCGACCCGTCTGCTGGACACCCGCGCGGGCATCGGCGCGGCCGCGAAGAAGGTGCCCGCCTTCGGGACCGCCCGCATCAAGGTCGGCGGCGCCGCGCAGATCCCGGCCGGTGTGACCGCCGTGGCCCTGAACGTCACCGTCACCAACCCCTCTAAGGACGGACACGTCCGCGTGTACGCCGAGGGCGGCGAGGTGCCCACCACGTCGAACGTCAACTACACCCCGGGGCAGACCGTCCCGAACATGGTGATCGCCTCGGTCGGCCAGAACGGCTACGTGGACATCTACAACCACGGCGCCGGCGAGCTCGACCTCATCGCCGACGTCACCGGCTACTTCTCCAAGTCCGCCGCCAGCGGCTACACCTCGCTCAACCCGAGCCGTATCGTCGACACCCGCGAGGGCCTCGGCACGGGCACGGGCAAGGTCCCGGGCTACGGCAGCTTCAGCACCCAGGTGCACGGCCGCGGGGGCGTCCCGGCGAGCGCCAAGGCCGTCGCGCTCAACGTGACCGTCCACGAGCCGAACATGGAAGGCCACCTGACCGTCTACCCCGGCGGCGCGGCCCCGACCTCGTCGAACCTGAACTTCGGCCAGGGCCAGACCATCGCCAACTCGGTCATCGTCCCGATCGGCCCCGACGGCAGGATCAGCATCCGCAACGGTGCCGGCGCCGGGACCCACGTGATCGTCGACGTCGTGGGCTACTACAGCCCCGAGAGCGAGAGCGCGCTGATCCGCACCGCCCCGAGCCGCTGGTTCGACACCCGCGAGTGGGGCAACCCGCTCGACGGCCGCTCCTACATCTACGGCCGGGTCGCGGGCGGGGACACGAACGTCACCGCGCTCGTCACCAACGCCACCGTCACCAACCCCGAGGGCACCGGCTTCCTGACGGTCTCCCCGGACCCCAACTCGTGGGCCGCCTACGAGGGTGGCTGGGAGACCTGGCCGACGCCGCCGAACTCCTCCAACCTCAACTGGACCTACCGCAAGACCGTCCCGAACCTGGTCCAGGCGAGCTCCGGCGTCAACAACGTGATCGACTTCTGGAACATGGGCTACCAGTCCACGGACCTGCTCGTCGACACCTTCGGCTTCTACGCCAAGAACTGACGCCCGGCCCACCGGCAGGACCTGCCGGCTGAACCGCAGGCACGGCGCCCCGGGGAGCGGACCCCAGTGGTCCCGCTCCCCGGGGCGCCGTACGTCGTGTCCGGCCCGCCCCCGGCCCCGTATCAGTGCGACGGGGTCAACCGCTCCCACAGGAACGTGTGGACGAGGGCCTCGTTGAAGGCGGTCTGCCGGTGGTCGGTGGCGCCCGCGTGTCCCCCGCCGAGGTGCTCGTGGAAGAGGACCGGATGCCCGAACTCGCGCAGCCGGGCCGCCATCTTGCGGGCGTGGCCCGGGTGGACGCGGTCGTCGCGGGTGGAGGTGAGCAGGAGCAGCGGCGGGTACGCCGGCCCGTCCGCCCGGACCTGGTGGTACGGGGAGATCCGCTCCAGGTGGGGCCGGTCGGCCGGACTGTCGGGGTCCCCGTACTCGGCGATCCAGCTGGCTCCCGCGAGCAGCTTGTGGAAGCGGAGCATGTCCAGCAACGGCACGTGGGCGACGACCGCGCCGAACAGTTCCGGGTCCCGGGTGAGCATCGCGCCCATGAGCAGTCCCCCGTTGCTGCCGCCCTCGATGCCGAGCTGGGCCGGGGTGGTGATGTCCCGGGCGGTGAGGTCCCGGGCGACGGCGGCGAAGTCCTCGTACGCCCGGACCCGGTTCGCGCCGAGGGCGGCCCGGTGCCAGTCCGGCCCGTACTCGTGCCCGCCCCGGATGCCCGCGACGACGTAGGTCCCGCCCCGCGCGAGCCAGGCCCGTCCGGTGAGCGCGCTGTACTGCGGAACCATGGAGATCTCGAAGCCGCCGTACCCGTAGAGCAGGGTGGGGCCCGGGCCGGGGCGGTCCTCGGGACCCACGACGAAGTACGGGACCCGCGTGCCGTCCGCGGAGGTCGCGAAGTACTGGCGCACGCCGAGTCCGGCGGTGTCGAACAGCGCCGGGCTCTGCTTGACGCTCTCACCGTCGCCGCCGGCGATGCCCCGGTAGAGGGTGGACGGCTGGAGGAAGCCTGAGACCTGGTGGAAGTACTCGTCGCTCACGTCCGGGTCGGTGGAGGTGACCGAGGCGGTGGACAGCGGCGGTACGCCCGGCAGCGGGGCCCGCAGCCAGCCGCCGGGCGCCGGGGTGAGGAGCTCCATCCGCGAGGAGACGTCGGCGCGGGTGCTGAGGATGAGGTGGTTACGGGTCCAGCTGTATCCGGCGAGCGCGGTGCGCTCGTCCGGGGTGAACAGCACCTCGGCGTCCCGCTCCCCCGCCTGGAAGGCGTCGAAGTCGAAGGCGAGCAGGCTTCCCGCGGGGTGGCCGAGCCACGGCCCCTTGGTGGTGACGGTCAGCCACTCCCGGTGGACGGAGGCGCCCGCGTCGTCCGGTACGTCGATCTTCACCGGCGGGCCGGCGGGATCCTCCGGGAGGAGGAAGAGCTCCTTGTTCCAGAAGTCGATCTGGCGGTGGACGAAGTCACGTGCGAAGCCGGGGGTGTCGTCGTGCCATCCGGTGGCGGACAGGTCCGAGGGCCGGCCCTCGTAGACCGGCTCCGCCTCTTCCAGGGGGGTACCGCGGTGCCAGCGGCGCACCTGGAGGGGATAGCCGGACGCGGACATCGAGCCGGGGCCGAAGTCGGTCCCGATCCAGATCCGGTCGTGGTCGATCCACCCGATCCGGGTCTTGGCCTCCTCGACCGTGAACCCGTCCTCGACGAACGTCAGGGTCTCCAGGTCGAACTCGCGCACGACGCACGCGTCGGCGCCGTCCCGCGACAGCATGACGAGGGCGTGCCGGTGTTCGGGGGCCAGGACGCTGCTGCCCGCCCAGGCCCACTTCTCGTCCTCGGCCTCGGCCAGCGCGTCCAGGTCCAGGAGCACCTCCCAGGCCGGCCGCTCCGTGCGGTACTCCTCAAGGGTGGTCCGCCGCCACAGCCCGCGTACGTGGTCGGCGTCCTGCCAGAAGTTGTAGAGGTGGCGGCCCCTGCGGACGACGTACGGGATCCGGTCGTCGTCGTCCAGCACCTCCCGCATCTGCTGTTCGAGCACCTTGAACCCGGGGGCGCCGGTCAGCGCCTCCACGGTCTCGGCGTTGCGCTCCCGGACCCAGTCGAGGGCGGCCTCGCCGGATACGTCTTCCAACCAGAGGTAGGGGTCTTCATGGCTCATCAGGCGATTGTGCAGGAAGCCGGGACGCGCGCAGGGCCGAGTGCACCGACCAGACCACCGAGACCAGCGGGACCGCGACCACCGCGCCGACCACTCCGGCGGCGATGGCCCCCGCGACCACCGAGATCGCCACCACGAGGGGGTGCAGCCGCACCGCCCGGCTCATCACGAGCGGATGCAGCAGATGGCCCTCGATCTGGCCGATGACCACGATCAGCGCCACCACGATCGCCGCGACGAGCGGCCCCCGCGCGGCCAGCGCGACCACCGCGGCGACCGCCAGCGCGACCGGCGAGCCGATGAGGGGGATGAAGGCCGCGAAGAACTCCAGCACCGCCAGCGGAACGGCCAGCGGCACCCCGAGGAAGTACAGGGCCACCCCGACCAGGACGGCGTTCGTCGCCGCGACCAGCAGGATGCCGTGGGTGTAGCCGGTGAAGGTGCGCCAGGCCGCCCGCCCACCGATCGCCACCCGTGCGCGCGCCGGCTCGGGCAGCTGCGCGCAGAACCACGACCACTGCCGGTCCCCGCCGTGCAGGAAGAAGACCGAGCAGAAGACGGCGAGGGCGAGGACGGTCAGGACGTGCACCAGCCGGCCGGCTCCGCTGAGCGCCTGGCTGAGCACCGTGGAGCGGTGGCTGGAGAGGTACGCGCCGATCCGGGACTGTACGTCGGAGAGCGCGCGCGGGTTCAGCCGGAAGGGCGGCCGCTCCAGCCACGCCTCGATGCTGGCGAGTCCCTGACGGAACTCCCGGGCCAAGGTCGTGCTCTCCCCCGCCACGGCCTCGCCGACGAGCGTCAGCACGCCCAGGACCAGCAGCGCGCTGCCGACGAGGGTCACGGCGACGGCGAGCGTGCGGGGGATCCGGCGGGCGAGGCGGCCGGTGGGCGTCCACAGCAGGGCAGCGACGACGAGGCCGAGGAAGAGGGCCACGGCGATCTCGTGGAAGCGGCCCAGCACGGCGAAGACCGCGTAAACGGCGGCGCCGACGACCAGCAGGCGCCAGGCGTACGACGCTGCCGTACGCAGGAAGGGTGACACCGGCGGCATGGTCCATGGATGCCACAGCGGGCCCGCGTTGCCACGGGCGGGGCCCTCGATTCGCCCGTCCGGGGCGGGTCCGCGGATGCTCCGGCGGGCGTGTCCAGTGCCCGGCGTCCGGCGTCCGGCGTCCGGCGTCCGGCGTCCGGCGTCCGGCGTCCGGGCGGGGAAAACCCTTTGCGCGAGCGCGGGCGCCCGCCGACGATGGCCTCTCGTGAGCACTTCCCGCCTGGCCGCCCTTGTGCCCGACCTCGCCCCGTTCCGGACCGGCCGTGACTTCCGGCTGCTGTTCTACCAGGGGACGGTCACGTACTTCGGCTCATTCATGGCCATGATCGCGCTGCCGCTGCAGATCAAGCACCTGACGGACTCGCCGCTGGCCGTCGGCGCGATGGGCGCGGTGGAGCTGGTTCCGCTGGTGTTCTTCGGGCTGTACGGGGGCGCGCTCGCCGACGCGGTCGACCGGCGACGGATGATCCTGCTGACCGAGGCCGGACTCGGGGTGCTCGCGCTGGTGCTGCTGGTGAACGCGGCCCTGCCGGATCCGCTGCTGTGGCCGCTGTACGTGGTCGCGGCCTGCGTGTCCGCACTGTCCGGGCTCCAGCGGCCCGCCATGGACTCGCTGATGGCGCGGATCGTGCCGCACGACCAGTTGACCGCGGCCGCCGCGCTCAACGGGCTGCGCTACCAGTTCGGCGCGATCGCGGGTCCGGCGCTGGCCGGTCTGGTCGTCGCGTACGCCGGGTACGCCTCGGCCTACTCCATCACCGTCGTGGGCTTCCTCGTCTCGGTGCTCCTGTGTCTGCGGCTCAGTCCGGCTCCCCCGGTGCGGGGCGCCGAGCGCCCGTCGCTGCGCGGGATCGCCGAGGGCGCGCGGTACGCGTGGAGCCGGCCCGTGCTGCTGGGGACGTACGCCGTCGACCTGGCGGCGATGCTCTTCGCCTTCCCGAACGCGATCTTCCCCTTCCTCGCGGACGAGCTGGACGCGGTGTGGGCGCTGGGGCTGATGTACGCGGCGGGGGCGGTGGGTTCCCTCGTGCTGGGGATGACCAGCGGCTGGGTGTCCCGGATGCGGCGGCACGGGCTGCTCGTGGTGGCGGGGGCGGCGGTCTGGGGGCTGGCGATCGCGGCCGCGGGCGCGTCCGGCGGCATCTGGGTCGTCCTGCTGTGCCTCGCCGTGGCGGGCGCCGGCGACATGCTGAGCGGGCTGGCGCGCGCCACGATCTGGAACCAGACGATCCCCGAGGGGCTGCGGGGCCGGCTCGCGGGGATCGAGGTGCTCTCGTACAGCGTGGGCCCGCAGCTGGGCCAGGTCCGGGCGGGCACGATGGCCGGATGGACCGGTACCCGGCCGGCCTTCTGGAGCGGCGGTCTGGCCTGCGTGGCCTCGGTGGCGGCGCTGGCCGCGCTGCTGCCGAAACTGATCTCCTACGACGCCGACACCGACGAGGACGCCCTGCGCCGGCGGGCGGCCCGGGAGGCGGAGGCGGAACCGAGCGGCGCGGTGGCCTGACGCCCGCCCCGGCTCAGCCCTCCTTCTCGGCGAGGATCCGGTCGGCCGCGTAATGCGGGCAGTTGCCGGCGTGCCAGGTCACCGAGAGCGAGCAGGCTCCGGTCCGCAGGGTCCGCACCGCGCCGTCGGCGGCGGTGGCCTTGCAGAACGGGCACACGACCGTCTCCGGGCGCAGTAGATCGAACATGCCGTGTCCTTCCCGCAGCATTCTCACACCGGACCAGTCCAGAACTATCAAATCCGGCGCCATTCGGCCCCAGTACCCACAAGTACGGATGGATATTGGAGGCCGTGGCCGAGCGGGAAGAGCGGTGGAACGGCGACGGGGAGGCGTCCTCGGGCGGCTGCCGCGCCGGCGATATCCCGGGCCGCGCACCGGAGTTCGGTGTCGCTCCACGAGGAGAGGGCCGCGCTCGCCGTCACCTCGGGAAGCCGGACGGCGTCATAAGGGTTGCGCAGCGCCACGGCGATGACGGGGGCGCCTGTCGCGGTGCGTCGGTCGGCCGGGGCGCGCCGGGGAGCGCAGGCGTCGTCCGGCTCCCCGGTTGACCTGCGGCGGCGCCTCCGAGACCGGGCGGCAGGTTACTCGCGAGGAAACACCGCCTTTGGCTATGGTGAGCGCCCTCGGTCGATCCCCCCTTCGGATCCAAAGATCAAAGACGGATCCGATGCGTCGATCGAAGGACACTCCCCCACCCGGGACATGAATACGCAGTGCAGAGCGACGCGGCGTCGGCAACACCGCCCGGCGTCGGCTCGGTACGAGCCGGCCTGCCCCCGTCCTGTCACCCAGGACCGGAGGGCGGCTGTCTTCTCATTCACCTACCTCGCGAAGGCAAGGCAGAGATGGCACGAATGCCCCGTCAGTCCCCCCGTCGCCCGCACCCGCAGACGCGCACGCGCACGCACCCGGTCGACGAACTGCTCCCGATCCCCCGGCTCGCCCTGTACGGCTTCCAGCACGTCCTCGCGTTCTACGCGGCGGCGGTCATCGTCCCGGTCCTGCTCGGCAACGCGCTGGGCCTCTCCCGCCAGGAGCTCGTCCACCTCATCAACGCGGACCTCCTGACCTGTGGCGTGGCCTCGATCATCCAGGCCCTCGGCTTCTGGAAGGTCGGCGCCCGGCTCCCCCTGGTGCAGGGCGTCACCTTCACCGCGGTCTCGCCCATGATCGCCATAGGCATCGGGGCGGGCGGCGGTACGGCCGGCCTCCTCGTCGTCTACGGGGCGGTGATCACAGCGGGCACGGCGACCTTCCTCTTCGCGCCGCTCTTCAGCAAGCTCGTGAAGTACTTCCCGCCTGTCGTGATCGGCACGATCCTCACGATCATCGGCATCACCCTGATCCCGGTGGCCCTGCAGGACGCCGCCGGCGGTGCGCACCTCATCGGCACGCCCGCGTACGGGGATCCGAAGAACCTCGCCTACGCACTGGGCACCCTGCTGTTCATCCTCGCCGTGGCCCGGATCGGCAAGCCGTTCCTGAGCAGCCTGGCGGTGCTGCTCGGGCTCGTCGTCGGCACGGCGGTCGCGTGGCTCTTCGGCGACGCCGATTTCGCGGCGGTCGGGGAGAGCGACTGGTTCGGGATCACCACGCCCTTCCACTACGGCATGCCGCGGTTCGAGCTGCTCCCGATCGTCGCCATGCTCGTCGTCGCCCTGATCACCATGGTGGAGACCACCGGGGACGTCTACGCGATCGGCGAGATCACCCGCAAGAAGGTCGACGCCGACACCGTGGCCCGGGCGCTGCGCGCCGACGGCGCGGCGACGGTCCTCGGCGGCGTCCTCAACTCGTTCCCGTACGTGGCGTTCGCGGAGAACATCGGGCTCGTGCGCATGTCGAAGGTGATGAGCCGGTACGTGGTCGTCTCGGCCGGCGCGTTCATGGTCGTGCTGGGGCTGCTGCCGAAGGCGGGCAGCCTCGTCGCGTCGGTCCCGCACCCGGTGCTGGGCGGGGCGGCGGTCTCCATGTTCGGCATCGTCGCCGCGGTCGGGGTGCAGATCCTGGGGAAGGCCGATCTGCGTGAGGAGCGCAACACCCTTATCCTGGCGGTCAGTCTGGGCGCCGCCCTGCTGCCGACCACGGTGGCGCCGTTCTTCGAGCGGATGCCGGACGACCTCCGGGCGGTCCTCGACAGCGGGATCACGCTGGGCGCCCTCACCGCGATCACGCTGAACCTGGTGTTCAACGTCTTCACGCGCCGCACCACGATGGAGATCGACTGGGACGGGGTGACGGAAGACGGGGCGCCGGAGGCGGAGTTCGGGGCGCACCCGGCGCACTGAGCCGGGCTGTCGACCCCCGTCGCGGCGAGGGCCGGGAGGGGCGGTCAGCCCTTCCCGGTCCGCTCCGGTCTCCTCGTGCCTGCGGTCTGCGGCCGTTGGCGCGGCCGCAGGCGGACGGCCCGTCAGCGCCCGCCCAGCGGGAAGGGCGAGGCCTCGCCCTCCTCTCCGATCAACTCCCAGAAGTGGTCGACGAGTCGGCGCAGGTAGGCGGCGCGCTCCGCCGCGATCTCCTTCAGCCGGGCGTCGTCGTTGCGTGCCACGAGGTGACCCATGTACCGCTCCGAGAACCGCGAGAACTCCCCGTGCATCGTGCGCAGCGCGTCCCCCACGCTGGTGGCGTCCACCACGACGATCTCCGCCACCGGGTCCACGTACGTCTTCCACCGCCCGGCGACGGCCGATCTCAGGTGCTCCGCCAGCTCGTCCACCCGGCCCATGATCCCGATGAGCTTGCGCAGGGACAGGCCGAGGGCGTCCACGAGCGCCCTGGTCTGCCAGGCGTCGCCGTGCCAGTGCTGGGCCGCTTCGGCGGCGCGGTATTCGGTCGGGTCCATGCCTATGCGGTACGCCAGTCGCTCCACGGTGAGCCGGCGGGCCAGCCGGTGCTCGGCGAGGGTGCGCGGTTCGATGCCCATCAGCGTCGTCGCCTCGCACCACAAGACGTCCGCCAAGGCGAAGAGTTGGCGGTCGGTGGGAATCTCGGAGCCCTGCTCCCAGGCCAGGACCAGCTGCGGGTGGACGGGGGCGCCGCAGGTGGCCATGAAGTGGGCCACCTGGGTCGGGGACAGGCCCATGCGGGCTCGTGCGGACCTGGCCTCGGTCGGGGAGAAGGGAGTGCTGTGCACGGACGCGACACCTCGCAGCATCCTCGGACGCGAGGCGCGCGAGGGAGGACGGATCGATGGATGAACACCAAGCGCGGGCACAGTAACAGATGTTCAGCTGATGTTCAGCGGGGTGTAATCAGCTATCTACCTGTGATTCAAAGGCCATCCATGACTTCCGGGTTCGAAGTTCGCGAGCAACTGTCGGGGCGTCGTCCTCAGTTCGCGCAGTCCGTGTCCCGGGCCGGACGCCTGCCGGTGGTCAGGAACTCCGTGACGGCACGGTTGCCGCACGCGTTGCCGTTGCCGAGGTACAGGCCGTGGCCGCCCTGCTCGACGGTGACGAGGCGGGCCCGGTCGCCGAGGGCCTCGCGCATTTTCAGAGCTCCGAAGAGCGGGGTCGCCGGGTCGCGGCGGCTCTGGAGCATGAGGATGTCGGACGGCCCGTCGTCGGTGATCCGGGTCGGCTTCTGCGCCGGGGCGTCCTTCCAGAAGGAGCAGGGCAGCACGTTCACCGGCATGCCGGCCGTGAGCGGGTGGCGGGCGCGGTCCGCGTCGACCGCGCGCTGGTACGAGGCCGTGGACGCGTGCGGCCACGCCACGTCGTTGCAGATGACGGCGACCATGAGTGCGGCGTCCGGGTCCGGGATGGGCTGGGCGAGCTCGCGCGGGAGGACGGGCTTGCGGGCCGGGTCCCCGGCCTCCTGGACGAGCCGGGCGAACGGAGCGAAGGCGGCGTCGCTGTAGAGGGCGTTCTGCAGGGCCTGCCGCAGACCGTTGCCGGTCAGGGGCACGCCCGGGGTCGTCGATTCCCTCGGTGCGCGGTCCAGCTCTGCCGCGAGGGAGACGACGAGCGGCTCGACCTCCTCCGGCCGCGCGGCCAGTCGCAGGCCGTCCCGGTCGCGGTCAACGTGGGCCGCCCAGGCCGCGAAGTCGGGGAAGCGGTCCTCGGCGCCCTGCGACATGTTCGCCAGCCAGCCGCGGGCGACCCGCTTCGGGTCGGGGTCGCCGCTGCTGTCGAGGACCCAACGGTCGGTGCGCTGCGGGTACTTCTGCGCGTACACGGCCCCCACGTACGTCCCGTACGAGGTGCCCCAGGCGGAGAGCCTGCGCTCGCCGAGCGCCTCGCGGAAGCGGTCCATGTCACGTACCTGGTTGGCGGTGGTGAAACTGCGCAGCTCGGGCCCGCCGTTGCGGGCGCAGGCCTCGGCGATGCGCCGGGAGCGGGCGACGTTCTCGGTGATCTCACCGTTCGGGCCCGGCCAGGACCGCAGGCTGGTGAGGTACCGGTCCTCGGGGGCGAGGCCGCAGGTCGCGGTGGTGCTGGCGCCCACACCGCGCGGATCGAAGGCGACGAGGTCGTACGCGCCGCCGAGCTCCCGGCGCAGGGCGTCGCCCTTCTGCTTCAGGCGCTGTACGCCGGATCCGCCCGGGCCGCCGGGGAGCACGACGAGCGTGCCGCGGCGGGCCTCGGGGCGGTCGCTGCGGATGCGGGAGACGGCGACGGTGAGCTGCCGGCCGTCGAGGTCCTCGTAGTCGAGCGGGACCGGCAGCTCGGCGCACTCCTGGCCGGCGGGGGCCTGCGGATCGGCGCAGGCGTGCCAACGGAGCTGCGGGGCGGCCGGCGCGGGACGGGCGGCCCCCGGCGCGGCACTCGCGGTGCTCGCGGTGGTCAGACCGGCGGCGACGGAGGCTGCGGCGAGGGTGAGGAGCAGGGCGTTCTTCGGGTAAGTCGTCATGCCGCAAGCCTGGTTGATCACGCACCGGCGCCCCATCCAGCAGGCATGTCGGCCCCGGGTGGGGATAACCCCCGCGCCGGTGTACGGAGATCAGGGCAGCGGGACCCCGCGGGCCGCGACCCAGAGCTCGTACCACTCCTCGTGCGTGAGGTCGGGCTCCCGCACGGCCGCGTCGCGGCAGGCGCGGATCCGGTCGGGGCGGGCGGTGCCGATGACGGGCGCGATCCCGGCAGGGTGCCGGATCAGCCACCACAGCAGCACCGTCTCGGGCGTCGTGCCCTTGCGCCGGGCCAGCTCGGCGAGCAGCTCCGCGGTGGCCCGTTCGGCCGCGGTCTGCTCGCGGCCGGTGAACCGGCCCTGCGCCAGCGCGCCCCAGGCCTGGAGGCGGATGCCGTGGTCGCGGCAGTGCTCCAGCGTGCCGAACGGGAAGCCGTTGGAGGCGGCCCCGGACGTGTTGAGCAGCACCCCGGCCTCGACCCAGTCACGGCTGTGCAGGCTCATCTCCAGCTGGTTGGCCACCAGCGGCACGTCGAGGCGCGCCTGGAGGTGGGCGATCTGCGCGGCGCCCATGTTGGACACGCCGAAGCGCCTTACGAGGCCCTGCCGGTGCAGGGACGTCAGCGCCGACGCGATCGAGTCCACGTCCGCCAGCGGATCGGGGCGGTGCAGCAGGAGGACGTCGATCACGTCGGTGCGCAGCCGGGTCAGGCTCTCCTCCACCCGCCGCGTGATGCTCTCCCCGCGGAGGTCGTAGATCCCCGGGCGGTCCGCGTCGCCGAGCCGGATCCCGCACTTGGTCTGGAGCGTGATGCGTTCGCGCAGCCCCGGCGTGCGGGCGAGGACCTCGCCGAAGACGGCCTCGGCCTTCCCGTGCCGGTAGATGTCGGCGTGGTCGAAGGCGGTGATCCCGCTGTCGAGCGCGGCGGAGATCGCCGCCTCGGCGGCGTCTATGTCGCCGGGCCCGTACGCACCGGGCTCCCAGCTCCCGCCGAGGCCCATGCACCCGTACAGCACCCGGTCACCGCTCACGCCCGCACTCCCGTTCGTCACCACGTCCCCACCCTAGGCCCTGTGCGGACGGGGTCCGACCCGGGCTCCGCGTCGTCCGATCACCCGGCCCGATGCACGGTCTGACCGGCGGATACCCAATGATGTCCGCATGGAAAGACATATGGAGACCGGGCGGGGGCCCTCCGGCCGCCGGTTCGGCCGCGCGGTGGCGACCCTGGGCCTGCTGACCTCGGTGGTGGCGTGTACGTCCGCGCAGGCTCCGGCTCCGGTCCCGGGCGCCGGCAGCGGGGAGCAGGTTTCCGTGGCCACCTGGAACATGTGCGGGGTGCGGCAGTGGAGCTGCGAGGAGACCGGCAGCCCGAAGGACAAGTTCCAGCAGCTGCGCGAGCTGGTCGGCGACTCCGGCGTACGCGTCCTGCTCCTGCAGGAGGTGTGCTCGGAGGACCTGCTGTCCTCGGCCGTGCGGCTGGGCCCGGAGTGGCACTCCGTCTTCGAACCGTACGCCGAGGTGGACGCCGCGGGCCGGCGCGCCTCCGTCGACTGCACGGGGCAGGGGCGCGGCCAGGCCGGCTACGGGCTGCTGGCGGCCTCCCGGCTGACCGACGTGGAGGTGGTCCCGACCGAGCAGCCGACGGTGGGCCTGCACCGCGGGATCCTGTGCGCGCGGGTGCCCGCCCAGGGGCTGCGGGTGTGCAACGCGCACCTGTCGCTGCGGGAGAGCGACGGCGAGCACCCCGACTGGGACTTCCGCGACGACCAGCTGAGCTCCCTGGTCGCCACCGCGGCGACGGACGCCCGTACGGTCTTCGGCGGGGACTTCAACGCTCCGCCGCCGGTGGGCGGCCGGAACACGTCCGCCTGGATCTGGCCGTCTGAGGCGTACGACACGTACCGCGAGTGCGATCAGAAGGGTGACTCCCGCAAGGGGCGCGCCACGCACAAGGACGGCACGAAGATCGACTACCTCTTCACGCAGCTGCCCCGCACCGGCTGCGAGGTGGTGGAGACCAAGGCCTCCGACCACCGGCCGCTGGTGATGCGGGTGAGCCGCCCCGCCGCCGATCCGTCGCCCAAGCCCTCCGCTCCGTCGGCCGATCCCGGCGTCAGTAGCGCGAGTTGAAGTAGTTGCCCTGCTGGGCCGGGACGGAGTAGCCGTTCACCGAGGTGAAGGGGACGGCCGTCCACGGGGAGGCGTTGCCGACGGCGTCGACCGCGATGGCCTCGACGAAGTGGTCGCCCTCGTTCCAGGCCCAGCCCGACTCCCACACCCAGGTGCCGTCGGCCCTCACGTCGCAGGTGCCCAGGGTGACGCCGCCCTCCTGGAAGTCCACGCGCACGGCGCCGGGGGCGTAGCCGGCGAAGCCGACGGCGGGGCCCTGCACCTGCTGGTGGGCGGCCGGGGCCGTCACCGAGAGCGCGAGGGGCTGGGCCGGCCTCGGCGCCGGCGCAGGCGCCGGTACGTACTCGGGCAGCGGCTCGGCCGTGTGCTCCACGGCGGTGAAGACCACTTCGGTCCGCTCGGTCTGGTAGTTGTTCGCGTCCGCGCCGAAGAGCCTGACGACGTGCCGTCCCTTGGGCCACGGGCTGGTGCGCTCCCAGACCCAGGTGCCGTCGGCGGCGACCGGAGCGGCGCCCTGGTACTTGCCGTCCTGCCAGAAACTGACCCGCACGGCTCCCCGGGCGGTCCCCGTGAGGCGGACGGTGTTGGCGGGCACCCGCTCCTCCGGCGCCGGCGTCAGCACCACCGGCTTGGGGAAGGAGCCGTCGCTCTTCACCTGCGAGGTCTGCGTCAGGTACGCGTCGATGGCCGAGGTGTCGCGCTCCGGCTGTTCGAAACCGTTGCGGATCATGCCGAACCGGGGGGTGATTCCGTCGACGAGGAGGTTCAGCAGCCCCATGATGGTGGGGAGGTTGCGCAGCGTGACCTTCCCGTGGTCGGTGATCAGGGAGGAGTCGTTGTAGACGAAGTTGAAGTTCTCCCGCCCCTGGAACAGCCCGAGGAACGGTTCCACCTGCCGCTTGTACTGCTCGTCCTGCGGCGACGTGATCATGTAGATGTTGGCCGCGGGGTTGGCGCCGCTGCGCACCAGGTCGGGGAGGACCGAGTCGAGGATGCGGACGTTCTGCTCCGTCACCTCGCCCATCATCACCTTGGCCGCGCCGGGGATGCCCTCCTTGACGTACGTCCCGATCAGGAACTGCGGCACGCTGGCCACGATGTTCCTGAAGCCGTACTTCAATCCGTAGAACAGGGCCGCGCTGCCGCCCTTGGAGCTGCCGAACATGGTCACTTCGTCCGGCGAGAGGGACAGCGCGTTCATCACCCGCGAGATGAGCCCGGCGACGGACTGCTCCAGGGAGAAGTCCATGCCCTTGCACAGGTAGTAGGTGTTCGCGCCGTCGAAGAGGTCGCGGACCCAGAGGATGTTCGAGCGGACCTTGTCGAGAACGCCGTTCGACCAGCCGTACTCACCGGGTGCGGTGAAGTTCGCGAAGACCACGACCAGATGACGGTTGCCGTTCCTCGCGTGGGAGAACCGGTACTCGATGGGCACCGCCCCGGAGGTGTCGACGCCGGTGAAGACGCGGCGCGCGTTCTGGGCTGCTGCCTTAGACATGCTCGGAATCCATTCTTCTCACCGGCTGGCGCGGCACCTGGCCGAGGGTGCCTCCGTTCCAGGGACCTGGCTGACCCGAGCGGCCCGCCGGACCCCCCTGGCCCGCGGCGCGGCCGCCCGCCGCGCCGACGGCCGGTGCCTGGGCCCGCGCCGGGTCGAGGTCTCCTCCGGCGATCAGGATGCGGTCGGTCAGCCTGGCCGAGGCGTAGCCGTCGTCCAGATCGCAGAACTCCTGCTGGAACCAGCGGTAGCGGGCGGCGTAGCCGTGCTGGATGCGGTCGATGTTGCGGATCGCCCCGATCAGCTCGGGGGAGGTGTACACGAGGGGGCCGGGGGCGGACTGCTCGAAGTCGAAGTAGAAGCCGCGCAGGGTGTCCCGGTAGTGGTCCAGGTCGTACGTGAAGAAGAGGATCGGCCGCCCGGTGTTGACGAAGTCGAACATCAGGGAGGAGTAGTCCGTGATCATCACGTCGGTGATGAGCGAGAGGTCCGCCATGTCCGGGTAGTCGGACACGTCGTGGACGAAGCCGTCGCCGGCGCCGGGCACCGGGTCCACCACGTTGGGGTGGCGCCGCACGAGCAGGACGTGGTCGTGGCTCAGCTGCGCCCGGGCCTCGTCGAGGTCGATGCGGAAGTCGAGCTTGTACTTTCCGGGTGCGTAGAACTGGTCGTCGCGCCAGGTCGGCGCGTACATGATGACCCGCTTGCCCGGCGGGAGCCCGATGCGCCGGCGCACTTCCGCCGCCCGGCGGCCGGAGTCCGCCCGGCGCAGGACGTCGTTGCGCGGATAGCCGCTCTCGACCATCTCGCCCGGGAACTGGAAGGCCCGCTGGAGGATCGGGGTGCTGAAGCTGTTCGGGGACACCAGCATGTCCCAGTTCCGCACCTCCTTCTCCACGCGTTCCAGGTACCGCTTGTCCGCGAAGTGCACGGCCTCGATGTCGTGGCCGATGCGCTTGAGCGGGGTGCCGTGCCAGGTCTGCACGACGGTCTGGCCGTCCCGCTTCTCGAACCAGTCGGGCAGGTGGTTGTTGGCGACCACGTACTTCGCCCGGCCCATGGCCTCGTACCAGTCGGGCGACCACATGCGGACGGGGCGCGCGGTGGGCGGTACGGCGACCTGGTCGTCGCGCACCACCCACAGGTGCTCGAGGTCCACGCCGCGGCGGACCATCTCCTCGTGCAGGGCGCGGGGGCTGTCGGAGTACTGGGTGCCCTTGAAGGCGTCGAACAGCACGGCCTGCTTCAGCGGCTTGCGACGGGCCTCCGGATAGGTCTTGGTGCGCATCAGCTTCTGCCGGTAGGGGCCGCGGGCCTCGTCCGGCATGGCCGAGTGGACCAGGAGCGAGAGCCTGTCGTAGGCCTCCGCCTGGAGCTCGTAGCGCCGCTCGTTGCTGGTCATCTCGCTGGGGAAGGCGGGGATCAGCTCCTGCGTCATCTTGACCATGAGGTCGCTGGAGCGGTTCTCCGCGGTGACGGCGGACGGGTCCTGGCGGCGCAGGAAGAAGTCCCAGCGGCCGGCGGCCAGCGGGATGTCCCCGGCGAGGTTGCGCATGGCCGCGGGGGTGACGACGAAGCGGAACTCCTCGCCGTACCAGGTGATGGGCACCACGCGCTCCGCGCCGTGGGCCCGGGAGCGTACGACGATGTGCGCCGCGGCGAACTCCGCGGAGTCGAGCTTGTCCTGCGCGGCGTAGCCGACGGCGACCTCCAGGGAGCCGTCGGGGTGCCAGGTGGCGGACTTGGCGAGCGGCAGGGTGTCGCGCTCGAACAGCACGACGTAGCCGGAGCCGTTGCGGTGCACGAAGACCTCGCGGTCACCGCGCTCGGTCTGCAGTCCGGCCGGCATCCGGTAGTGGCCGTCGGTGGCGTCCTCCGCCATGACGGGGTAGATGGCCGCCTTGCGTCCCTCGACGTGCAGGGTGGTCTTCCAGCCGTTGGCCCCGGTGTTCCAGGACTCCGGGACCCCGTCGGAGGAGGTGGTGCGGTGCCCGGGGACGAGGGCCTTGACGGGGATGCGGGTCACGAAGGTGAACCACCCCTCGCCGCCCGGCTGGAACTGGACCCACGCGTCGTGCCGGCCCGCGCCGCCCATGCTGGTGACCCGGAACTTGCCCCACTCGGGGAGCTTGGGGCCGAGGTAGACGCCTCGCAGCTCCAGGTGGTCGCCGACGATCCGGTGCCGCGTGATGCGGCAACGCACCCTCTCCACACGGAGTTTGAGCTTGCCCTGGAGGAAGAGCGGCACCACGCGGGTGTTCTTCTCCACGTACTGGTAGGGCGGATTGGCCGCACTGCCCGCACCGCCCCGGGCTATGCCCTTGTAGCGGAAGAGCCCGCGGCTGAGGACGCCGGCGGCCACGTCCCACGTCCCCTCCACCCATTCGCCCTTGCGCTTGAGGCGGGAGACGTCGAAGCGGACCTGGAACCCGGACCAGTCGTAGCAGTAACGGCTCTGCTGGGAGTATTCGGTGGCCTGCGGGTAGTACGTGGTCTTCGCCTTGGCGACGACCACCCTGCCCTGCTTCTTGTTGCGCAGCGCGATGGCCTTCATCGACATGTGCCGCTTGTGCACGTTGATGAAGCGGACGTACGCGGACCCCTCCAGGGTCAGGTGCTCGGAGTCGTCCCAGCGCGCGCCGGCCAGCGAGCCGTGCAGCGAGAGTTCCTTGTCGAGCCGGTAGGCGCTCTTGTCTATCCCGATCGAACGGTCGCCGAGGTAGGGGTAGTTGAGGTAGCGGTGGAAGCGCCGCTGCACGGGCAGGGGGCCGCCCTTGCGCTCGAACTCGACGACGTCCAGCAGTTCCTTGAGCCGCCCCTCGCGCACCAGGAGCCATTTGACCCGGGCGTCGGCGGGCAGTTCGTGGATGATGTCCGCGTCGGCCTCGTCCAGGAACTCGTTCCCCCACCGCATGAAGGCGTCCCGGTACTCCTCGTCGGCGTCCGGAAGCACCTTCAGGTGCAGCATCAAGTCCGACTTGAGACAGGCGAGATCGTACTTGCGCTTGTGGTCGGAGTAGGAGCGCGCACGGTGTCCGGCGAGGAAGCGGCTGACCGACTGCACAGCGGCGACACGGTCCCGGAGGTTGCTGAACTCGGTGTGCCGCTGGGTGATGGAGGGTGCGGCGCCGCCCTCGCGCCGGCGCCAGAAGTAGACGATGTCCGTGAGGATGTCGACCTTGGCGGCCCGGAAGTGGGCGAACATGTTGACCCAGGAGTCCTCGTACATCACGCCCTCGGGGAACGCGATGTAGTGGTAGTCCCAGAAGGACCGCCGGAACACCTTGTTCCACACCGTGCGGTCGTAGATGAGGTCGGGCAGCTTGGTGATGTGCGTGCCGCGCTTGCTGCTGCGCATGGGCGCCTTGTGCAGCGGGGACTGCCACCTCTTGGTGGAGTTCATCATCTGCACGTTGCCGGAGACGAAGTCGGAGCCGGAGGATTCGAGCGTCCGCACGAGCAACTCGTAGGCGTACTCGGGTATCACGTCGTCGCCGTCGACGAACGCGAGGAACTCCGCCTGGGGGTGGGCGGCGCGGATGCCGACGTTCCTGGCGTGGCCCGGTCCCATCGACTCCTGCCGCAGCAGCCGGAAGCGCGGGTCCCGGCGGGCGAAGTCCGATGCGATCGCGGTCGAGGAGTCGGTCGAGCCGTCGTCGACCATGATCACTTCAAGGTCGCGGAACGTCTGCCTGGCTATCGACTCGAGGCACTCCTCAAGGTAGATCTCGACGTCCTGAAAGGGCACGACGACGCTCAGGCGGGGCATACCTGCCACTCAGAGAACTCCTTGATAGACACACTTCTCACAGCACGCCGGGAACCGCCACGGCGCGCCGCCAGACCCGCCCCTGAATCTGGTCACCCACCGCTCCCCGCACACTCGACCCTCCCCCACCCTCGACCCGCACACTTATGCGAGCCTCACAGGGTGTGCGCAGCGTAGGGCAATTGCGCAACGGCGAGCAACTATTCACAAGCGCGCAAGCCTCTCGAAGCTTCACGTCTGCGAATGAGCGATATCCGTCACAACGCCGACGGCACACCAACTCCCCTCCGGTTCGGGGTGACGCGCGAAAGGACGGACCGTCACCCGTCGGAACACCCCCACGCCCGGTGAGGTAGGTCACCCCACGTGACACCAGGGCTCGAAGGCGAGGCCGGCGTCCATGAGGTCCTGACGGGCGATCCGCAGCCTGCCATGCGTGTCGATCATCGCGATCGTGACCGCACCACGGGCGTCGAGGGCGATGGCCGGAAGTCCGGCGCACCGGTCCCCCACGGGGGCCCACCATGCGCCGTACTGCTCACCCTCCGTGGGATAGGCGGCGATCTCGGGGCATCCCTCGGCACCCCGCTGCAGCAGCACGGTGCAGTCGTAGCCGTTGATGCGCGTACGGGCCACGCCCACCGGGCC
This sequence comes from Streptomyces sp. NPDC005533, assembly GCF_042871845.1. Taxonomy (NCBI): domain Bacteria; kingdom Bacillati; phylum Actinomycetota; class Actinomycetes; order Kitasatosporales; family Streptomycetaceae; genus Streptomyces; species Streptomyces sp. NPDC005533. Next base: position 8,760 of record NZ_JBIAJH010000009.1, on the reverse strand, counting down.
GGCGCCGCCCGCCCCGCCCAGCGGCATGGGCACGCGGGGCGCTCCGGCGGGGGCCATAGGGCGGTAGGCGATCACGCCGCCGTCCGCCGGGTGGCGCCAGAAGTAGGTGCCGGTGCCGGGCCCCGTCTCGTAGGCGCTGTACGTCCCCTCGACGGCATCCGCCTCCAGGCGTCCGAGCCACCTGAAGTCGCTGCCGGGGCCGTCCTGGCCCCAGTACGCGGCGCCGCCCCGGAAGGGTGCGAGGAACTCGGCGCGGCCGTGGGCCGTGACCAGGGGGACGACGGCGCCTCGTGCCCATTTGCCCTGATAGTCCACCCAATTGCCCCATGTGCCGTCGGCGGCCCGGGTGCGGCCCCGTACGCCGACCCCGAACCGGGTCGCGACGACGTGGAGCGATCCGGCGCCGTCCGGCAGCACCATCGGGTCACCGGGCGGGGCCGGGACCTCGCCCTCCTGCTCCCGCTCGGGGAACGGATTGCCCAGGGCGCGCCAGTCGCTGAGCGGGCGGCCGGTCTGGTACTGGGCGGCGATGATCACCTCGCGGCCGCCCGGCGCGTCGTCCCGGTAGCGGGTGCCGGCGAACCAGACGAAACCGCCTGCGTCCTGGGCCAGCGTGAGCCGGCCGGCCCAGCCCTCCACGGGGAACAGGTCGGGCCCCTGCCAGACGTCCGAACCGGGGGCCGACTCGGTCCAGCGCACCAGACCCTCGGCGCAGCTCGCGTAGGCGGTCAGCCGGCCGTCCCGCCCCAGGCGGAGCCACCCCCGGGCCGCGAGCCCGCCGTCGGCCGCCGCGGCTATCTCGGAGCCCGGAACCGCGGGCGTGGCGGAGGTGACACCCCGGCCCGTCTCCGCGCGTTCGCGTCGCGCCATGTCCAGCCCACTCCTGCCCGTTCTCGTCCCGTGTGCCCCCGCCCGGCCCTGCGACCGTGGGGCAATCTACGGCAGGGCGCCGACCTGTCGCCGCCGGTGGCGGACGTCCGGGGCGGCTCCCGGCCCGGTGCAATCTAGCCTGTCGGCGCTGCCGGGGCGGAGGCGGACCCGTCGATTCCGTGACCGGCTCGCCGGATTTGACCGACTTCGCCCACCCATGCACTCCCCACGCTCCACACCGAGGTTCGCTGCGGGCCCCGCGCGAGGGGATCATCCCGGTGCCGATCCCCGGGCCTAGGAGGCGCTGCTGGGCGCAGCCAGCCTTTGGCGTGCTCGGCCTCGTCGGCGTGGCCGCGTCGTGGGCATGCTCGGCGTAGCCGGCGTCTCCGACATATCCGGTGTATCCGGCCACGCCGACTGCCGTGCCGCGTTCCGACCGTGCGCGAGGCGTCCCACGCCTGCCACGGGGGCGCGAACACCCCCCTGGACGAGCCCACTTACGACCGGCTGCGCCTGTCCGTGCCCGCCTGGGGGCCAGAGCCGCCCGCCCGCTGACGTTCACGGTCGGGCCGAGGATGGCCGGAGCGGCCGTCGCCGCCCGTTATCGCGCCCGTCGGCTGGAGCAGATCATCACCCGCGGCAACGGGCACCTGCACGGAGAGGACGACGTCAGGTAGCCCGTACCGGCCCCGTTCGAGGCGCGCGGCGAGGTCCTGTTCACGCAGGCGCAGTTCGAGACCGCGGACGAGGTCCGCGGCGCGCACGGCGCGCAGGTCTTCGCGAACCCGCGCAAGTGCACGGCCGGAACCCTACGCCCGAAGGACCGTGCGTACCGGCTCGCGATGACGTTCCAGGCGTACGGGGCGGGCGAGCTCGTCGGGGTTGCCCTCGTGCCCTCCGGTGCCCCGCACGCCGAGGCAGGAGTCCAGCCGACGGCCGACGCACCCGCCGGTTGCCTCGCCGCTCTGCCCGGGACCAGCGTCGACAGGGCGCCGGACCGGATGAACTTCGTCAAGCGCGCCTGGACCGGCTACGTCAGCAGCCGGCGAAGCGACAGCTGTGAAGTCGGTTTCTCTCGGGGTTGAGCCCCGGCATCATGGTCGCCGGTAGGTTCATGTGCGAGAGGACGAGTGCGGCGGGTGTCTGAAGACGGGCAGACTGATCTGACGGATTTGTGGCAGCAGCGTTGGCCCAGTTTCCCACCGGTTGGGTACAAGCTCCGTGACCCGTATCGGGATGTCTGGGTACGTTTCCATAGCCTGCCGGAGTCGAAGCGGTACGCGGAGGACGAGAGCGAGTACACCGTCGTCCTGGACCGTTACAACACCGTCCTCGATGAGTTGTTCGCTGGCGCGGACGTGTACGTGATCACTCCGCTCTGGACGACCGAAGCCGAGGTTCCGTCACCACACCCGGTCACGGAGTACTGGCAGAGCCTGCTGGTGGAGGACGACCCTGACCCTGAGTTCCGCACGTACTGCCACCTCTTCGCCGTCCGCAGGCCTTGGCGGCGGGGCTGCGTCGACGAGTTGCTCCGAGACATTGCTGACGACAAGGTGGCGGGAGTCCTCATCACCGACACCCGTATGCAGCGCATCCACCATCCCTACGACGGTGGCGCCGATGTCTTCCTCACCACCTCGGAGGAACGGGACCGGATCCGCGATCGGTATGCCGACTGGCTCTCCAAGCATCCCTCGGGTCTCTGACCGGCCCGGATCGCGGCCGACGCCGCCGGGATGGGCGGACCGGGTCAGAACACGAGCTTGTAGCTCACGTCCTTGGGGACCGGGGTCGGCGCGGTGTCCGTGTAGAGGAGCCGGATCATCGTGAAGCGCCGGACGTCGGGGCGGTCCGGCCACGGCTTCGGGCTGCTCAGCGTCACCGTCACCGGGTAGGACCGGAAACGGCCCGCCGCGCAGTAGGGCTTGCAGTCGTTCACCAGGTCGGTGCCGGTGGCCGTCGCGGTCCTGGGGCCCCAGGTGTCCCAGCGGAGCCGTACGAGGCGGTTGTTGCCGTCGCCGCAGGCCAACAGGTACTCCTCGGGGCGTACCTGGGGCTTGGCGAAGCAGTCGACGACCACGAGTGGATCCGGGGCGGGAGCGGGTACGGCCCGGGGCTGCGCGGAGGCCGGTACGGTGCCCGCCGCGAGCGCCGCGGCCGCACAGAGCAGAGTGGCGGTCCGCATCCCGGCCCAGGGGCCCCGGACGCGCCGGCCGTCTCCTGATGCGTCCACGACGTCCTCCTCGCCCGTCGGTCCCAGTTTCGGCGCTGAGATCATGCCCAGCTTCCCCCATCCGGGCGAGCCTCGCATCCGCAGGGCCCGGAGGCGGAGGGGGCCGGGGGGTGGGGCGCGTACGACCTACAGCGTCTGGTCCGCGTACTACCTGGGGAGTACGCCGGAAACGCTACGCCGGGGTGACGCGGGTGAGAGCGGGCGCCGTCTAGCGTGGCCGTATGGACGAGCTGCGCGAGCGCCCGGGTCCCCCGTGGCGCAGATGGGTGGAGCGGACCGGGCGGGGCCCGGCCTGGCGCTCCGCGCTGCTCGTCGCGGTCTTCGCGCAGGTCGGTGCCGGATGGGCCGCGCACGCGCAGAGCGGGCGGGTGGCCCTGGACGGCTTCGCGCGGCTCCTGCTGCTGCTCGGGCCCGCCCTCCTCGTGGCGAGGCACCGCCATCCGGTGGCCGTGGTCTATGCGGTCAGCGCAGTGACCCTGGTCTACATCGGCGCCGGGTACCCCTACGGCCCCGTCTTCCTCAGCCTGGCGGTGGCCTGCTTCGCCGCCGTCGTCGCGGGTCGTCGGCGGGCCGCCTGGGGGGCCGTCGGCCTGCTGTGGGCCGGGCACCTGCTGATCGGTCACTGGCTGTACCGGTGGCTCCCGCCCGGCGGGGACGGGCCGGCGCCCTGGTCGCAGGAGCTGGCCGTCACCGCGTGGGTCCTCGCCATCCTCGCCGTCTCCGAGCTGGTCCGCATGCGTAGGGAGCAGTGGGCCCGTGAGCGGGCCGAGCGCAGGGCGGCGGAGAGACGCCGGGTGGACGAGGAGCGGCTGCGGATCGCCCGTGAGCTGCACGACGTCCTCGCCCACAGCATCTCGGTGATCAACGTCCAGGCGGGGGTCGGGCTGGCCCTGCTCGACTCCGACCCCGAGCAGGCCCGTACGGCGCTGACCACCATCAAGGCGGCGAGCAAGGAGGCCCTGGGCGAGGTCCGGCAGGTCCTCGACACCCTGCGCGCCCCCGGCGAGGCGCCCCGCACCCCGGCTCCGGGCCTCGACCGGCTCGACGAGCTCGTGGAGCAGGCGGCGGCCGCCGGGCTCACCGTCGAGGTCACGGCCGAGGGAGAGTCCCGGGCGCTGGCGCCCGGGGTGGACCTGGCCGCCTTCCGGATCCTCCAGGAGGCGCTGACCAATGTCGTGCGGCACTCCGGAGCGCGCACGGCCCGCATCCGCCTGGCCTGGCTCCCCGGCGCGCTGGAGCTCCGGGTGGACGATGACGGCCCGGCCACGGGCGGAGCCTCGGACGGCAGTGGCAACGGTCTCGTCGGGATGCGGGAGCGGGCGTCGGCCCTGGGCGGCGACGTCGAGGCCGGACCGCGTCCGGACGGTGGATTCCGGGTGGTCGCGCGGCTCCCGCTGACAGCCGCGACCGCCGAGGGGGATCCGTGATCCGGGTGCTGCTGGCCGATGACCAGCTCCTCGTCCGGGCCGGGTTCCGGGCACTGCTCGACGCACAGCCCGACATCGAGGTGGCGGGCGAGGCCGCGAACGGCGAGGAGGCCGTACGGCTGGTGCGGGAGCTGCGGCCCGACGTGGTGCTCATGGACATCCGGATGCCGGTGCTGGACGGGCTCGAGGCCACCCGCAGGATCACCGAGGACGGGGACCTGACGGCCGTGCGGGTGGTCATGCTCACCACCTTCGAGCTCGACGAGTACGTCTTCGAGGCGATCCGGTCCGGTGCCTCCGGGTTCCTGGTCAAGGACACCGAGCCGGAGGAACTGCTGCGCGCGGTGCGGGCGGTGGTCGGGGGCGACGCCCTGCTGTCCCCCGGGGTCACGCGCCGCCTGATCGCGGAGTTCGCGGCGCGTTCGAAACAGCCCGCCGCGGCGGCGGATCTGGGCCGGCTCACCGAGCGGGAGCGGGAGGTGATGGCGTTGGTCGGCATGGGCCTGTCCAATGAGGAGATCGCCCGCCGACTGGTGGTCAGCCCGCTCACTGCGAAGACGCACGTCAGCCGGACCATGGTCAAGCTCGGTGCTCGGGACCGCGCGCAGCTGGTCGTCCTGGCCTACGAGTCGGGACTGGTCCGGCCCGGCTGGCTCGGCTGACCGGCTGCCCCGGCCGACCCGGCGCCCGCGGCCCTACTCCCGCGGAAGTACCCACGGTGCAGCCGGCCGTACGACGACCCGGCGCCCCTCCCGGAGCCAGTCTCGGAGTGAGACGAAGAGTCCACGATTCCGAGGAGCTGAACCGAGATGAACACCTTCACCACCCTCGCGTACGACGGACCGGGCCCCTGGGTCCTGTTCTTCCCGCTGATCTGGGCGGCGGTCGTCATCGGCGTCGTCACCGTCCTGCGCCGCACCGTGTGGCGCGGCCGCCGTGCGCCGTGGCAGAACCGGGCCGCGGCGTACGGTGAGCACTCGCCGATCGCGATCCTGGGGCGGCGCTTCGCCTCGGGCGAGATCGACGAGGACGAGTACTGGCGGCGGCTGTCCGTCCTGGACGAGCAGTTCGGCCGCTCCCTCAAGGACGGCCCCGTCTGACCGCACACGCGGTCGGCGGTCGGTGGTCGTCCGTCGGTGGTGGGATCACCCGAGGTGGTCCCACCACTGCCACGAACTCCCGGACGGGCCCGCGACGTCAGCCGTCAGCCGTCACACTGCGGGCGTCAGTGGCCGAGCGCCGGCTCGTCGACGGCGCGGAAGGGCGCGAAGCCCTGGTTGTCCTTGCAGCCGAGGTTCTCGTAGGTGTTGACCTTGGTCACCGGGTCGGTTCCGACCAGGCGGATCTTGCAGGCCTGCTTGATGAACCGCCCCTCGACCCCGCCGGGGAAGTCGATCTCCTTGTTCCACAGGTAGGGCGACTCGTAGTGGTTGGCCCAGGCGGTGGAGTTCACGTCGATGCCGCCCGGGGCCTCGATCTCGTAGACCCATCCCGTCTTGGCCGCGCCGTAGGTGGCGAACTTCTCGGCCACCCACTTCTCGCAGCTGGTGCTCAGGTGGGCGCTGGTCTGGCCGCCGCCCTTGACGATGTACTCGGCCAGCGGGGTCAGTTGGTCGCCGCGCGGGGTGAAGCCCGTCTGGAAGAGCTCCTCGACGTTTTCGCGGGTGTCGCCGCGCCACAGGGTGTTGTCGTCGACGCGCCAGTGCCAGTTCTCGGCCTTCGCCGCGGCCTCGACGGCGTAGGCGATGAAGGGGTTGGTGGTGGTGCTGAACCAGTCCCACGAGTCGAACTCGGAAACGGGCCCGCAGGGGCCGGTGTCCGGGGCGGGCGCGGGGAGGGAAGATGCGGCGGCGGCCGGGGAGATGGCGGCGGCGGAGGCGAGCGAAGCGGCGGCGAGGACCCGCAGGGCGGCCTTCAGCATGGTGAGTGCCCATCAGTTGATCAACATGACGGCCCCTTTATAGCGACATGTCCCCCCACGGATCGAGAGTGGCGAAAGGTGATCACCCGGACGAGTGGGGCGGGCGCACCTGCGGAGCCCCCTCCTCGGAGGATGCGGCGAGGACGGACTCGGCGACCGCGGTGCGGGCGTAGAGCACCGAGCGGCCGGCCCGGTGGGCGCTGACCAGGCCCGCGGCACGCAGGGCCGTCAGGTTCTGGGACACCCCGGCGGCCGAGAGGCCACTGCGCCGGGCCAGTTCGGTGGTGGAGGCCGGGGAGTCCAGTTCGGTCAGCAGCAGGGTCCGGGAGCGGCCGAGCACGGCGGCCAGGGCCTCGCTGCGGGCGACGGGCCGGGATTCCCACAGCGCACCCGTACCGCGCGCCGGATAGGCGAGCTGCGGCGGTTCCGGAGGCGTCACGCGGGTGAACGGAACCGGCCCGGTGAAGACCGAGGGGATCAGCAGCAGACCCGCGCCCGCCGTCCTGCGGGACAGCGGCCGGTGTCGGCGCGCCAGCCGGAGCGCGTTGTCGTCCCAGCTCACCGACGGATGCAGATCGTTGAAGAGCCGGCCCGCGCCGTGCTCGGCGACCTGCCGGGCCCGGTGGAAGACGTCGGCGTCGAGTACGGCGCGGATCCGCGCCCAGTACGGCGCCAGGGCCAGCTCCCAGTAGGTCTCGATCTCCTCCGCGACCCGCTCCAGACGGCCCCGCGGTTCGGCGTACAGGCTCCGCGTCCTGGGGCCGAGGCCGCCCTGCTCGTGCCGCAGGCGGTCGAGGTCCTCGCGCACCCGGGCGGCGGGAGCGGCGCGGATGCCGGCCAGTTCCTCCGTCAGGGTGGGGGCCGGCCCGCTCGGCGCCGGATTGAGGAAGTCGGGAACGTATCCCGAGGGCGGGATCAGTTCGGCCAGCCAGCCCCGGTCGAGGCCGGCCGCCGCCAGGCGTGGCCCCACCTGCGCGACCCACGGCCGGTGCACGGGGGACGCTGCGCCGGAACGCAGCAACCGGAAGCTGGGGCCGACCTCCCACATCGGCGAGACGGCGAACCGCATCTGCGCCAGATCGCCCACCGAGAACGTCAACTCCGCCCGCACCGCAGGCCTCCCCCGAGGATTCACACATGGATTCACACATGCCTTAATCAATGGTCCGGCAGCCTACACAGCGGAGAGCATCCGGGCATGACCTCACAGACCATGACCGCGGCGGCCGCGGGTACCTGGACACTCGGCGACCTGGAGATCAACCGGATCGGTTTCGGCGCGATGCGTCTGACGCAGAGCGGCGAGGCCTTCGCCGACGATGCCGTGCCCAGCGACCGGGGCCGGGCGATCGGCGTGCTGCGGCGGGCCGTCGAGCTCGGCGTGAACCACATCGACACCGCCGCGTTCTACTTCTCACCGCTGCGCTCCGCCAACGAACTGATCAGCCGGGCGCTGGCCCCCTACCCGGAGGACCTCGTCATCACCACCAAGGTCGGGCCCGGCCGGCACCCGTCCGGGGCGTGGATCCCCCATGCCACCGCCCGGCAGCTGCGCGGCCAGGTCGAGGAGAACCTACGGCAGCTGGGCCGCGACCACCTCGACGTGGTGAACCTGCGCGTCGTCGGGAGCGACTCCATCGCCGAGCGCTTCGGAGCGCTCGCCGAGCTGCGCGAGGCGGGGCTCATCCGCCACCTGGGCATCTCCAACGTCACCCCCGAACACCTGGAGGAGGCGCGGGCCATCGCGCCGGTGGTCTGCGTGCAGAACATGTACGGCATCGGGGTGCGGCCCGAGCACGACGCGTTCCTGCGCACCTGCGGCGAACTGGGGATCGCCTTCGTCCCCTTCTACTCCATCGCCGGCGACGGGCGACAGGCGGGCGCGAGCGGCACGGAGCACGAGGAGGTGCGTGTGGTCGCGCGGGCGCACGGCGCGAGCCCGGCGCAGGTGCGGCTGGCGTGGACCCTGGCGCGGGGGCCGCACGTCCTGGCCATCCCCGGCACCGGCGACCCCGACCACCTGGAGGCGAACGTGGCGGCGGGCGGGGTGCGGCTGACCGCGGACGACATGGCCGGCCTGGACGCCCTCCACCGCCGGGGGGGTGTGACCGGAGCCTGGGGGGCGGGTTGGCTGCGGGTGGCTGCGCCGCTTGGGCGGGGTACGAAGGGCCTGTCATGCCGGGCGGGGTCGGGGGTGGGGGCCGGTTGGGGTGGGGGCGGGCGCGCGCCGGGGCGTCTCCACGGGCGCCGAACGTGACGAGAGGTCGGACACCACGGCGGCAGTGCGTTAGACGCCCGGCGGGGAT
>NZ_JBIAJH010000008.1:155926-253993 GCF_042871845.1 Streptomyces sp. NPDC005533 | reverse complement strand
CCCCCCCCCCCCCCCCCCCCCCCCCCCCCCCCCCCCCCCCCCCCCCCCCCCCCCCCCCCCCCCCCCCCCCCCCCCCCCCCCCCCCCCCCCCACCCACCCCGGCCCCGGCCCCGTCTAAACCGCGCCACCCACCCTGGCCAGCCCGGCCCCGCCGAAGCCCGCCCCCGCCCGGCAGGGCAACCGGCGGTACTTGGCCAACACACCCCGACACAGCCGACCCGCCCGGAGGGCACCCGGTAGGGTCCGCCCCGTGCCGCACCACGCCTCCCGCCGGTCCCTGCTCACCGCAGCCGCCATGGCCGCCGTCGCCGCCGCGGGGGCCGCCTCCGCCACGCTCGGCACGCCCGGCGCCCCCGACGACCCGCGGTCCCCCGAGGAGCCGCCCGGCCACCACCCCGACCGGGCGAGCCTGCGCCGCTTCGTGGACGGGATGAGCCTCGCCGAGAAGGTCGGGCAGCTCTTCGTCTCGCGGGCGTACGGGCATGCGGCGACCGATCCCGACCCGGCCGACGCCGAGCAGAACCAGGCCCTGTTCGGCGTGCGCACCGCCGCCGAGCTGGTCTCGCGCTACCACCTCGGCGGGATCGTCTACTTCGCCTGGGCCCACAACACCCGCAGCCCGCACCAGATCGCCGCCCTCTCGGTCGGCCTCCAGCAGGCGGCCCTCACCTCCGGCGCGCGGATCCCGCTGCTGCTCTCGACCGACCAGGAGCACGGCGCCGTCGCCCGGATCGGCGCCCCGGCCACTTTGTTCCCGGGGGCGATGGCGCTCGGCGCGGGCGGTTCCACCGCCGACGCCCAGCGGGCCGCGCGCATCGCGGGCGCGGAGCTCGCCGCGCTGGGCATCCGGCAGGACTACGCGCCGGTGGCCGACGTCAACGTCAACCCGGCCAACCCGGTGATCGGGGTACGGTCCTTCGGCTCCGACCCGCACGCCGTGGCGGCCCTGGTGGCCGCCCAGGTGCGCGGTTACCAGGGCGCGGGCGTGGCCGCCACCGCGAAGCACTTCCCGGGCCACGGGGACACCGAGACCGACAGCCACGTGGGCCTGCCGGTGATGCGGCACACCCGGGCCGTCTGGGAGGAGCTGGACGAGCCGCCGTTCCGGGCCGCGGTGGAGGCGGGCGTGGACGCGGTCATGACGGCGCACATCGTCTTTCCCGCGCTCGATCCCTCGGGAGACCCGGCGACGCTCTCCCGGCCGATCGTCACGGGCATCCTGCGCGAACGCCTCGGCTTCCAGGGGGTGGTGGTCACGGACGCCCTGGACATGGCCGGGGTCCGGCAGAAGTACGGGGACGACCGCGTTCCCGTCCTGGCCCTGCTGGCGGGCTGCGACCAGTTGCTGAACCCGCCGGACCTGGGGCTCGCGTACCGCAGTGTGCTGACGGCCGTCGAGGCGGGCGAGCTGACGGAGGGCCGGATCGAGGAGTCGGTGCTGCGGATCCTGGAACTGAAGTCCCGCCGGGGGCTGTTCGACGAGGCCTACACCACGACCGAGGCGGTGGACGCCACCGTCGGCATCCGCAGGCACCGGGACGCCGCCGACCAGATCGCGGCGGGCACGACGACCCTGCTGGCCAATCCCCGCGGGCTGGTGCCGATCGACGCGACGGCCGGCCCCCGGCTGCTGGTCACGGGGACGGATCCGGCCTCCCCCACGGGCACCACGGGGCCTCCGACGGCCGTACTGGCCCGGGAGCTGACGGCCCTGGGCTGCCGGGCCACGGCGGTGCCGCCGGCCCGTGCCGTGGCCGCGGTGCCCGGCCACGCGGCCGTCCTGGTGTGCACGTACAACGTTCCGGAGCAGGACGACGACGATCCACAGCACCGGCTGGTGACGGACCTGGTCGCGTCCGGCGTCCCGGTGATCCTGCTGGCGGTCCGCAATCCGTACGACCCGGCCCGGCTGCCGGCCTGCGCGGCGGAGCTGGCGACGTACTCGTGGACGGACGTGGAGATGCGGGCGGCGGCCCGGGTGCTCACCGGGGCGGTACGGCCCGCCGGCCGCCTCCCCGTCCCCGTGCCGGGCCGCTACCCGCTGGGCCACGGGCTGACGCGGTAGCTCCCGGCGTCAGCCCGCGGCGCACGGGCCGGGACCTGTCGGCCCCGGCCCGGGGTGCGTCACGGCCGCAGCTGCGGCTCGCGCTCCAGGTCCTGCTGGTCGAGCTGCGCGTCCGCGGCGGCCAGCGGCGCCGCCTTCGACTCGTCGGCGACGGTGGCGGCCGGCGCCACCCCGGCCCACTGGAGGATCTTCGCGGTGGCGAGGGTCTTCTCGCCGTCCAGGAGCTTCGCGACGTTGGCCCCGTGGTTGGCGCCCGGCGCGATCATGACGTAGCTGTCGCGCACCCCGTATCCGAGGCGGAAGGGTTCAGCGCCCCACGGATCGTTCTGCCCGTACACGAAGAGCATCTGGTCGGCGTTGTCGCGCACCCACTTGTCCACGTCCGCCATGACGCCCTGCTGGAAGGTCATGGGGATGTCGCGGGGCACGAAGTTGCGCGGCGGCTGGTAGCCGTAGCGGCTCAGGTTGCCCAGGTGCGGCTGCTTGATGTCCGGGGAACCGAGCTGCGTACCCGCCTGGTAGTAGTACGGCGTGTACGTCTCCAGGCCCTGGTCGGCGTAGGCCGAGAAGCCGGAGATCGCGTCGATCGAATCCCAGATCTCCTGGTCGCCGGCGGTCCTGGCGTCCGGGACGGAGCCGCAGTCGGCGAGCAGGCTGTACTGCCAGAACGCCCAGACGTAGTCGAGCACGACGGCCTCGTAGGCCTTGTCGAGGTTGCCGACGGTGGTGAAGGTCCAGCCGTTCTCGGCGGCGGCCACGGCGTACTTGGCCTCCAGCGGCTCGCGGCGCACGAGGGCCTCGCGCTGGACGGCGTTCAGCCTGTCGCGGCACTCCTTGGTGCCGACCTTGGCGAAGAACCGGTCGTAGGCCGAGTCCTCCTTGTTGACGACGTCGTTGGGCGCGACGTACGCGACGACGCCGTCCATGTCGCGCGGGTAGAAGCGCTCGTAGTACGTCGCCGTCATGCCGCCCTTGCTGCCGCCCGTGGCCAGCCAGTTCTTCTTGTAGATCTTCTTCAGGGCGGTGAAGAGGCGGTGCTGGTCGCTGGCTGCCTGCCAGATGTCCAGGTTCGCCCAGGTGGCCGGGTCAGGCCGGGAGGGGGTGAAGAATCGATACTCCAGGGACACCTGGTTGCCGTCGACGATGGTCGTCGGCTCACTGCGGCGCGGGCTGGTGTTGACGTTGTAGCCCGAGGTGAAGAACACCGACGGCCGCGAGACGTCCTTGTGCAGAAGGGTCAGGCGCTGCTTGAAGGTGCCCTTCGACGGCTGCCGGTGGTCCACCGGCTGCTCGTAGTTCAGAACGAAGAAGCGGTAACCGGGGTACGGCTTCTCCTCGATCAGGCTCATCCCGGGAATGCCGAGGATCTGGTCCTTGATGTCCGTGGCGGCCGGCGGTTCCGCGGCTGTGGCCGCTTGCGCCGTGGTGCCGGCCGCGCCCATGGTGCCGATGAGCACCACGAGCGACAGCAGCCATCCGAGCGTCTTGCGCATTCACCCTCCCCTTGAGTTCACTTCGGTCGCGGTGAACCTAGCGGGGGCAACGCGCCGCTGAACAGACCCAGTTGGGCCGGTACCTCAGCACAGGATCCAGCCGGAGGTGGCCGATCCGGCTCCCACACCGCCCCTTACATACACGCAGCGACTGATCGCACCCACGGTGACGGGCCCGGCATATCGGGTGAACCGCCCCTCCTCGCGGACGGGGACCCCGCCGCGCGGCTGGATGCTCACCGCCATCCGCCGCCCTTCGCCGGGGACGCGGGCCACGGTCACCGCGCAGGCCCGGTCGCGGCTCTTGTACACGCGCACCTCGCCCGTCTCGAACGGCACGGTCCTCGCCAGCCGGCCTCCGCAGCCGTGGGCCGCCGCCTGCGCGGGCGGCGCCGCGAACTGCCCGCCGACGCAGAGCCACAGGGCCGCCGCGAAGACCACCAAGGACGCGGCCCGGCGGCCCCGTCTCCTCCACCCCTGCAACAACCTGTCCCCCGATCGGTCGTACGCACGGTGCACGTACGCACGTACGACATCCGAACCCCCCGGAAGGTTGCAGCACACAAGCACCCGGCCACGCGTCCCTCGTCCGAGTGCATCCACAACGCCCCAGCGGGAGAACAGAGTTCACGACCAGACGGCCGATTACGCTAGGTGACCAGCAATCCGCTCGCCGTAGCCGTGAAAGGCACTGACATGATCGACGACCTGCTCGACCGCAAGCTGGAGCGCGCCTTCACGCACCTGGACGCCGACGGGAGCGGGGTGGTCGAGGCCGACGACATCTTCGCGCTCGGATCCCGGCTGCTGTCGGCCCTCGACGAGCCGGCCGGCTCACCCAAGGCCGAACTGGTGATGCGCGGCCTGACCGACTTCTGGCAGGACCTCTTCACCGAGCTGGACATGGACCGGGACGGCAAGGTCACGCCCGAGGAGTACAAGCTGGGCATGACGCGCCTGTACGCGCAGGGCGGGCCCGCCTACGACAGGTCGTTCCGGCCGATGATGCGGGCGATCCTCACGATCGTCGACACCGACGGCGACGGAGTCATCAGCCTGGAGGAGTTCCACAGGGCCCAGCTGGCCTTCGACACGAGGCTGGGCCCCGCCGACACCGAGGCGCTGTTCCGGCGCATCGACGCGGACGGGGACGGCACCCTGACGGTGGACGAACTCCTCCACGCGGTACGCGAGTACTACACCGGCACCGAGGAGGACGCCCCGGGCAACCTGCTCTTCGGCGAGCTGTGAGCCTCTGACGCTCCCCTCAGGCCGCCGCGCGCTCGTCCTCCCCGACGAAGGTGCGCCACAGCTGCGCGTACCGGCCGCCGCGCTCCAGGAGCTCGGCGTGGGTGCCGTCCTCCACGACCCGGCCGCGGTCCATGACCACGACGCGGTCGGCGCGCGCGGCGGTGGTCAGCCGGTGGGCGACCACCAGGGTGGTGCGCTTGCCGGCGAGGCGGTCCGTCGCCCGGTTGACCTGGGCCTCGGTGGCCAGGTCCAGGGCTGCGGTGGCCTCGTCGAGCAGCAGCACGTCCGGGTCGACGAGTTCGGCCCGGGCCAGCGCGATCAGCTGGCGCTGGCCGGCGGAGAGGTTGCGTCCGCGTTCGGCGACGGTGTGCAGGTAGCCGCCGTCGAGGGTGGCGACCATGTCGTGGGCGCCGACCGCGCGGGCCGCGGCCTCCACCTCGGCGTCGCTCGCGTCGGGCCGCCCGTAGGCGATGGCGTCGCGGACGGTCCCCGGGAAGAGGTAGGGCTCCTGGGGGACGACGCCCAGGCGGTGCCGGTACGCCGTCAGGTCGAGCTGCCGCAGATCGACGCCGTCCGCGGTGATCCGGCCGGAGGTCGGGTCGTAGAACCGGGCCACCATCTTGACCAGCGTGGACTTGCCGGCTCCCGTCTCGCCGACGAAGGCGACGGTCTGCCCGGCGGGTATCCGCAGGCTGATGCCAGCCAGCGCCTCCCCCTTCTCGCCGCGCTCCTCGGCCGTCCCGTACTGGAAGCGGACGTCCTCGAAGGCGATCTCCCCGCGCAGCTCCGGCACCTCGCGGGGGGCGTCGGGGAGCGGGGTGGTGGTGGGCTCGCGCAGCAGCCCCTGGATGCGGCCCAGGGAGACGGTGGCCTGCTGGTAGCCGTCGAAGACCTGGGAGAGCTGCTGGACGGGAGCGAAGAACAGGTCGATGTAGAGCAGGTACGCGACGAGCGCGCCGGTGGTGAGCGTCCCGGCTTCCACCCGGCCCGCGCCGACGATCAGCACGGCGGCGGCGGCCCCCGAGGACAGCAGCTGGACGAAGGGGAAGTAGACGGATATCAGCCACTGGCCGCGGACCCGGGCCTCGCGGTAGGAGTCGCTGCGCTCGGCGAAGCGGGTGGCGCCGGAGCCCTCGCGGCGGAAGGCCTGGACGATGCGCAGGCCCGAGACGGACTCCTGGAGGTCGGCGTTGACCAGGCTGACCCGGTCGCGGGCGAGCTCGTAGGCGGCGACGGACCTGCGGCGGAAGACGATCGTGCCGACGACGAGGACGGGCAGTGTCGCGAAGACGATCAGCGCGAGCTCGACGTCGAGGACGAGCAGGGCGACGAGGATCCCGAAGAAGGTGAAGACGGAGACGACGGCGGTGACGAGCCCGGTCTGCAGGAACGAGCTCAGCGAGTCGACGTCGGTGGTCATCCGGGTCATGATCTTGCCGGTCAGCTCGCGCTCGTAGTAGTCGAGGCCGAGGCGCTGGAGCTGGGCGAAGATCTTGACGCGGAGGGCGTACAGGACGCGCTCGCCGGTTCGGCCCGTCATGCGGGTCTCGGCGAACTGCGCGGCCCACTGGGCGACGACGAGGGCGAGCGCGAGGGCGGCGGCCGCCCAGACGGCGCCGAGCACGGCCTGCTCCACGCCCTTGTCGATGCCGTGCCGGATCAGGATCGGCAGCAGCAGTCCGGCGCCGGCGTCCACGGCGACGAGGCCGAGGCTGATGGCGAGCGGCGCCCAGAAGCCGCGCAGCAGGCGGCGCAGGCCGTAGCTCTCCTCGGCGGACGCGGCGCGGGTCTCGTCCACGTCGGGTTCGTCCTCGGCCGGCGGCAGCGCGGCCACCTGCGCGAGGAGTTCGGGCGTCGCCGGCATGCCGGCGACGGCCCCGGCCATGGAGTGGCCGGCTCCGGGCGTGGCGCCCGCGGCGGCGGGGGCCTGGGCGCTCTGCCCGTCGCGGCGCCGCCACAGCTCGGGGGTGATCCCGGCCGCGACCCGGCGCTTGGCGTTGACCGGTTCGGAGTCGATCTCGGCTTCGAGCTCGATGTCCCGTTCGAGCTTGCGGTCGAGCTCCCGCTCGAACTCCGTCATCAGCGGCGCGTCCGGAGTCCGCGGCGAGCCGGCGCCGAGCGCGTCGGGGTCGGTGAGCAGTCGGCGGTAGAGCGCCGAGCGGCGCTCCAGTTCCTCGTGCGTCCCGAGGTCGGCGAGCCGCCCGCGGTCGAGTACGGCGATCCGGTCGGCCAGCGCGAGCGTGGAGCGGCGGTGGGCGATCAGCAGGGTGGTCCGGCCGGCCATGACGGCGCGCAGGGCCTCGTGGATCTCGTGCTCGACGCGCGCGTCCACGGCGGAGGTGGCGTCGTCGAGGAGGAGCAGCCGGGGGTCGGTGAGGATGGCCCGGGCGAGGGCGATGCGCTGGCGCTGGCCGCCGGAGAGGGTGAGCCCCTGCTCGCCGACCTTGGTGTCGTACCCGGCGGGCAGGGCCTGGATGAAGCCCTCGGCCTGGGCGGCGCGGGCGGCGGCCTCGACCTGGGCGTCGGTGGCGCCGGGGTGCCCGTAGGCGATGTTGGAGCGGATGGTGTCGGAGAAGAGGAAGGAGTCCTCCGGGACCAGCCCGATCGCGGAGCGCAGGGAGTCGTAGGTCAGGTCGCGGACGTCGTGCCCGCCGACGCGGACCGTCCCGCCGTCGGCGTCGTAGAAGCGGGGCAGCAGC
Organism: Streptomyces sp. NPDC005533; assembly: GCF_042871845.1. Classification (NCBI taxonomy): domain Bacteria; kingdom Bacillati; phylum Actinomycetota; class Actinomycetes; order Kitasatosporales; family Streptomycetaceae; genus Streptomyces; species Streptomyces sp. NPDC005533. The sequence goes on along the minus strand of NZ_JBIAJH010000008.1, from coordinate 246,485 downwards.
AGCGAGACGGTGGACTTCCCGCTCCCGGAGGCGCCGACGACGGCGATGGTCTCGCCTTCCGCGACGGAGAGCGAGAACCCGTCGAGGACGGGCCGCTCGGGGTCGTAGCCGAAGCGGACGTCGTCGAACTCGACGGTGGCGGGCGCGTCGGCGGGCAGCTCGTGGGCGCCCTCCCGGATCGCGGGTTCGGTGTCGATGAGCTCGAAGACCCGCTCGACGCCGGCGCGGGCCTGCTGTCCGACGGTGAGGACCATGGCGAGCATGCGGACCGGGCCGACGAGCTGGGCCAGGTAGGTGGAGAAGGCGACGAAGGTGCCGAGGGTGACCTGCCCCTCGGTGGCCATCCAGCCGCCGAGGGCCAGCATGGCGACCTGGGCGAGGGCGGGTACGGCCTGGAGGGCGGGGGTGTAGCGGGAGTTGAGGCGGATGGTGCGCATCCGTCCGGCGAACAGCCGGCGGCTCGCCGTGCGCAGCTTGCCGGTCTCCTGCTCCTCCTGGCCGAAGCCCTTGACGACGCGGACGCCGGTCACGGCCCCGTCGACGACGGTGGCGACGGCGGCGGCCTGGCCCTGGGCCCACCAGGTGGCCGGGAAGAGCTTCTTGCGGCTGCGCTTGGCGATGAACCAGAGGGCGGGGGCCATCAGCAGCGCGACGACCGTCAGCAGCGGGGAGAGCCACAGCATGACCCCGAGGGATATCCCGAAGAGCAGGAAGTTCCCGATGGTCATGGGCAGCATGAAGAGCAGGCCCTGGATCAGCTGGAGGTCGGTGGTGGCCCGCCCGACGACCTGCCCGGTGGACAGCTCGTCCTGGCGGCGCCCGTCGAGGCGGGCGATGGTGGCGTACATGTCGGTGCGCAGGTCGTGCTGCACGTCGAGGGCGAGCCGCCCGCCGTAGAACCGGCGTATGTAGGTGAGCACGTAGACCAGGAGGGCGGCGGCTATGAGGAGCCCGGCCCAGGGCCCCATGGGCTTGCTCCGGTCCCCGATGACATCGTCGATGATCACCCTGGTGACGAGCGGTACGAGCGCCAGCACGGCCATGCCGGCCAGCGAGGAGCCGAGCGCGAGCAGCACGTTGCGCCTGTACCGCCAGGTGTAGGCCGCCAGCCGCTTGCCCCAGCCCTGTTTCTCCCCAGCCGCCGTCACGTGGTGCCTCCCCGTTCGTCTTGTCCTGCCGGAGGCGGCAACGCTCCGACCGGCGGATTTCATCCCGCCGCAACAATTCGAACGTGTACGCACGGCGGCTCCGGCGCACGCGGGGGGCACCCGGACGGGGCCGGTCGCCGGGTGGGCCGGGGCCGCCCCGGTCAGACGTGGGTCGGGGCGAACATCTTGAGGAGGGCCGGCAGGACGACCACGGAGGGGCCGGGCGTGGCGAGCGCCTTCTTGAGGTCGGCAGCCAGGGATTCCGGGGTGGTGGTGGTCGCCGGGACGTCGAAGGACGCCGCCAGGGCGGCGAAGTCGGGGCGGGTGAGTTCCGTGGCGGTGGCGCTGCCGAAGGACTGCGTCATGTACTCGCGCAGGATTCCGTAGCCGCCGTCGTCCACGATCAGCCAGGTGACGTCGAGGTCGTGCTGGCGGGCCGTGGCCAGTTCCGCGATCGAGTACATCGCGCCGCCGTCGCCGGACACCGCCAGGACCGGGGTACCCGGTTCGGCGACGCAGGCGCCCAGGGCCGCCGGGAAGGCGTAGCCGAGGCCGCCCGCGCCCTGCGCCGAGTGCATGGTGTTGGGGTGCTTCGCGTCGAAGGCGGACCAGGCCCAGTACGACAGGATCGTCATGTCCCAGAAGGACGGGGAGCGCGGCGGCAGGGCGGAGCGGATCGAGGTCAGCAGCGAGCGCTCCAGGGAGACGTCCTGGCCGGCGAGGCGTGCCTCGATGTCGTCGAGGACGAGGCGGACGCGCTCGGGGGCGTCGGGGTCCTCGCGCTCGGACACCGTCTCCAGCAGGGCCTGGAGGGCCAGGCGGGCGTCCGCGTGGATGCCGAGGGCCGGGTGGTTGGACTCCAGCTTGCCGAGGTCGGCCTCGATCTGGACGACCCGGCCCGTGGGGAAGAACGTGTGGTAGTTCGAGGAGAGTTCCCCGAGGCCCGAGCCGACGACCAGCAGGACGTCCGCGTCCTCCAGGAAGTCCGTCATGTGGCGGTCCTCCAGCCAGGACTGGAGGGAGAGCGGGTGGGTCCACGGGAAGGCGCCCTTGCCGCCGAAGGTGGTGACCACGGGGGCGCCCAGGCGTTCCGCCAGCTGCCGGAGCTTGCCGGCGGCGTCGGAGCGGACGACCCCGCCGCCCGCGATGATCACCGGGCGCTCGGCCGAGGAGAGCCAGTGCGCGGCCAGGGCGGTGAGCTCCGGGCGGGGGGCGAGCTCGTGCGGGGTCGCGTCCATGCCCGTCACCTGCGGGATGAACGTCTCCGCACGCAGGACGTCCTCCGGGACCTCCACCCAGACCGGGCCGTGCGGAGCGGTCAGCGCCGACTCCCAGGCCTCCGCGATGACGGAGGGGATCTGGGAGGGGGTGCGGGCGGTGTGGACCGACTTCACCACGTCCCGGAAGGACGCCGACTGGTCGCGCAGCTCGTGCAGGTGGCCGCGCCGGCCCCCGCCCAGCCCCGCGACGGGGACCTGTGAGGAGAGGGCGAGCACCGGGGCCGAGGCGGCGGCGGCCTCCGCGAGCGCGGGCAGGGCCATGAGCGCGCCCGGGCCGGTGGAGAGGAGGAGGGGGGCCGCCTCGCCCGTGATGCGGCCGTAGGCGTCGGCGGCGAAGCCCGCGTTGTTCTCCGTACGCAGACCGACGAGGCGCAGGTCGGAGCGCCCCACGGCGTCGAAGAGGCCGAGGGCGTGCTGCCCCGGCAGTCCGAAGACGGTGGTGGCGCCCAGCGAGCGCAGCGTTTCCACGACCAGGTCCCCGCCCGTCCGCCCCGGCGGTGGGGCCAGGGCGGCGGCCGTCTGGGCCTCGGTGGGACGGAGTACCAGGTCGTGGTCGTGCGTCACGTGCGCTTACTCACCCTTCGGGTTCGCCTTCGCCGCCGCGCTGTGCTCATCGACGCTTATCGACCCTGCCTGGCGGCGGAGATCTGACGGCTCATGATCGTGGTCAGCTCGTACGCGGTGTGCGAGGCCGCGACCGAGGTGATCTCCGCGTGATCGTACGCCGGGGCCACCTCGACGACATCCGCCGAAACCAGGTTGCAGGAGGACAGGCCGCGGATGATCTCCAGCAGCTCGCGGGAGGTCATGCCGCCCGCCTCGGGGGTGCCGGTGCCGGGCGCGTGCGCCGGGTCCAGCACGTCGATGTCGATGGAGATGTAGAGCGGGCGGTCGCCGATGCGCTGGCGCAGCTGGTCGGCGACCTCGTCGGCGCCGCGGCGGTAGACGTCCGCCGAGGTGACGATGCCGAAGCCCATCTTGGCGTCGTCGTCGAGGTCCTGCTTGCCGTACAGCGGGCCGCGGGTGCCGACGTGCGAGAGCGCCTCGGTGTCGAGGATGCCCTCCTCCACCGCCCGCCGGAACGGCGTGCCGTGGGTGTACTCGGCACCGAAGTACGTGTCCCAGGTGTCCAGGTGCGCGTCGAAGTGGAGCAGGGCCACCGGGCCGTGCTTCTTCGCGACCGAGCGGAGCAGCGGAAGGGCGATGGTGTGGTCGCCGCCGAGGGTCATCAGGCGGGAGCCGTTGCCGAGCAGCTCGTCAGCGGCGGCCTCGACCGTCTCGACGGCCTCGTTGATGTTGAAGGGGTTCACGGCGATGTCGCCGGCGTCCGCGACCTGCGCGAGGGCGAAGGGGGAGGCGTCCTGCGCCGGGTTGTAGGGGCGCAGCAGGCGCGAGGCCTCGCGGATGGCGTTGCCGCCGAAGCGGGCGCCGGGGCGGTAGGAGACGCCGGAGTCGAAGGGCACGCCCACGACGGCGACGTCGGCGGAGCCGACCTCGTCGAGGCGGGGCAGCCGGGCGAAGGTCGCCGGGCCCGCGTAGCGCGGGATGCGGGAGGAGTCGACGGGGCCGCGCGGCTGCGTGCTCATGGGGGGGTGCCCTTCTGGAGGTCCTACAAGTGCGGTTCTTCGAGCGTAAGGCGGCGCCCACCCGGCGCGAAGTGTACGTACCATCCACAGGAGACCCCTGATCTGTACGGAGTATCCATGCAGGCCCAGCCCACTGCCCCGCCGCCGCCCACCCCTCCGGTGGCGCTCGGCGCGCTGCTGCCCGACCGGGAGCTGGGGCTGCGCCACCTCGCGGGCCCGGCCGAGGCCGATGTGCACGGGGTGCACGCCTCCGAGATGGCCGACCCGTCCCCGTACCTGCTGGGCGGCGAACTGCTGCTGACGGCGGGGGCCGGGCTGGGCACGGATCCCGACGGCTACGTCGCCCGCCTGGCCGAGGCCGGGGTGGCGGCGCTCGGCTTCGGGGTGGCGCCCGTGCACGAGCGGGTACCGGCCGGCCTGGCGGAGGCCTGCGCGCACCACGGGCTGCCGCTCCTGGAGGTCCCGCCGGGCACGCCCTTCAGCGCGGTGGCCCGTACGGTCTGGCGGCTGATGGCGGGGGCCCGTACGCGGGAGCTGCGCCGGGTCACCGAGGCCCAGCAGTCCCTCGCGGCGGCGGCCGCCCGGCCCGATCCGGTCCCGGCGGTGCTGTCGCGGCTGGCGGCGAGCCTGGGCGGCCACGTCACGCTCCGGCCGGACGACCGCTCCGCGGGGAGCCCGCCGCCGCCGGAGGCCGCGGCGGCGCTGCGCGTGCTGCTGGCCCGCGTCGGCAGGGCGGGCGGGCCCGCGACGGCGACCGACCAGGCGGCGGGGTGGCACCTCACGGCCCACGCCCTGGGCGGCCCGGCGCCCGCGGCGGGGGCGACCGCGGCGGGGCCGACCGCGGCGACGGGCCCGGGAGTAGCGGCGGGCCCGACAGCGACGGCGGGCCCGGCAGTGACGGCGGGCGCGGCAGCGGCGGCGGGCGCGGCAGCGACGGCGGGCCCGGCAGCGACGGCGGGCCCGGCAGCGACGGCGGGCCCGGCAGCGACGGCGGGCCCGGCAGCGACGGCGGGCCCGGCAGCGGCGGCGGGCGCGGCAGCGACGGCGGGCCCGGCAGCGGCGGCGGGCGCGGCTCCGGACGGCCTCCCCGGCCGGGGCATCGCGTCCGGGCCGGGCGCCGGGCGGGCGGGCGGGCCGGAGGCCGCGGGCGAGCCGGGGGCGGACGCCCTGCGGGCGCTCGGGACCGCCACCCCGACCCGCGCCCCCGGCGACCACACGATCGCCTCGGTCGCGGCGGTGCTGCTGACCCTGCTCACCGCGCACCGCCCGGCCGCCGGACCCGAGGCGGCGGCCCTGACCCGGCTGCTCCTCGACGGCGACCCCGCCGCGGCCCTGTCCCCCGGGCCCTGGCGCGTGGTGCACGCCCGCGGGACGGGCGACCCGCAGGCCCTGGCGGCCGCGCTGGGCACCGTACTGGTCGACCCGCGCGGGGATCCCGTACGCCTGCTCACCGAGCGGGAGCCGGGCCCACGGCCCGGCTGGCGCCTCGGGGTGAGCGCCCCGGCGGCGCCCGACGCACTGCCCGCGGCCGACGCGCAGGCCCGGCGGGCCCTGGAGCGCGCCGAGGCGGCCCGTACCCCCCTGGCCCGGCACGCCGCGCCCGGCTTCTCCGGCCTGGTCGGCGAGGCGGAGGCCCGCGCGCACGCCGCGGCCCTGCTCGCACCGCTCTCCCCCGTCCTGCGGGATACGCTGCGCGGCTGGCTGGCGCACCACGGTGGCTGGGACCGGACCGCCGCCGCCCTGGGGGTGCACCGCAACACGGTCCGCCAGCGTGTGGCGCGCTGCGCGGAGCTGCTGGGGCGGGACCTGGACGACCCGGACACCCGGATGGAGCTGTGGTTCGCCCTGCGCTGGGAGAAGCCCCCGCCGGGGCCGGGCGGCTGAACGCCCTCCGCCGCCCGCCCGGCGGGCCCGCCGGGGACGGCGGCCGCGCCTACGATGTGCCGCATGCTCGGCAGCACGTCCGTACCGGCGCGGCGCCGCCCCTTCGGTGAGCGCCTGGCACCGGCCGCACGGCTGCTGGTGTGCGCGACCGTCCCCTGGTTCGTGTGCCTGTGGCTCGGTACGAGCACGGCCCCCGTGCCGGCCGCCCTGCCCGCCGTCCTCATCCTGCGCGACGACGTGTTCACGGCGCCCCGGCTGGCCCTGGAGCGGCTGGTGGGGGTGGTCGTGGGCGTGGCGGTGAGCGTGCTGGTCCTGCACTGGCTGCCGTCGGGCTCGCTGTCGTTCCTGGTCCTCGTCGTGTGCGCCTGCGCCGGGATGTTCCTGCTGCGCCACGACGGCTCCCCCAACCAGCAGGTGCTGGTCACCGCGCTGGTGATCTACGCGACGCCGGTGCCCGGGTACCCGCTGGCCCGGCTGGAGGAGAGCGCGGTCGGCATCGCCGTCGTGGTGCTCCTCGGCCCGCTGCTGTGGCCGCCCGACCCGTACCGGGAGGCCGTGACCGGCCTGGAGGAGTACCGCACCGGGCTGGGCGCCCTGCTGGAGCGGATCGCGGCGCGGGCCGCCGCCGGGCGGCCCACGGGCCCCGCGCCGGCCGACCGCTTCGCCCGCTGGCGCCGCCCGTACGAACTGTCCGCCGCGCTGGACCGCAGGACGGGACGCCTGCTGCTCCTGCCGCCCCGGCAGGCGCCGGCCGGGGCCGCGGACACGCTCCGCCCGCGGCTGCGGCTGGCGGCGCGGACGGCGCCGGCCCTGTTGTTCCTCGCGCGGGAGATGGAGATCCGGTCCTCCCCCGCCGACGCGGCGGTGCGCGCCATGGCGCCGCTGGTCGGGGCGACCGCCTCCGCCCTCGACGCGGCCCTGCGCGGCGAGGACTGCGTGGAGCGGCTGCGGCGGGCCCGGGAGCTCGAACTGCGGCATCGGGCGGCCCACCCCGGCCGCCGTGACGCGGTCCTGCGGGCCGGGCTCCACCTCACCCACGAGGCGCTGGCCGAGCACCTCGCCCCGGCGCCGGGCTGAGCCCGCCCGGCCTGCGCCGGCGCCCCCGCATGAGGTCGGTCACCCACTCTGGACAGGGTGGACAACTCGCCGGTAACTTAATCTGAGCAAGCGCTTAGATTCAGGCGGCGGACTGCCGCGACCGAAGGGAGCCGGCCGTGCGCCGTACGGTGTTCAACGAGGACCACGAGGCGTTCCGCGAGACCATCCGCGCCTTCATCGAGGCCGAGGTCGTCCCTGTCTACGACGACTGGTTCGCCGCCGGACAGGCGCCCCGCGACTTCTACTACAAGCTCGGCGAGCTGGGCGTCTTCGGCATCAACGTCCCCGAGGAGTTCGGCGGCGCGGGCCTGGACACCCACAAGTTCGAGGCCGTCCTGTACGAGGAGACCTCGCGCGCGGGCGTCAACTTCGGCGGCTCCGGCGTGCACGTGCTGCTCGCCCTGCCCTACATCAAGATGCTCGCCGACGACGAGCAGAAGAAGCGTTACCTCCCGAAGTTCGTCTCCGGTGAGGAGATGTGGGCACTGGCGATGACCGAGCCGGGCACCGGCTCCGACGTCGCGGGCATGAAGACCACCGCCAAGCTCTCCGAGGACGGCACCCACTACGTCCTCAACGGCGCCAAGACCTTCATCACCGGTGGCGTGCACGCCGACCGCGTGATCGTCTGCGCCCGCACCTCCGCCCCGAGCGCGGAGGACCGCCGCTTCGGCATCTCCCTCTTCGCCGTGGACACCAAGTCCGAGGGCTACTCCATCGGCCGCAAGCTGGACAAGCTGGGCCTGCGCACCTCCGACACCGCCGAGCTGGCGTTCGTCGACGTGAAGGTCCCGGTCGAGGACCTGCTCGGCGAGGAGAACAAGGGCTTCTACTACCTCGGCGCGAACCTGCCGTCCGAGCGCTGGGGCATCGCCTTCGGCGCGTACGCGCAGGCCAAGGCCGCCATCCGGTTCGCCCAGCAGTACGTGACGGAGCGCACCGTCTTCGGCAAGCCGGTCGCGCACTTCCAGAACACCAAGTTCGAACTGGCCGCCTGCCAGGCCGAGGTGGACGCCGCCGAGGCCGTCGCCGACCGCGCCCTGGAGGCCCTGGACGCCGGTGAGCTGACCGCCGCCGAGGCCGCGTCCGCGAAGCTGTTCTGCACCGAGGTCGCGCACCGCGTCATCGACAAGTGCCTCCAGCTGCACGGCGGTTACGGCTACATGAACGAGTACCCGATCGCCCGCCTGTACGCCGACAACCGCGTCAACCGCATCTACGGCGGCACCAGCGAGGTCATGAAGTCCATCATCGCCAAGTCCATGGGCCTGTAGGGAATCCGGGCACTTACCCTTCCCCCATGAACGAGGCACTGACGTCGCTCCTCGATCTGCTCGACCTCGAGCAGATCGAGGAGAACATCTTCCGCGGTACCAGCCGCCCTTCGCTGGTACCGCGCGTCTTCGGCGGTCAGGTCGCGGCCCAGGCCCTGGTCGCGGCCGGGCGGACCGTCCCCGCGGACCGCACCGCGCACTCGCTCCACTCGTACTTCCTGCGCACCGGGGACACCGGCGCGCCCATCGTGTACTCGGTGGACCGGATCCGCGACGGGCGCTCCTTCACCACGCGCCGGGTCGTCGCCGTCCAGCACGGCCAGCCGATCTTCCACCTCTCCGCGTCGTTCCAGACGTACGAGGACGGGCTCGACCACCAGGTCGCGATGCCGTCGGCCCCGGACCCGGAGACCCTGCCCACCGCGGCCGAATCGTTGCCCGCGTACCGGGAGATCTTCCGCGACCCGGGCACGGTGGAGCGGCTGATCGAGACCCGCGAGGCGGTGGACCTGCGGTACGCCACGACCCCGCCCTGGGGCAGCGTCGGCGAACCGGTGGAGCCGCGCTCCCAGGTGTGGTTCCGGACGGCCGGCAAGCTGGACAGCGCCGATCCCCTGCTGCACACATGCCTGGCCACCTACGTCTCCGACATGACCCTGCTGGACTCGGTGCTGCTCGCGCACGGCCGGGGCGGCTGGGCGGTGGGCGACGTGGTCGGCGCCTCGCTGGACCACGCGATGTGGTTCCACCGGCCGTTCCGGGCGGACGAGTGGCTGCTGTACGACCAGGAGTCGCCCTCGGCGGCCGCCGGCCGGGGCCTCGGCCAGGCCCGCATCTGGACCCAGGACGGCCGGCTGGCCGTGACCGTCATCCAGGAGGGCGTCGTCCGCGTCCCGCGCGCCTGACGGACCTCAGTCCCACCAGAACCCCCAGAGGTTGCTGCCGGTGACCGCCTCGTCGGCGTAGGCGCGGATCGTGCCGCTGCCCTGCCATACGTTGTCGGGCGCGAAGGCGAAGTGCTCCGCGGCCACCGGCAGCGCCCGGGCGAGCGTGGGCGGCGGGGCCGCGACCGACACGTACAGCTCGTCGAAACCGAGGGCGACGACGCGGGCGCCGAACCGGTCCTCCCAGGACCGCAGGACCGCGCTGACGCGGGCGGTGTCGGTCTCGTGGTTGGTCGGCCCGCACCAGCCCATCGCCGTGGGTACGTCGGCTCCGCGGGCGGCGGGGACCAGCGCGAGCCGCGGACTCGGCAGGGACCCGCTGCCGATCAGCTCGTCCGCCAGCTCGCAGGCCGCGACCTCCGGGTCCACCGCGTCCGGCCCACCCGCCGGCCCGGACTCCGCGAGCCCCGGCCAGTCCCGGCCGAAGGGGGCGATGAGCTCCTCGCCCTCCTCCCCCTCCTCGGGGTCGGGGACGACTCCCTGCCAGTACTCGCGCAGCACCGGCTCGACGTGGTGGTCGTCCGGGTCGGACATCCGCCGCGGCCGCAGCTCCCGGTCCCGCCACCACTCCTCCAGGCCGCGCCGGCCCTGGAGCAGCACCGCCTGCAACCCGGCGGCGGCCAGGGCCGCGCCCCGGTGCGCGGCGAGCGCCCCGACCCCCACGGGCCCGTCGGAAACCCACAACAGCGGCTCCCCCCGCCCGCTCACCACCCCACCGGCCGGCAACTCCAGCCCCAGGCCCAGCCCTTGAGGATCGTCGCCCAGCACGGCCAACGAACGGTGCACCTTCGGCGTCTTGGTCATCCACCGACCGTAGCCACCACCACTGACAACGCCCCCCACACGTCCCCCTGGTCAGTGAACGACGAAGGGGGTGAGGCCCCTCGGGACCCCACCCCCTCACTGCGCGGCTGGGATCAGAGGATGACGTCGTATCCGGTCAACCCATGACCGATCAGAGTGCCGGCGCCGCCGGTGAAGTCGTACATCTCCCCGGTACGGGTCACGCCGACTTGCTCAGGCGTACCGTCGCTGTTGAGGTCGGTGGCGAAGGGGTTCCATTCGCCGTTCCACCAACCCTCGCCGACGATGCCGGGGTTCCCGAAACTGATGGAACCGCCAGTACTGGCGTTCGGGTAGAGGTAGAGCTTTCCGTTGTTGCGGTGCCCCAGAACATCGATCTTGTAGTCGTTGTTGAGGTCGGCTACCCGGAAGGTGGGCCAGTCAGCGGTCAACCAGCCGTCGCCGATCACGACCCTGCCGCTGAGGGCTTGACTGCCCGTCCCGCCGTTGTGGGGATAGACCCACATCTTGCCGCCGCTGTCACGGCCGATGACGTCGGTGCGGCCGTCACCGTTCACGTCTCCGAAGCCGAGGTCCACGTAGGTGTTCCAACCGGTACCTATCAGGACGCGGTTACCGAAGGATTTGGTTCCGGTTCTGCCGGTGCCCGGGTACAGGTACAGGTCCCCGAGACGGGTGCGTCCGATGATGTCGGTGTACCCGTCGTTGTTGAGGTCGGCGGCGTACACGTTCGTCCACTGATCACGCCACCAGCCGTTGCCGGCGAAGTACCGGGGGCCGAACGTGCTGGTGCCCGTACCGCCGGTGCCGGGATAAATCCAGAAATCACCATTGGCATCGCGAAGTGCCATGTCCGTGTAGCCATCGCCGTTGTAGTCCGGCCGGCTCTGTGTGCCGCTGGTCCACAGGCTCTGCCCGGAGGGGTTGTAGAGGACGAGCACGCCACGCGGCTGGAGGACCGCGTACGAGTACGGAGTGCTGGTCCTGCTGCTCCACAGCTCGGTCTTGCCGTCAGCCGCGTAGACGACGAAGTTGCCGTCACTCTGCATGCGAGCCGTGGCGCCCGGGTTCTTGCTTGTCCCGGTGGCCCAAAGCTGCTTGGCGTCCTTGCTGTACAGCACGAGGTTGCCGTCGGCCTGCATCAGCAGCTTGGAATTGCCACTGGAGAACTCCTGCCCCGAGGCCAGCGTGGTACCGCTGGGGATCCGGGCGCCCGGGACTCCGTCGATCTCGAAGCGGGACGTGAAGGAGCCGACGGTGCTGCCATCGGTGGAGAGCTTCCCCGGCCACCCGACCATGGTGTTGTCGGCCTGACGAGCCCACAGATCGGGGACCCCGTCACCGTTGAGGTCACCAGCCGAGCTCACCTGCGGATACTCGGCCTGGGTTACACCGGAGGCCACCTTGCTCCGGGTCTGAGTACCCCACGTGGCCAGGTCGACCGCCTGGCCCTCTTCCGGGCTCTTCTTTCCGTAGGTGCGCAGAATGTCACCGTTGGCATTGTCCCTCAGCCACAGGTCGGGCATACCGTCCTTGTTGAGGTCACCGGGGACGATCACCGTGTACTTGTCCCAGTCGGTGCCGCCCACCAGCACGGGTGCTTTGAGGGCGCCCCAGAGGGTGTTGTAGTAGGCCCAGAGCTTGTTTCCCTGCTTGACGAGGACGTCCGGGACCTTGTCGCCGTTGAGGTCGCCAGGCGCGATGATCTGCTCGGCGTCGGACCAGTGGTCGTCCTGGGGCCGGTCCGCCGTCTTCTCGGTGTGGTTGTCGACGGTGCCCTGGCCGTTGTTGTCGTAGACCCACAACGTCTTACGGGTCATGCCGGGTTTCTGCTCGAGAGCGATCATGTCGTTGTGGCCGTCGTCATTCCAGTCGCCCAGGGCTGCCACCTGCGAGCGGGCGAAGGAGTTGGCGGAGCTGACCGTTGCGGAGAACTTGCCGTTGCCCTGGCCGGTGTAGGTCAGGAGGCTGCCGAAGAGGTCGCTGCTCCAGATGTCGCGGAAACCGTCGCCATTGAGGTCGTGGGGCACGTCCACCGTTGCCGTGCGCGCCGCGTAGAACTGGTAGGCGGCGGTGTCGGAACGGTTTCCGGCGGCGTCCTGGCTGAAGGCGTAGACGAAGTGCGGGCCCGCGCCCGGCGGGGTGAGCTTCGCGGTGAACGAAGCGCCCGGGGCCACGGAGGTGCTCCTCACCTCCGGGTCCCAGTCGGTGTAGTAGCCGTACCAGGTGACGTCCTTGTCACCGTTGGCGGAGAGGACGAAGTCCCCTTCCTGGCGGGCCTTGCCCGTGCCCTGCGGCCAGCCGTTCCTCCCATCGGGGAAGGCGGTGGAAGTGATCTTCGGCGCCTCGGCCGGCCGGTCACGGTCCACGGTGAACTTGCACGTCTGGGACCAGGCGGACTGGGCGCCGTCCTGGTCGGTCGTCCGCGCCTTCCAGCTGTAGCTCCCGTTGGGGAGCGAGGCGTCGGGGACGTTCCAAGTGGCGACCTTGCCGTTGTTGGCCGGAATGTGCTGGCCGGCGACGGGGGCGCTCTGGCCGTCCTTGAAGATCTGGAACTCGGTGCTCAGGTTTCCGGAATCGCGGTCCGAGATCGTCGCGTTGACGCTGATGGTGGCATTGCCGATCGAGCCGCCCTGGACACAGGGCACCCAGGGAGAGGTCCCCAGGTCGGACGGCGTGTCAGGCGGATTGTTGTACTCGATTTCCAGCGTCATGGTCTTCGCGTCGAAACGCTTCCACTGGAACTCGTCGGTCTCGTCCGACGCGAACAGGCCCAGGGTCACGCTCGACCAGTGGTTGGCCGCCGACTGCTGCACGGCATCGGTGGCGTTGAACTCGAGGTTGCCGGCCGCACATTCGGCACGCCCCTTGGCGTCCTTGACCGTGTCCTGCCAGCGAGCGTTCGCCTTGCCCGGCTGATTCTTCCACGTCGTCTCGGACGAGATGGGGCCGGTGCTCCACAGCTCGACAGGGGTCTTGGTACAGGACCAGGACCAGGTCTCCTTGATCCGGAACGTCGCCTTCGACACCTGAGCACCCTTGACGTCCGAGGTGTCGAGCTGGAAGTAGGCGCGCGAGAGGCCGTGCGTGTCCTTCTCGTACCCGACCCTCACGTCCTCTTTGGTGTTCCAGTAGGAATTCGTCTCCCACTTGCGGTAGACCCACGACCAGTTCTGCCGCTCGCCCCACGCCACGGACGGGTCGATGAAGACCGGGTACTTCGTCTCGGGGCTCGCGAGGAGGGCCTGGTCGGGCTTGATCTCCAGGTTGTCGCCCGTGACGGTGGTGGGCATCTGGGCGTTCTTGGCCCCGGACGGTGTCACGAAGGCGTCCGCGGGTGCCGGGTCCGTCTCCGAGCCGGCGCTGAGTACTCCCGCCCCTGCGGGCGTCTGGGGCGGAGCCCCCGTGGTGGTGGAGTCCCACATCACCGGGGTCGGGGAGGTGAAGACCACTTCGCCGGCCGGATTGACCGCGGTCAGCAGTCCAGTCGCCGCGTTCCTGGTGACGTTCAGTCCGACGGTGTCGAGCTTGAACTTCAGCGTGGCGAGGTCGGGATGCTTGGCCGCCGCGGCGGTCTTGACCACCAGCAGCTGGGAAAATCCTTCGACTTCGGCCTTCAGCTGCAGGTCGACATCGGGAAGGACGTTCGGGTACGTCGCCACGTTCGCGGCCAGCGTCGGCTTCGGCAGCGCTGTGGGCCAGGAGAACGACAGGGTGCGCCCGTTCCGCACCCCTGTCAGCAGCGGACCGGTCCCACCCCCCGAGAAGGCGATGGAGACGGCCGACGCCTTCGGCTTCACCTTCCCGTCCGCCTCGAACTGCAGTGTGGGATCGGTCGCGACCCACCCGCCGGCGCGCCGGACCCGCACGGTCGTCCCGTGCCGCTTGACCGACCACTTGCCCGTCGGCAGCGCCCAGGTGTCCGAGGTCTCGGTCCGCGCGGACGTCCGCTCGTAGGGCTGGCCGGCTTCCTTCGCCTTGGCAAGCGCGAAGTCCGCCGCGCTCATCGAGCCCTCGGCAACTGGATCGGTGGCGGCGGCCGCAGTCGCCGATGGCTGAAATACAGCCAATCCGGTGGCAGTCATTCCGCTTATCAAGGCCACGGAAATGGCCCGCAAAACCCCCCGCCCACCCGGCGCGCCGAGTAGAGCCTCTTTTCTTCTCACACAAACTCCAGCTGTCCGATATTCATGGGTGACCCTACTTGCAATCTCGACTCTAGCGCCCCTGACCTGGCGTTTTTATGCAGATCAGACGCCCGTAGCCCCATTTGATGCGCTAAATCCACTACGTCCATTCAGGGCTCCCCCCGGGACGCCGGATTGGCGAATTCCGCCTGTTACTGTGCGCCTTAAATCATTCTAGAAGTATGGGGTGGGGTGTGAGAAAATCTCGCATGCGGGGGCTTTCTGCGGCGCTGGCCGCAGCAGTCCTCTCAGGCATATTGCCCAGTACGGTTGCTGTAGCGGACAGCAAAGCCAAGCCGTCACTGTCGGAGCTCAAGCAGCCGAAGGCGGTGCCGGTCAAGCCGGTCCGTGCAGGTGGGGCGAAGAAGGCCGATGACGCGGCGGCGACTCCGTGGAAGGCGCCGAAGGTCTCCTGGCCGGCAGCGGGTTCGGCGGAGGTGGATCTGACCTCGGTTTCGGCTTCGGGTCCGATCTCGAAGTCGTTCCTGTCGGGGGCCGCTCGGGGGCCGGCCGTCGGCTCAGGCTCACCGCAGGCGGGCAAGCTCCCCGTCTCGGTCTACGTCGCGCCGGGCAAAGCGGCCGAAGCGCCGTCGAAGGTCAAGGTCTCCGTCACCGGCAAAGACGCGGCGCGCAAGGCGGGCGTCGACGGTGTCATGCTGTCGGTGAGCCGCTCCGACGGCGGCGTGCAGTCCGCGACGGCCAAGGTCGAGGTGGACTACAACACCTTCCGGGGCGCCTACGGCGGCGACTACGCCTCCCGGCTGCGACTGGTGGAGCTTCCGGCCTGTGCGCTGACGACTCCCGATCGCGCGGAGTGCCGTACCCAGAAACCGCTGCAGACACAGAACGACACGCGCGCGGGCAAGCTCTCGGCGCAGGTGACCACTCCGTCCGCCAAGGCCTCGGGCGGGCAGGCCATGCCGTCGTCTGCCTCTGCGGGTCCGGGCAACGGGACCGTACTGGCCACAACGGCCGGTGACGCGGGTCCGACGGGTGACTACAAGGCGACCTCCCTCCAGCAGTCGGGCTCGTGGAGCTCAGGTGGATCGACCGGCGCCTTCTCCTGGTCCTACCCGATCGCTACGCCCTCCGTGCCCGGCGGGCTGGCCCCTCAGATCTCGCTCGGCTACAGCTCCCAGTCCGTCGACGGCCGCACCGGCGCGTCCAACAGCCAGAGCTCGTGGATCGGTGACGGCTGGAACTGGGAGCCCGGCTTCATCGAGCGCAAGTACAAGTCCTGCAACGACGACAAGACCGGCGGCACCAACACCACCAAGGTCGGCGACCAGTGCTGGTTCAACGACAACGCCACGATGTCGCTGGGTGGCAAGTCGACCGAACTCGTCTACGAGCAGGGCAAGGGGTGGCACCCCGCCACGGACTCGGGCGAGAAGGTCGAGAAGCTCACCGGTGCCGTCAACGGCGACAAGGGCACCGCGGGCGTCGATGGTGTGGGTGAACACTGGAAGATCACCACGACCGACGGCACGCAGTACTTCTTCGGCCTGAACCGCCTCCCCGGCTGGAAGGACAACGGCTCGGCCGCTGACGACCCGACGACGAACTCGACCTGGACCGTGCCGGTCTTCGGGAACCAGGCGGGCGAACCCTGCTACAACGCCTCGTTCGCGAGCGCGTGGTGCCAGCAGGCCTGGCGCTGGCAGCTCGACTACGTCGTCGCCCCCGGCGGCAGCGCCATGGCGTACTACTGGAAGACCGAGACCAACAACTACGGTCGCAACGTCTCGGAGACCACCGGCAAAGCCACGGTCACGCCGTACATCCGCGGCGGCTGGCTCGACCACATCGACTACGGGCTGCGCTCCGACGCGGTCTACACCGGCAAGGCCATGGCCCAGGTGAAGTTCGACGTCAGCGAGCGCTGCCTCACCGGCTGCGGCAGCTTCGACGAGGCCAACGCCACGAACTGGCCGGACTCGCCGTACGACATGTTCTGCAAGGACGGGTCCACGGAGTGCAAGAGCCAGTTCTCGCCGACGTTCTGGTCGCGGGTACGCCTCACCGGGATCAACACCAAGATCCTTACGGGCGGCGCGTACCAGGACGTCGACTCCTGGACCCTGGACCAGAACTTCCCGCCGGCGGGCGATGGCATCTCCACCCCGATGTGGTTGAAGTCCATCGTGCGCACCGCCAAGGGCGGCGCCGCGACGGACGTCCCGTTCGATCCCGTCACCTTCGCCGGTGAACAGCGCCCCAACCGGGTGGACAAGACCGGGGACGGTCTGGCCCCTTACACCCGGCTGCGGATGTCACAGGTCAACACCGAGACCGGCGGCATCATCGGTGTCACCTACTCCCAGCAGGACTGCACGCCCACCACGCTTCCGGCCGCGGACGCGACGAACACCACGCGCTGCTTCCCGGTCAAGTGGGTGTGGGAGGGAGACGACTCCAAGCTCGACTGGTTCAACACCTACGTCGTCACCCAGATCGTGGAGGGCGACAACCTGGCTTCGACACCCGACAAGGTGACCTCGTACACCTACGTCGGCGGAGCGGCCTGGGAGAAGGACACCGGCGAGTTCACCAAGGCCGAGGACCGCGTCCACTCCATCCCGCGCGGCTACGAACTGGTCCAGACCCGCACGGGTGCGGCCAGTGACCCGAAGACGCTGTCGGAGACCCGTTACTTCCGGGGCCTCGACGGCAAGGCGGTCAAGGACGGCACCGGGACCGCGGTCACGGACCGGCCCGAGTTCGCCGGCATGGTCCGCGAGACGGCCACGTACGAGGGCGACGACACGGCCAAGCTCGTGAGCGCGACGTCGAGCACGCCGTGGCGTTCGGGCGAGGTGGCCAAGCGGCTGCGCCCCGGCCTGCCCAACCTCACCTCCTACAAGACCAACGTCGAGAAGGAGTCGACCCGCACCACCGTCACCGGCGGCACCCGCACGACCGAGACCAGCCACCACTTCGACGAATACGGCATGGTCGACTGGCAGTCGAGCATGGGCGACACCGCCAAGACCGGCGACGAGTCCTGCACGACGACCACCTACGCACGCAACACGGCCACGTGGATCCTGGACCGGCAGAGCCAGGTCAAAACCGTCGCGCTGCCCTGTGAAACCACCGGCAGCACTCCCGCGGACGTCATCAGCGACACCCGGACCTATTTCGACAACGGCACGCTCGGCACCGTACCCGGCACGGGCCTGGTGACGAAGACCGAGAAGATCAACGGCAAGGGTGACGGCTACGACACCACGTCGAGCGTCCCCTCCACCTGCGGGGCGGCCAAGAACGAGCTCTGCTACGACCTGTACGGCCGGGCGCTGGCGGCCGCCGACGCGTACGGAAAGGTCACCACCACCGCGTATACGCCGGCCACCGGCGAGGTCCCGACCGCGATGACGGCGACCAACACGCTCGGCCACGCCGTCACCAGCCAGCTCGACCCGCTGCGCGGTCAGGCGACCAAGGTGACCGACCCCAACGGCAAGGTCGTCACGACGGCGTACGACGCCCTGGGTCGGGTGACGAAGGTCTGGGTCCCGAACTGGACCCAGGAGGCCAACCCGGACCTGCCGAGCCGGGTGTTCGAGTACACCGTCCGCAACAGCGGTCCCAACGTGGTCACGTCCAAGACGCTGACGCACGACTACGAGTACTCCGTCGTCCACTCCATCCAGGACGGTCTCCTGCGCGAGCGCCAGACGCAGACCCAGTCGCCCGACCTGGCCGGCCGTCTGGTCACGGAGACCTTCTACGACACGCGCGGTCTGGCGTGGCGTTCCTCCGGTACGTACTACGCCGACGGCACGCCTTCGCCCGTCCTGGTCACGGGACAGGAGCTCAACTACCCGGCCTCCACCGACACCCTCTTCGACGGTGCCGGCCGCCCGACCGCGGTGATCGCCAAGAAGTTCGGCACCGAGACCAAGCGCACCACGACCAGCTACACCGGCGACACCACCACGGTCAGCCCGCCCCAGGGCGGCACCACGAGCACCACCGTCGTCGACGCGCTGGGTCGCACGATCGAGGCCAAGCAGTACACCGACCCGGCCCGCACCGCCTCGCAGTCGACGCTGTACACCTACAACAAGCTCGGGCAACTGGCCCAGGTCACCGACCCGGGCAACGCCAAGTGGACGTACACCTACGACGTCCGCGGCCGTCAGGTCGAGACGAACGACCCGGACAAGGGCGTCACCAAGACCGCCTACGACGCCGGTGACCGCGTCACCGACATCACCGACGCCCGCGGCATCACCCTGCACACCGACTACGACGACCTCGGTCGCGTCGTCGCCACCAAGCAGGGCGCAGCGACGCTGACCTCGTCCGTCTTCGACACAGTGGCCAAGGGCAAACCGACCAAGTCCACGCGCTACGTCGACGGGAAGGCGTACACCTCGGAGGTCCTGGCCTACAACGACCTCTACCAGCCTCTCGAATCCCAGGTCACCGTCCCGTCCACCCCGGATACCGGCACCCTGGCCGGCACGTACAAGTGGACGAACACCTACAACATCGCCGGCCAGGTCCTCACGACCAAGCACCCGGCCATGGGCGGCCTCCCGGCCGAGACGGTGGGAAGCACCTACAAGTCGGTCTCCGGTCTGCTCAACAACATGGGCGCCGGCACCAGCCGCCTCGTGTCGTCGATGACGTACGACCACTACGGCCGAACCATCCGGCAGGAACTGGGCGCCGCCGGCCAGCGCCTGTACCGGTCCAACGAGTTCGACGAGCACACCGGCGCCCTCACCCGGGCCTATGCCGATCGTGACCTCGCCCCTCAGCGGATCGAGGACACCAAGTACACGAACGACCCCGTCGGCAACCTGACCTCCGTTGCCACCGCGTACGGCCAGGACGTCACCCGGACGACCGACACTCAGTGCGTCAACCTCGACGCCCTGCGCCGCATCACCCAGGCATGGACCAACAAGGGCGAGACGTGCGCGGCCACTCCGTCGGCGACCGTCGTCGGTGGCGAGGACCCGTACTGGACCACGTACACCTACGACGCCGTCGGCAACCGTAAGACGGAGACCAAGCACAAGGCCGCCTCGGGCCCGACCGCGGACACCATCCGAACGTACGCGCCGTCGACCGCCGGGAAGCACGACCTGCCCAAGGTCGCCCAGACCGGCACCGACCCGCATGAGGAGACCTTCACCTACGACGCGGCCGGTAACACCAAGACCCGCAAGAGCGGCACGGGTGAAACCCAGTACCTCGAATGGGACGCGGAGGGCCGCCTCAAGTCCCTCGTGCAGGGCACCGCTACCGACTCGTTCGTCTACGACGCGACCGGTAACCGCATCCTGCGCAAGGAGAAGGACGCCACCACCCTCTACCTGCCGGCCGGCAACGAGCTGAAGCTCGACAAGGCGGGCACGCTCACCGGGACCCGCTACTACGGCGATGTCGCGATGCGCACGGGTGGCAAGCTCACCTTCACCCTCGCCGACCACCACAACACCGGCACCACCCAGGTGACAGCCGACGCGACCCAGACGGTCACCCGCCGCAAGACGAGTCTGTTCGGCGAGACCCGCGGCACCCAGCCGACGACGTGGACCGGCGAGAAGACCTTTGTCGGAGGCACGAAGGACAACGACAGTGGCCTGACCCACATCGGAGCCCGCGAGTACGACCCCCTGATCGGCCGCTTCATCTCGGTGGACCCGATCATGGACTTCAAGGACGCTCAGCAACTCCACGGCTACACCTACGCTGCGAACAACCCCTTCACGTTCTCCGACCCTGATGGCCTCAAGTACTTCGAGGGCAATAACACCGACCAGGGCTTCCAGTCCAAGCCCCAAAGCGTCGTTGAAGTCGCGCGGAAGTACACGACTGGCTACGGAACGCTGCGATCCCGGCGCGTCCAGGGTTGTGGCATGTACTGTGCTGTGCCAAAGCGTCCGGTCGGACTCTACGTCAAGGCCCCAGACGGGCGCAGCAAGCAAGAAATCGTGACCCAGGCGCTCCGCTTGGAGCATGCATACTTCGGCCGGCAGACATGGCCGCTCGATTGGGTTCCGGACGACGGGGCGAACGCGGCAGCGGAGAACTCGCTGAAAAAGGCAAATCTAGCCGAGCGAGACACCTGCACCCATAACCCCATTGAGTGCGCGAAGGCCTACGAGATAAAAAAGTGGGCCGAGCAGGTATCCAAGGAGGAAGAGAAGCGCTCAGGCATGGACCCCAATTCTTATCGCCACTCCTTGTGGCAGGCCAGGCTGACGCTTGATCTCGGCGAGGACCGCGCCATCGTGTGGGCCGACGCTCATGAGGCTTACCTACATGAAGGCGAGCGGGGAGACCAGTTGGCGGATCTCTACAACAACGTGCGCGGACGAGAGATCGGCAAGCGCGTCCTCGAACGGGCACTCACCACCAAACTACGACTGGGGGGACCACATTTCCATGATCAAATCATTCAAGAAGCGAAGGCGTTCGTGAACTCCGGGGAATACGCACACCGTTCAATGTTTGAGTGAGCCGCGGCGACGAAACCAAAGAGGAGCACTTGGTGAGAATCAGCTGGCGATGGATCCTCGGGGGGGCTATAGGCGCGACTGGTCTTTTCGTGGCATTAGTGGCCGCCTTCCAGATGGAGGGTCAGGGCCGGGACGGCGAGGCACTCGAGATGAGTGATGTCGTGGGGGTCTGGCAAGGCTCTGACGGCGGCCGTCTGACGCTTCGCACGGACGGTTCTGCGGATCTGGAAAAGGTCACACGCCCCGGACCGGAGTGCGGGCGGTCCGCCGATGCGGCGGGACGTTCGTACACCGGCCCGGCGACTTGGGTGTTTGACACATACCCCGATGAGAACCCAGGGGTCAGGTTCGACTATCAGGGACCTGCCACCGCCAAGCCGTGCAAGCTCTACCTCGTGGTCTTCCACCAACAGGACGGCACGAAGGGGTTCCTCCCCCAAGACCCACCCGGCGTGCGCTACGTACGCTCGACCGGCCAGGAGGGCTGAACCCGAGGAAACAACGCTCCGTCCACCGCTCGCACTGCGGAGAGGCGACACGCAAGGCCCCGGCCGGGATACCGGTCGGGGCTTCTCGGTGACGTCCGCTACTCCCCCTGCAGGCCTGCCGCGTTGAGGAGGTATGCGACCAGCGGGTCGTAGAAGCGCGGGTCGCGGACGTGGTCGTCCAGGGGGATCGCGACCTGGAGGGTGCCTTCGGCTTCGGCGAGGAAGAGGGCCGGGTCGTTGCAGTCGGCGTAGCCGACCGCGTCCAGGCCGCGCTGGGCCGCGCAGCCCGCCCAGCCGTGGTCGGCGACGACCAGGTCCGGCTGCGGGCGGTTCTCGGCCGTCAGGCCGTCCAGGATGGCGGCCATCGGCTCGGGCGAGTGGGTGTGCCACAGGGTCGCGCCGCGCTCCAGGACGGCGACGTCCGCGAACTGCCACACCGAGCCCTCGTCGGCCACCAGGCCCGAGGGGATGACGACGATCTCGCAGCCCGCGGCGCGCAGGGCCGCCGCCGTGGCCCGGTGGACGTCCAGCAGGCCGCCCGGGTGGCCGGTGGCGAACAGCACGCTCTGCCGGTCCAGCGCCGCCTTGCGCAGCCGCGCCGCCAGCCGGTCCAGGCCGGCCACGGTCAGCTCCGGGTCGATGGTGTCCTGGCCGTACCGGAAGGCCGGGTCGTCCACGACCCCGCACCGCTCCGCCATCACCGCGAGGACGTCCTGCTCGTCCGTCCACCGGTCGCCGAGCTCCAGCCCGAGCCAGTAGTGCCGGTCGCCGTTGGCGAGCTTGCGGTAGTGGGAGAGGTTGTTCTCGCGCGGGGTCGCCACCTGCCCCGCGATCCGCGTACGGACCAGATGGTCGATGAGTTCGGCACGGCTCGGCGTCTCTATCGGCTTCGGCATACGGGCCATTCTGCCGCCGCCCAGGCGGAGGCGGCGCGTCCATTCCGATCGACGGACGCCTCGGGTCATGCCGACAGCGCCCCGAACGCCCCGTGCGCGAGGCGGCGCAGCAGCGATTCCGTCGCCTCGCGGCCCAGGGCCGCGAGGTGGGGGGTGGAGTTCAGCAGGCCGAAGACCGCGTGCACGGAGACGCGCACCTCGGCCTCGGCGACCTCCGGGTGCAGTTCCCGTACGACCTCCACCCACAGCTCCACGTACTGGCGCTGCAGCTGCCGTACGAGCTTGCGGTCGGCCTCCCGTAGGCGGTCGAGCTCCCGGTCGTGCAGGGTGATCAGCGCCCGGTCGTCGAGCGCGAAGTCGATGTGCCCGTCGATGAGGGAGGACAGGACCCGCTCCGGGGCGCCCGCCGCCTCCGCCACCCGGTGGCGGCCGCCGGTCAGCAGCCGCTCGCTGATGCCGACGAGCAGCTCGGCGAGCATGGCGTCCTTGCCCGCGAAGTGCCGGTACAGGCCGGGGCCGCTGATCCCCACCGCGGCGCCTATCTCGTCGACGCCGACACCGTGGAATCCGCGCGCGGCGAAGAGGCGGGCGGCCTCACTGAGGATCTGCTCGCGACGGGTGGGGGCGGCCGCTCTGGTGCTCATGGGAAACCATTCTAGACAGGGCCGTTAGCGCTCGTTAACCTAGGCCGTACATGCGTTAACGCTTATTAACAGCGTGCACCGAGCAAGGGAGCTCGACCGATGCAGCAGGCACCAGTGCTGACGAGCGCCGCGGACCCGGCGTCCGAGGCCTGGCGGACCAACGAGGCCGCCCACCACGAGCTGACCGAGGGGCTGCGCGCCCGGCTCGACGCGGCCCGGCTCGGCGGCGGCGAGAAGGCCCGCGCCCGCCACACCGCCCGCGGGAAGCTCCTCCCCCGCGACCGCGTGGACACGCTCCTCGACCCCGGATCGCCCTTCCTGGAGCTGGCCCCGCTGGCCGCCGAGGGCATGTACGGGGGCGCCGCCCCCGCCGCCGGGGTCATCGCGGGCATCGGCCGGGTCAGCGGTCGCGAGTGCGTGATCGTCGCGAACGACGCCACCGTCAAGGGCGGCACGTACTACCCGATGACCGTCAAGAAGCACCTCCGCGCCCAGGAGGTGGCCCTGGAGAACCGTCTCCCCTGCCTCTACCTGGTCGACTCGGGCGGCGCCTTCCTCCCCATGCAGGACGAGGTCTTCCCCGACCGGGAGCACTTCGGCCGCATCTTCTACAACCAGGCGCGCATGTCGGGCGCCGGCATCCCGCAGATCGCGGCCGTCCTCGGCTCCTGCACGGCGGGCGGCGCGTACGTCCCGGCCATGAGCGACGAGGCCGTCATCGTCCGCAACCAGGGCACGATCTTCCTCGGCGGCCCGCCGCTGGTGAAGGCCGCCACCGGTGAGGTGGTCACGGCCGAGGAGCTCGGCGGCGGCGAGGTGCACTCCCGCGTCTCCGGCGTGACCGACCACCTCGCGGAGGACGACGCGCACGCGCTGCGGATCGTACGGAACATCGTGGCGACCCTCCCGGAGCGCGGGGCCCTGCCCTGGGCGGTCGAGGCTCCGGAGGAGCCCAAGGTGGACCCGTACGGCCTGTACGGCGCGGTGCCCGTCGACTCGCGCACCCCGTACGACGCCCGCGAGATCATCGCGCGGATCGTGGACGGGTCCCGCTTCCAGGAGTTCAAGTCCGAGTTCGGCCAGACCCTGGTCACCGGCTTCGCCCGGATCCACGGACACCCGGTCGGGATCATCGCCAACAACGGCATCCTGTTCGCCGAATCCGCCCAGAAGGGCGCGCACTTCATCGAGCTGTGCGACCAGCGCGGCATCCCGCTCCTCTTCCTCCAGAACATCTCGGGCTTCATGGTCGGCAAGGACTACGAGGCGGGCGGCATCGCCAAGCACGGCGCCAAGATGGTGACGGCCGTGGCCTGCACCCGGGTGCCGAAGCTGACGGTGGTCGTCGGCGGCTCGTACGGCGCGGGCAACTACTCGATGTGCGGGCGGGCGTACTCGCCGCGGTTCCTGTGGATGTGGCCCAACGCCAAGATCTCCGTGATGGGCGGCGAGCAGGCGGCCTCGGTCCTCGCCACCGTCAAGCGCGACCAGATCGAGGGCGCGGGCCAGGAGTGGTCGGGCGAGGACGAGGAGGCCTTCAAGGCCCCGGTCCGCGCGCAGTACGAGGAGCAGGGCAACGCCTACTACGCCACGGCGCGGCTGTGGGACGACGGGGTCATCGACCCGATGGAGACCCGGCAGGTGCTGGGACTGGCCCTGACCGCGTGCGCGAACGCCCCGCTGGGCGACTCCGCTTTCGGCATCTTCCGTATGTGACGTGAGGACCTCACTGATGTTCAGCACTGTCCTTGTCGCGAACCGCGGCGAGATCGCGGTCCGGGTCATCCGCACCCTGCGGGAGCTCGGCATCCGCTCCGTGGCCGTCTTCAGCGACGCCGACGCGGACGCCCGGCACGTACGGGAGGCCGACACGGCCGTCCGGATCGGCCCGGCGGCGGCCGCCGAGAGCTACCTGTCGGTGGAGCGGCTGCTGGATGCCGCGAAGCGGACGGGCGCCGAGGCCGTCCACCCGGGCTACGGCTTCCTCGCGGAGAACGCCGCCTTCGCCCAGGCCTGCGCGGACGCCGGGCTGGCCTTCATCGGGCCGCCCGCCTCCGCCATCTCCCTCATGGGCGACAAGATCCGGGCCAAGGAGACGGTGAAGGCGGCGGGCGTGCCCGTGGTCCCCGGCTCCTCGGGCAGCGGACTGACCGACGCCGAACTGGTCGCCGCCTCCATGGAGATCGGCATGCCGGTGCTGCTCAAGCCCTCTGCGGGCGGCGGCGGCAAGGGCATGCGGCTGGTCCGCGACGAGGCGGTGCTGGCCGAGGAGATCGCGGCGGCCCGCCGCGAGGCGAAGTCCTCCTTCGGCGACGACACCCTGCTGGTGGAGCGGTGGATCGACCGGCCGCGGCACATCGAGATCCAGGTGCTGGCGGACGCCCACGGGAACGTGGTGCACCTCGGCGAGCGCGAGTGCTCGCTCCAGCGCCGGCACCAGAAGGTGATCGAGGAGGCGCCGTCGGTCCTGCTCGACGAGAAGACGCGTGCGGCGATGGGCGCGGCGGCGGTCGACGCGGCCCGCTCCTGCGGGTACGTCGGCGCGGGCACGGTGGAGTTCATCGTCCCCGGCGGCGACCCCTCCTCCTACTACTTCATGGAGATGAACACCCGCCTCCAGGTCGAGCACCCGGTGACGGAGCTGATCACCGGGCTGGACCTGGTCGAGCAGCAGATCCGGGTGGCGGCCGGCGCCCCGCTGGGCTTCGACCAGTCCGGGGTGACGCTGACCGGGCACGCGATCGAGGCCCGCGTCTGCGCGGAGGACCCGGCGCGCGGGTTCCTGCCGTCGGGCGGTACGGTGCTGGCCCTCTCCGAGCCGGACGGCGGGGCCGTGCGCACGGACTCCGGGCTGACGGCGGGCGTGCCGGTGGGGTCGACGTACGACCCGATGCTGTCGAAGGTCATCGCGTACGGGCCCGACCGCGCCAGTGCGCTGCGCCTGCTGCGGGGGGCTCTGGCGGACACCGTGATCCTGGGTGTCCAGACCAACGCCGGTTTCCTGCGGAGGCTGCTGGCGCACCCCGATGTGGTGTCGGGCGACCTCGACACCGGGCTGGTGGAGCGTGACCTCCCGTCCCTCCTGCCGGAGGGGGTCCCGGACGAGGTGTACGCCACGGCGGCCCTGCTGGCGCAGCCCCTGGCGAAGCCACGGCAGGAGGGATGGGTCGACCCGTTCGACGCCGCCGACGGCTGGCGCCTGGGCGGCTCCCCCGCCTGGACGGTCCACCACTTCCGCCTTCCCGGCCAGGACCCGGTGGAGGTCCGCACCCGCAGCCTGGGCGCCGACCACGAGCTCGCCCTTTCGGCCCCGTCGGAGAGGGAGGAGCGGGATCCGGGGCAGAGCCCCGGCGCCCCGGCGCGCGCTCGGATCGTGGCCCGCACCGCCGACCTCGTCACGGTCGAACTCGACGGCGTCACGCACCGGTTCAGCCACGCCGCCTCCCCGGAGGGGGTCTGGCTCGGCCGCGACGGAGACAGCTGGCACGTCCAGCGCCACGACCCGGTGTCCGCCCACGGCGCGGCGAGCGCGGGGGCGGACACCCTCGCCGCCCCGATGCCCGGCACGGTCACCGTCGTCAAGGTGGCCGTCGGCGACCGGGTGACGGCCGGGCAGAGCCTGCTCGTCGTCGAGGCCATGAAGATGGAGCACGTCATCTCCGCCCCGCACGCCGGCACCGTCACCGAGCTCGACGTGTCCCCCGGCACCACGGTGGCGATGGACCAGGTCCTGGCCGTCGTCACCCCGGACGAGGAGGGCGAATGAACCGCCTGCCCATGACCGTTCCGGCCGCCGGCCTCCCGGCCCGGGTCCGGATCCACGAGGTCGGCGCGCGCGACGGGCTCCAGAACGAGAAGAGCGCCGTACCCACCGAGGTCAAGGCGGAGTTCATCCACCGGCTGGCCGCCGCCGGACTCACCACCGTCGAGGCCACCAGCTTCGTGCACCCCAAGTGGGTTCCGCAGCTGGCCGACGCCGAGGAGCTGTTCCCGCGGCTCGCGGACCTCGACGGGGTGGCCCTGCCCGTCCTCGTCCCCAACGAGCGCGGCCTGGACCGCGCGCTCGCCCTCGGGGCCACCCGCATCGCCGTCTTCGGTTCGGCCACCGAGACCTTCGCCTCCCGCAACCTCAACCGGACCGTGGCCGAGTCCCTCGCGATGTTCGAGCCCGTCGTGGCCCGTGCCAAGCAGGACGGGGCGCACGTTCGCGGCTACCTCTCGATGTGCTTCGGCGACCCCTGGGAGGGCCCCGTCCCGGTCCACCAGGTCGTACGGGTCGCGAAGTCCCTGCTCGACCTCGGCTGCGACGAGCTGAGCCTCGGCGACACCATCGGCGTCGCCACTCCCGGCCACGTCCGGGAGCTGCTCGGCGGCCTGAACGAGGCGGGCGTCGGCACCGACCGCATCGGCGTGCACTTCCACGACACCTACGGCCAAGCCCTCTCCAACACCCTCGCCGCGCTCCAGCACGGCGTGACCACCGTCGACGCCTCCGCCGGCGGCCTCGGCGGATGCCCGTACGCGAAGAGCGCCACCGGCAATCTCGCGACCGAGGACCTGGTGTGGATGCTCGACGGCCTCGGCATCGAGACCGGGGTCGATCTGGCCGCCCTCACCGCCACGAGCGTGTGGATGGCCGAACAGCTGGGGCGTCCCAGCCCCTCACGTACCGTCCGCGCCCTCTCCCACAAGGAGTAGTCACACCATGTCCCTCGACCACCGGCTCACCCCCGAGCACGAGGAACTCCGCCGCACCGTCGAGGCGTTCGCGCACGACGTCGTCGCCCCGAAGATCGGCGACCTCTACGAGCGGCACGAGTTCCCCTACGAGATCGTCGCCGAGATGGGCCGCATGGGCCTGTTCGGCCTGCCCTTCCCGGAGGAGTACGGCGGCATGGGCGGGGACTACCTCGCCCTGGGCATCGCCCTGGAGGAGCTGGCCCGCGTCGACTCCTCGGTGGCCATCACCCTGGAGGCCGGCGTCTCCCTGGGCGCCATGCCCCTCTACCTCTTCGGCTCGGAGGAGCAGAAGCGGGAGTGGCTGCCGCGGATGTGCTCCGGCGAGATCCTCGGCGCCTTCGGCCTGACCGAGCCCGGCGCGGGCTCCGACGCCGGTGGCACCCGCACCACGGCCGTCAAGGACGGCGACGAGTGGGTCATCAACGGCTCGAAGTGCTTCATCACCAACTCCGGTACGGACATCACCGGTCTGGTCACGGTCACCGCCGTGACGGGCCGCAAGGCGGACGGCCGCCCGGAGATCTCCTCGATCATCGTCCCGTCCGGCACCCCGGGCTTCACGGTGGCCGCGCCCTACTCCAAGGTGGGCTGGAACTCCTCGGACACCCGTGAGCTGTCCTTCGACGACGTACGGGTGCCCCTGGCCAACCTGGTGGGCGCGGAGGGCCGGGGCTACGCCCAGTTCCTGCGGATCCTCGACGAGGGCCGGATCGCCATCTCGGCGCTCGCGACGGGGCTCGCGCAGGGCTGTGTGGACGAGTCGGTGAAGTACGCCAAGGAGCGGCACGCCTTCGGCAAGGCGATCGGCGACAACCAGGCCATCCAGTTCAAGCTGGCCGACATGGAGATGCGCGCCCACATGGCCCGCATCGGCTGGCGCGACGCGGCCTCCCGGCTGGTGGCCGGCGAGCCCTTCAAGAAGGAGGCGGCGATCGCGAAGCTGTACTCCTCGACGGTGGCCGTCGACAACGCCCGTGAGGCGACCCAGATCCACGGAGGCTACGGGTTCATGAACGAGTACCCGGTGGCCCGCATGTGGCGGGATTCCAAGATCCTGGAGATCGGCGAGGGCACCAGCGAGGTGCAGCGCATGCTGATCGCCCGTGAACTGGGCTTCTCCGCCTAGGCGCAGAGCGCGTCCGGGTACGGGCGGAACGAGGGGGCCCCAAAAAACTTAGGGCCCCCTTACCGTTTTCGGCCAAGGTTAGGCTAACCTTCCTCACGAACGGCTCAGTGGCCGCCCGGATACGCACGAAAACGGACATCGACATGCCCAAGTCCCGTACCTCCTCCTTCACCCGCCGCGGATTCATCGCGGCAGGCGGCGCCCTCGGCCTGGTCGCGGCGCTCGCCGCGTGCGGTGGCACCGACTCGGCGAAGGGCGACGGCGGCAAGGACAACGGCGCTGCGGCCTCCGGCCCCTGGACCTTCAAGGACGACCTCGGCAAGGAGGTCAGCACCAAGTCGAAGCCGAAGAACATCGTCGCGTTCACCGGCACCGCGGCCGCGCTGTACGACTACGGCGTCTCGGTCAAGGGCGTCTTCGGCCCGACCAAGACCGCCGACGGCAAGCCCGACGTCCAGGCCGGCTCGATGGACATCTCCAAGGTCGAGATCCTCGGCAACGTCTACGACGAGTTCAACGTCGAGAAGTACGCGGCCCTCCAGCCCGAGCTGCTCGTCACCAACACCTGGGACGGCACGTACTGGTACGTCCCGGAGGCCTCCAAGGACAAGATCCTGAAGCTGGCCCCGGCCGCCGCGATCTCCGTGGGCGGCGACGCCACCCTCGACAAGGCGCTGGAGCGCACCGCGGACCTCGCCAAGTCCCTGGGCGCCGACATGAACGCCAAGACCGCCGTCGACGCGAAGGCCCGCTTCGAGGCCGCCGCCGCGAAGGTGCGCGAGGCCACCAAGGCCAACCCGGGCGTCAAGGTGCTCGTGGGCTCCGGCTCCGCCGACCTGTTCTACGTCTCCACCCCGGACACCTCGGCCGACCTGAAGTACTTCAAGCAGCTCGGCGTCGAGTTCGTCACCCCGGAGAAGCTGGACGAGGGCGGCTTCTTCGAGAGCCTCAGCTGGGAGAACGCCGGCAAGTACAAGGCCGACGTCGTCCTGCTCGACAACCGCACCGGCACCCTCCAGCCGGAGGAGCTGAAGGCGAAGGCCACCTGGGCCGAGCTCCCCGCGGTGAAGGCCGGCCAGATCACCCCGCGCGTCACCGAGCCGATCTACTCGTACGCCAAGTGCGCCCAGATCCTCGAGGACCTCGCGAAGTCCATCCAGAACGCCAAGAAGGTCAGCTGACCCGCTCCACCCGCGGCGCCCGGTGACCCCGGGCGCCCGTAGGCCGTTCCGACTTCCAGGGGGATCCTCCGCATGACCGTCACCGCGTCCGACGACACCGCTCCGGCCGTCGCCCACTTCAGGTTCTTCGCGCTCGAAGTGGTCCGCACGCGCCGCCTCGGCCACTCGTTCCTGCGGGTCACGTTCGGCGGGGAGTCCCTCGCGGACTTCCGCTCGGGCGGCTTCGACCAGAGCCTGTCGCTCTTCCTGCCGCCGTCCGACCAGGAGCACACCGTGCTCCCGTCCACGGACGAGGACACCTGGTTCGCCGCCTGGCGCGGGATGCCGGACGAGGAGCGGCCGGTGATGCGCTCCTACACGGTGCGCGAGCAGCGCCGTACGTCCGGGGGAGCGGTCGAGATCGACATCGACTTCGTCCTGCACGGCGACGCGTCGCCGGCCTCCCGCTGGGCCGGGCGCGCGGTCACCGGCCGCCGGATCCTGGCCATCGGCCCGGCCGTCGCGGAGAACAAGTCCGTGCGCTTCCGGCCGCCGGCCGCCACCGACGCAATCTGGATGTACGCGGACGAGACCGCCCTGCCGGCCGCGGCCGCGATCCTGGACCGGCTGGCCGCCGGGACGCGGGTGCGGGCCTGGTTCGAGGTCCCGCACGAGGACGACCGGATCGCGCTCGACACGCTCGCCGACGCGGACATCACCTGGATCGTGCGCGAGGGCCACGGCCGGGAGCGCACCGAGCAGGTCCTGAGCGTGCTGCGCGCGGCGGAGCCGCTCGCCGCCGAGGTCCCGTACGTCTGGCTGGCGGGCGAGGCCGGCACCGTTCGCGCGGTGCGCCGCCACTTCGTGCAGGAACGATCCGTCGACCGACGGGCGGTGCGTTTCACCGGTTACTGGCGGCTCGGCGCGAGCGAGGAGCAGCTCCTCGCCGAGGCGTACGCCGGCGAGGCTCCGAGCGAGGACCCGGCGTCCGAACTTTAGTCAACTTGCGTATTTCGCAAGGCCGTTGAAGAGGGGCCCTGACTTCCAGTCAGGGCCCCTCTCGTTTGGCTTATTAGCTTAGGTTAGGCTAACCTAAACATCACACAACCCACCCTCCCCTTCTCCCCCTGCCCGGAGGAAAGTTGATGCGCTCGCATCTGCTGAACGAGACGACCGCGGACCTCTACCGGCGTTCCGTCACCGAGGGCGTCGACCGCGTCGCCGCCAAACTCGCGACCACGGAACGGCCCCACACCGGTATATCCGTCGACGAACTCGCCCCGGTCATCAACGGGATCGACCTGGACAAGCCGCTCGCGGACGCGGCCGCCGTCCTGGACGAGCTGGAGGACGTCTACCTGCGCGACGCGGTGTACTTCCACCACCCGCGCTACCTCGGGCACCTCAACTGCCCCGTCGTGATCCCCGCGGTGCTCGGCGAGGCGGTCCTCTCGGCCGTCAACTCCTCCCTCGACACCTGGGACCAGTCCATCGGCGGCACGCTGATCGAGCGCCGCCTCATCGACTGGACCGCCCGGCGCATCGGCCTCGGCCCCGCCGCGGACGGCATCTTCACCTCCGGCGGCAGCCAGTCCAACTTCCACGCGCTGCTCCTCGCCCGCGACGAGGCCTGCCGGATCGTCATGAAGCGGGCCCTGGAGGAGGGCGCCGTGCCCACCAAGGCCGAACTCCTGCCCAAGCTGCGCATCTTCACCTCCGAGGCCAGCCACTTCAGCGTGCAGAAGTCGGCCGCCATGCTCGGCCTCGGCTACGAGGCCGTCATCTCGGTCCCCGTCGACCGCAACCGCCGGATGGACACCGCGGTGCTCGCCCTGGAGCTGGAGGAGTGCGCCGCCGAAGGCCTCTTCCCGATGGCCGTCGTCGCCACCGCCGGCACCACCGACTTCGGGTCCATCGACCCGCTCCCCGAGATCGCCCGCCTGACCGCCGAGCACTCCGCGTGGATGCACGTGGACGCCGCGTACGGCTGCGGACTGCTGGTCTCCCCCACCCGCCGGCACCTCCTCGACGGCATCGAGCACGCCGACTCGGTCACGGTCGACTACCACAAGTCGTTCTTCCAGCCGGTCAGTTCCAGCGCGATGCTGGTCCGCGACCGCGACACCCTCAAGCACGCCACGTACCACGCGGACTACCTCAACCCGCGTCGCATGGCCGAGGAGCGCATCCCCAACCAGGTCGACAAGTCCATCCAGACCACGCGCCGCTTCGACGCGCTCAAGCTCTGGATGACCCTGCGCGTGATGGGCGCCGACGGCGTCGGCTCGCTCTTCGACGAGGTCGTCGACCTGGCCGCCGCCGGCTGGGACCTCATCGACGCCGACCCGCGCTTCGAGGTCGTCGTCAAGCCGCAGATCTCCACCCTCGTCTTCCGCTTCCTGCCCGGCCGGGAGGTCCCCGCCGACCTCCTCGACGAGGCCCAGCTCCATGCCCGCAAGGCACTCTTCGCCTCCGGCGAGGCCGTCGTCGCGGGGACGAAGGTGGACGGGAAGCAGTACCTGAAGTTCACCCTCCTCAACCCGCAGACCACGACGGCCGACATCGCTGCCGTCCTCGACCTCCTCGCCGCGCACGCCGAGCAGTTCCTGGGAGAATCCCTTGCCGTCCACCACTGAGCCCCACGACTTCATCGGTATCGGCCTCGGCCCCTTCAACCTGGGACTCGCCTGCCTCACCGCGCCGATCGACGAGCTGAACGGCCTGTTCATCGAGTCGAAGCCGCACTTCGAGTGGCACGCGGGGATGTTCCTGGACGGCGCGCACCTGCAGACGCCGTTCATGTCGGACCTGGTCACCCTCGCCGACCCGACCTCGCCCTTCTCCTTCCTGAACTACCTGAAGGACCAGGACCGGCTGTACTCGTTCTACATCCGGGAGAACTTCTACCCGCTGCGCGCCGAGTACAACGACTACTGCCGCTGGGCCGCCGACCGCCTCGACAACGTCCTGTACTCCACCTCCGTCACCGAGGTCACCTACGACGAGCAGGCCGGTCTCTACGAGGTCCACACGGACCGGGGCGACACCCACCGGGCCCGCCGCCTGGTCCTGGGCACCGGCACCCCGCCCTTCGTCCCGGAGGCCTGCGCCGGCCTCGGCGGCGACTTCCTGCACAACTCCGCCTACATGCGGAACAAGGCGGAGCTGCAGAAGAAGAAGTCCATCACCCTGATCGGCTCCGGCCAGAGCGCGGCCGAGATCTACTACGACCTGCTCGCCGAGATCGACACGTACGGCTACCAGCTCAACTGGGTGACCCGCTCCCCGAGGTTCTTCCCGCTGGAGTACACCAAGCTGACGCTGGAGATGACCTCCCCCGAGTACGTGGACTACTTCCACGCCCTCCCCGAGGACACCCGCTACCGGCTGGAGACCCAGCAGAAGAACCTCTTCAAGGGCATCGACGGCGACCTGATCAACGCCATCTTCGACCTGCTCTACCAGAAGCGGATCACCATGCCGGGGCAGGTGCCGACCACCCTGCTGACCAACACCTCCCTGAACAGCGCGGCGTACGACACCACCACGGGCACCTACACCCTGGGGCTGCGCCAGGAGGAGCAGGAGCGGGACTTCACCCTCGCCTCCGAGGGTCTGGTCCTGGCCACCGGCTACAAGTACCGGGTGCCCGAGTTCCTCGCCCCGGTGCGCGAGCGGCTGAACTTCGACGGCCACGGCCGCCTCGACGCCGGCCGCAACTACAGCGTCGACACCACGGGCCGCGGGGTGTACCTGCAGAACGGCACCACCCACAACCACTCCCTGACCTCGCCCGACCTCGGCATGGCCGCGTACCGCAACGCCTACATCGTGGGCGAGCTCCTCGGACGCGCGTACTACAAGGTCGAGAAGTCCATCGCGTTCCAGCAGTTCGCAGCACCGGAAGGCACGCACGCATGAGCACCACCGAAACCCTCTTCAGCCGGACGGACGCGGCCCTCGGGACCTTCGCCCTCCGCCCGCTGGACCCCTTCGCCGACGCGGAGCTCCTGCACGGGTGGGTCACGCACCCCAAGGCCTCGTTCTGGATGATGCAGGACGCCTCGCTGCCGGACGTCGAGCGCGAGTACATGCGGATCGCCGCGCACGAGCACCACCACGCCTTCATCGGCCTCCACGAGGGCCGCCCGGCCTTCCTGATGGAGAGCTACGACCCGAGCGAGCTGGAACTGGTCGGCCTGTACGACGCCCGGCCCGGCGACGTCGGCATGCACTTCCTCGTCGCGCCGAGCGACCAGCCCCTCAGCGGCTTCACCCGCGCCGTGATCACCACGGTGATGGCCGCCCTCTTCGCCGACGAGGAGACGCAGCGCGTCGTCGTCGAACCCGACGTCCGCAACACGGCGGTGCACGCCCTCAACGCCGTGGTCGGTTTCGTCCCCGAGCGCGAGATCCGCAAGCCGGAGAAGGAAGCCCTCCTCAGCTTCTGCACCCGCGCCCGGTTCGAGGCCGCCACCGGCATCACCCGGGGAGCGTCGATATGAGCCTGGCCGACGCCGTCTCCCACCTCTCCCCGGAGCTGTGGGCCCGCGCCAACCGCGCGCTGGTCCGCAAGGCCCTCGCGGAGTTCTCCCACGAACGCCTCCTGACGCCCGAGCCGCTGGGCGACTCCTGGTACGCGGTCCTGAGCGACGACTCCACGGTGGAGTACCGGTTCAAGGCCGTCCTGCACGCCCTCGACCACTGGGCGGTGGACGAGACCTCGGTCACCCGCCTACAGGACGGCGCCGAGCTCCCGCTGGACGCGATCGACTTCCACATCGAGCTGCGCGAGGCGCTGGGCCTGAGCCCGGAGGTCCTGCCCGTCTACCTGGAGGAGATCTCCTCCACCCTGGCCGGCACGGCCTTCAAGTACACGAAGCCGCAGGTCTCCTCCGACGTCCTCGCGAAGTCCTCCTTCCAGGACATCGAGACGGGCATGACCGAGGGCCACCCCTGTTTCGTGGCGAACAACGGCCGCCTCGGCTTCGGCGTGCACGAGTACCTCTCGTACGCCCCGGAGACCGCGAGCCCGGTCCACCTGGTGTGGGTGGCGGCGCACAAGGACGTCTCCACCTTCACGGCGGGCGCGGGCCTGGACCACGACTCGTTCGTCCGCGCCGAGCTGGGCGAGGAGACCGTCGCCGGGTTCGCGGCGCGGCTGACGGCCCTCGGCCTGGACCCGGCCGACTACCACCTGCTGCCGGTCCACCCGTGGCAGTGGTGGAACAAGACCACGGTCACCTTCGCCGCCGAGATCGCCAACCGTCGCCTGGTGCTGCTCGGCGAGGGCTCGGACGCGTACCTGGCCCAGCAGTCGATCCGTACGTTCTTCAACACGAGCGCCCCCGAGAAGCACTACGTCAAGACGGCGATCTCGGTGCTCAACATGGGCTTCATGCGGGGCCTGTCGGCCGCCTACATGGAGGCCACGCCGGCGATCAACGACTGGCTGCACCAGCTGATCGAGGGCGACGAGGTCCTGCAGTCGGTGGACTTCTCGATCATCCGCGAGCGCGCGGCGATCGGCTACCACCACCGCCAGTACGAGCGGGCCACCGACCGCTACTCGCCGTACCGCAAGATGCTGGCCGCGCTGTGGCGCGAGTCCCCGGTCGCCTCCCTCAAGGGCGACGAGCGGCTCGCCACCATGGCCTCACTGCTGCACGTGGACGCCGAGGGCAAGTCCTTCGTCGGCGCCCTGATCGCGGAGTCGGGCCTGACCCCCGAGGAATGGCTGCGCTCGTACCTCAAGGCGTACCTGGTCCCGCTGCTGCACTGCTTCTACCAGTACGACCTCGCGTACATGCCGCACGGCGAGAACACCATCCTCGTCATCGAGGGCGGCGTCGTGAAGCGGGCGATCTTCAAGGACATCGCCGAGGAGATCGTCGTCATGGACCCGGACGCGGTCCTTCCGCCCGCGGTCGAGCGGGTCCGGGCGGACATCCCGGAGGACATGAAGCTGCTGTCGGTCTTCACCGACGTCTTCGACTGCTTCTTCCGCTTCCTCGGCTCGATCCTGGTGTCGGAGGGCATCTGCGAGGAGGACACCTTCTGGAAGGCGGTCGCCGACTGCGGCCACGCCTACCAGGAGTCGATGCCGCAGCTCGCGGAGCGCTTCGCGAGGTACGACCTCTTCGCGGAGGAGTTCCAGCTGTCCTGCCTGAACCGCCTCCAGCTGCGCAACAACAAGCAGATGGTCGACCTCTCCGACCCGTCCGCCGCACTCCAGCTGATCGGCACCCTCAAGAACCCCGTCGCGGCCTTCGCCCGGCGGTGACCCACGGGGCGGGCGTGCCGACTACGGTCCCTCGGCCCGCCCGCCCCTTCCGCGTCCCACGATCCGAACGAACTGGCGCTCCCGTTCGCACGCGGAGGAGCGCGGAGCCTGTCTGGTCCAGGCGGAGCATCCGAAGGACAAGCAGTACGTCTCCGTCGGCGACGTGACCGAGGACACGCTGACCCTGTCCGTCAGCACTCCCTGCCTCCTCCCGCCCGACGCCGATCAGCAGGAGTTCTGAGGGGGCGGGCCGGGAGCCGCCGGCGGGAGTCGTGGATTCGATTTCCGGAAACGTCCTCCGGTTACCTCGCCCACGGCACGTCCGGGGCCCGGTAGAAGCCGATGCCCTGCGCGTCGAGGCGCGGCTGCTGGGCCGCCAGCCGGCGGCTGTAGGAGGTCCAGTCCAGCGAGCCCGCCGGGGACCAGCCGAGCTCGGCCAGGCCCAGGACCCGCGGGAACGCCATCAGCTCCCAGTCCGCGCGCGTCGCGACGTTCTCCGTCCACAGCGGGGCCTCCACCCCCAGGACGGCGGACTCCGGGACCCCGGCCAGGTAGGCCCCCGGGTTCCAGGAGTACGACCGCTTCACCGGTACGTACCCGGCCCACGCCAGCCCCGGCTTCGTCGTCGCCTCGTACTTCATGTCCAGATACACCCGGTCCGCCGGTGAGAGCACCAGCGGGTGGCCCGCCTGCGCCGCCGCCACCACGGCCGCCCGGTCCGCGGCCGGGGTCTTGTCGTGGCCCCAGTACTGGAGCACGGCCCCCTGCGCCGGCCGCGCCGTCGCCAGCTGGTGCCAGGCCATCACCGTCTTCCCGTACCGGCCCACCACCGCCTGCGCCCGGTCCATGAAGGCCGCGTAGTCCGCCGCCGGCGTCACGTGCGCCTCGTCGCCGCCGATGTGCAGGTAGCGTCCGGGGGTCAGCGCGGCGAGCTCGCCGAGCACCTCGTCGATGAACTCGTACGTCCGCTCCCTGGCCACGCACAGGGAGCTGAAGCCCACCTTGGTCCCGGTGTACCGGTCCGGGGCCTTGCCGTCGCAGTTCAGCTCCGGGTAGGAGGCGAGCGCCGCGTTCACGTGCCCGGGCATGTCGATCTCCGGGACCACGTCCACGTACCGCTCGCCGGCGTAGGCCACCAGTTCCCGGTACTCGTCCTTCGTCCAGTGCCCGCCGGGCCCGCCGCCGACCTCGCTGCCGCCGCCGTACTCCGCCAGCCGCGGCCAGGAGTCGACCGCGAGCCGCCAGCCCTGGTCGTCGGTCAGGTGCAGGTGCAGCGTGTTGACCTTGTACTGGGCGAGCTGGTCGACGTACCGCTTGACCTGCTCCACCGAGAAGAAGTGCCGCGCGATGTCGACCATCGCCCCCCGGTACGCGAAGCGCGGCCGGTCGGTGACCGTCCCGCCCGGGACCGTCCCGGGCCCGGCCACCGGCACCAGCTGGCGCAGCGTCTGCCCCGCGCGGAAGAGGCCGGCCGGGGTCCGTGCGGTGAGGGTGACCCCGTCGGGGCCGGACTCCAGCCGGTACCCCTCGTCGCCCAAGCCTTCGGCCTCCTCGTCGATCGTGAGCCGGATCCCGTCCCCCCGCGCCCCGTCGACCACCGGCAGCGGCAGCCCGCTCGGGCCGCGCAGCTGCTCCGCGAGGAGCTCGCCCACCCGGCGGACCTCCTCGTCCGCGCCCCGGCCGGTACGGATGACCGTCCCCGCCCCGAAGGAGTACCCGGGCTCTTCCGCGCGCGCGGAGACCGGCGCGGGCAGCAGCCGCTCGAAGGGGGTGAGGGCCGCGGGCGGGTCGTCGCCGGGTCTGGCGTCGTCCCCGTGGGCGGCGGTGCAGGAGACGGCACCGCCCACGAGGCCGAGGGCCAGCAGGGCGCCGAGCGTGCGTCGCAGTCGCAGGACTCTCATGGCCCAGGTATAGGCCAACTGGCCCGTCCGTGACGGTGGGAGAATCGCCGGATGGCGGAAATCATCCAGAAGGACGGCACTTGGAGCTTCGACGGGGACGCGGTGCGCATCGTGCCGGGCCGCGACAAGGGGGTGGCACTGTTGCGGCAGACCCTCGGCGAGGTGGTCGTACCGCTGCGCGCGCTGGCGGGGATCTCGTACGAGCCGAGCCGGAAGGCGGGCCGGCTGCGGTTGCGGCTGCGTGACGGCGCGGACCCCCTGCTCCAGGTGACGGGCGGACGCCTGCCGGAGGCCTCCGACCCGTACCGGCTGACCGTGGAGTCCGACCGCAGCGGGGTCGCGGAGTACTTCGTGGACGAGGTGCGCAACGCACTGCTGCTGGACCAGGTGGACACCGGTCCGGTGGACACCTACCTGCTGCCGGGTCCGGCCGTGCCGATCGCGGTGGGCGCCGGCGACGGGACGGCGGCCTTCGACGGCGACCGGGTGGTCCTGGACTGGAACTGGACGACGGAAGAGGCCAAGCGCTCGGCGGGGCCGCGGGAATTCCGGATCGCCGACCTGCGCACGGTGGAGTGGTCCCCGTCGAAGGGGCTGGAGAACGGCTGGCTGCGCTTCACCCTGACGGGCGCCCCGCCGGCCCCGGCCCCCAAGTACGACCCGCACACCGTGGAGCTCTTCGGTTTCAAGAAGGACCCGCTGATGGCGCTGGTCGCGGCGGCCGTGGCGGTACGGATGCCCCATCCGGCGGCGCCGCAGGAGGGTCCGGCGGACGCGGTCACCGCCCCCGCGGAGCTCTCCTCGGAGGCCGCTCCCGCCGAGGACCACGACGCCCTGTTGCGGCGGCTGCGCGAGCTGGGCGATCTGCACCAGGCCGGGGTGCTGACGGCCGAGGAGTTCGCTGCGGCGAAACAGGCGGTTTTGCGGCGCTTCTAACCGGAGTCACCCATTCACTGGTCCAGACCAGGGGGATCCTGCCCGGATTCGGGCAGGATCTTTGCGTTCGTCGCCGTTAGCCGCCAATATCTACGAGTGCTCGATCGCCGCCCGTCGCATGACGACCTCGTCGACCACCTGGTGCGCAGCAC
Source organism: Streptomyces sp. NPDC005533 (assembly GCF_042871845.1). NCBI lineage: Bacteria > Bacillati > Actinomycetota > Actinomycetes > Kitasatosporales > Streptomycetaceae > Streptomyces > Streptomyces sp. NPDC005533. Next base: position 207,472 of record NZ_JBIAJH010000008.1, on the reverse strand, counting down.
CGCGCTGCAGCGCGGTGAAGCCGCCCGGGTGGTACTCGACGTGCTCGCCTACTTCGACGAGACGACCGAGGAGTTCGTCCGCCGCCGCCACCGGGAACTGCAGTCCGGCGGAGCGGTCAACGCGGAGATCTTCGAGCGGATCGCGGCCGAGCTGCCGCACCGCGCCGTGGCGCCTCCGGAGCTCTCGCTCCGACAGCTGCGCCGCATCGTCTACGGCTGAGCCGGCGGCCGCGGACGCGGCTGCGGGCGGGTACACGAACCGAACTTCAGGAGGGGCAAAACCGTATGTGCGGAATCGTCGGTTACATCGGCAAGCGTGACGTGGCACCGCTGCTGCTGGAGGGCCTGCAGCGGCTGGAGTACCGCGGCTACGACTCGGCGGGCATCGTCGTGAACAGCCCGAAGGCGTCCACCCTGAAGGTGGTCAAGGCCAAGGGTCGTGTCCGCGAGCTGGAGTCCCGCGTCCCCAAGCGCTTCGCCGGCACCACCGGCATCGCCCACACCCGCTGGGCCACGCACGGCGCCCCGAGCGACATCAACTCGCACCCGCACCTGGACGCCGAGAACAAGGTCGCCGTCGTCCACAACGGCATCGTCGACAACGCCTCCGAGCTGCGCGCCAAGCTGGAGGCCGAGGGCGTCGTCTTCGTGTCGGAGACCGACACCGAGGTGATCGTCCACCTGATCGCCCGCTCCGAGGCCGAGTCCCTGGAGGACAAGGTCCGCGAGGCCGTCAAGGCGATCGAGGGCACCTACGGCATCGCCGTCATGCACGCCGACTTCGCCGACCGCATCGTCGTCGCCCGCAACGGCTCCCCGGTCGTCCTCGGCATCGGCGAGAAGGAGATGTTCGTCGCCTCGGACGTCGCCGCGCTGGTCGCGCACACCCGCCAGGTCGTCACCCTCGACGACGGCGAGATGGCCACCCTGAAGGCCGACGACTTCCGGACCTACACCACCAGCGGTGCCACCACCACCGCCACCCCGGAGACCGTGGAGTGGGAGGCCGCCTCCTACGACATGGGCGGCCACGACACGTACATGCACAAGGAGATCTCCGAGCAGCCCGACGCGGTCGACCGCGTGCTGCGCGGCCGGATCGACGACCGCTTCAACACCGTGCACCTCGGCGGCCTGAACCTGGACCCGCGCGAGGCGCGCGGCATCCGCCGGGTCAAGATCCTCGGCTGCGGCACCTCGTACCACGCGGGCCTCATCGGCGCCGGCCTCATCGAGGGCATGGCCCGCATCCCCGCGGACGCCGAGCCGGCATCCGAGTTCCGCTACCGCAACCCGGTCGTGGACCCCGACACCCTCTACATCGCGGTCTCCCAGTCGGGCGAGACGTACGACGTGCTCGCGGCCGTGCAGGAGCTCAAGCGCAAGGGCGCCCGCGTCCTCGGCGTGGTCAACGTGGTCGGCTCCGCGATCGCCCGCGAGGCCGACGGCGGCGTGTACGTGCACGCCGGCCCCGAGGTCTGCGTCGTCTCCACCAAGTGCTTCACCAACACGGTCGTGGCCTTCGCGCTGCTCGCCGTTCACCTGGGCCGCATCCGGGACCTGTCGGTCACCGACGGCAAGCGGATCATCGAGGGCCTGCGCAAGCTGCCCGCGCAGATCCAGGAGATCCTCGACGGCGAAGCGGACATCAAGAAGCTCGCGGCCGAGTTCGCCGAGGCCAAGTCGATGATGTTCATCGGCCGGGTGCGCGGCTACCCGGTGGCCCTGGAGGCCTCCCTCAAGCTGAAGGAGATCTCCTACATCCACGCCGAGGCCTACCCGGCCTCCGAGCTCAAGCACGGCCCCCTCGCCCTGATCGAGCCCTCGCTGCCGACGGTCGCGATCGTTCCGGACGACGACCTGCTGGAGAAGAACCGCGCGGCGCTGGAGGAGATCAAGGCCCGCAGCGGCCGGATCCTGGCGGTCGCCCACCGTGAGCAGGAGAAGGCGGACCACACCATCGTGGTCCCGAAGAACGAGGACGAGCTGGACCCGATCCTGATGGGCATCCCGCTCCAGCTGCTGGCGTACCACACGGCCCTCGCCATGGGCCGGGACATCGACAAGCCGCGCAACCTGGCGAAGTCGGTCACCGTCGAGTAGCCGACGGCCCCCCGTCATAAGAGTCGACCCCCGTGCGCGGTGCGCACGGGGGTCGATCCTTTCGGATCCCGGTGGATCCCGGGGTCCTCAGCTCGCGGCGACCGCGCCGCGCCGGGACCTGCCGACGGCCATCGGCCAGTGCGCCAGGGCCGCGGTGGCCCCGTACCAGGCCAGCAGCCCGGACACGGCGGCGACCCAGCCGCCCGCCTTGGCGAGCCCGCCGCTGTCCATGAAGGAACCTATCGCCAGCAGGACGAGCGACAGGGTCAGCAGGCCGTAGACGCCCTGGCTGAACAGACCGCTCGCGGCGGCGACCGTGAGGGTCAGCGCGAGCATCGCGAACAGGACGAGAAACGTCCCGGCGGCTTCGTCGGAGACCGAGGCCCCCGCGCCCTTGGCCCAGGTGAACCAGAAGATGCCGAGGCCCGCGAAGGCGGTGCCGTTGAACCCGTCGCCGCCGCGGTACTCCAGGAGTCCGAGGAGGAACAGGGCCGCGCCGCCGACGTACATCGCGAGCGACACGGAGTTGGCAGCGGACACGCCGTGGATGACACCGGTGTGGCCGATACCGAACGCGAGAAGGGTGAGACCCAGGGCGAGGTGCCCGAGGGTCGAAGTCGAGGCCGTGCTTCCCGCAGAGACACCATTGTCCACGGCGGGCTCCCTTCGATCTGCAGTTGTTTGCTGCGTCCCAGCAGCATTTATCTACCCTTTACACGGGTGCACAACCGCACAATCGGCTTAACAGAGGGTCACGGAATGACAACAACGGGTCGCTGTGCGCGCTTGGCCAGCCGGCCGGCCACCGAGCCGAAGATCCGGCCCACGATCCCGTGCGTCGAGCCCACCACGATGGCGTCGGCCGAATACTCCCGGCCGACCTCCTCCAGCTCATGGCAGATGTCACCACCCCGCTCGACCAGGATCCACGGCACTTCCGCCAGATAGTCCGCACAGGCGAGTTCCAGCCCCAGCACCTCGGTGCGGTGGTCCGGCACGTCCACGAAGACGGGCGGCTCGCACCCCGCCCACACGGTGGTGGGCAGCCGGTTGGCGACGTGGACGATGATCAGACCCGATCCGGAGCGCCGTGCCATGCCGATCGCGTACGCGAGGGCACGCTCACTGGACGTGGAGCCGTCGAATCCCACAACGACTCCGTGCCGGAAGGCCGGATCGCAGGGCATGCGTGTCTGTTCCACCGCGCGCAGATCGGCGGCCGACGCGGGATCGGCGAGGCGTTTGCGCTTGCGGTCCGCGGGTTCGGAGAATTCGTGACCGGCCATGGGTGTCTCGGCGAAGAGGTCCTTGGAGGAAGCAACAGGGGCGAAATCGGCGACGCAGTGTGACGGAGCTCTGTCCGGGAAGCATCTTCCCAAGCCCATACCCACCAGGGTACGGCGACACTCCTGTCCTGCACAGGGCTTGCCGCCCTTGGAGAGCGTCCCAGGGAGCATGCCGGAGCGAGCGCTCCTTGGCAATGACCACTGTCCCCTACAGCCAGTGACGAGAGGGGGGCGGCGCCACCCGTGCGCGCAGTGACCGAGCCGCGCCGCGCGGCGTTGGACACGAGTCCGACCTCAGGTAAGAGCCCGCAGGGAGCACGCCGTGCCCGGTCATCCGGTTCACCCCGTCCAGCCAGCTCAGCCGACGCAGTCCGTCCGGTCCCTCCAGCCCGCCGACCCGGGCCCGCGGTCCGCCCCGTCGCCGCGCCCGGGACGCCATTCGTCCCTTCACCCGTCCGTGCACTCCGCCACCCGCGCCCAGGACGACCCCGCGGGTGACGTGGTGCGCTGGGCCGCCTTCAGCTGCCTGCTCGTCCCCGTCGTCCTCGTCGTCTACGGAACCTCCTTCGGCGGGGCGGCCGTCACCACCCTCGGCCTGCTGGCCGTGACGGCCGCCTGCCGGGTCCTGCTGCGCCACTCGGAGAAGGCGGAGCGGGCCGCCGCGCGGGTCCTGGCGGAGGAGCGGCCGCCGCCGTCCCGGCGCCGCCGGCACTCGCGCGGCGGGGCCGGGAACCGCCACGGCTGCCACGGCTCCGGAGCCGGGTCCCCGCAGGACTGACTCATTCGCACACCCACACACGCACGTTTTCAGCCAACTTCCCGGCAGGGTGCCCCCCTTGCCGGAATGTCCCCCCAACCCCCTCACCACCAGCGACTACAGAGCCCGAGGGGCGTAGAGGCCCTACGGGTACTGGCCACAGGCGAGCGGTGGACTTCCCATTCGGGTAGCGGAGCGGAACGCTTACTGATCGAATGCTTTTCGCCAAGTTGAGAAGTCGACATAGCGCTGCGTGCTGAACTTGTCACGCCGACACCACGGGACGCAGTAGATTCGATCATGTATTTACGGCGGGGGATCCACGTGCAAGGCCGAGGGGAAACGTGCAGGTGCGACCAGACCAAGGAGTCGCGACACCCAAGGGGGGCTTAGCGCCATGAGCCAGGATTCCACCGCCGTCGTCACAGACGCCGGCCGGAAGCTCGCGGGGCGTCGCCGCAGGGAGATCGTCGCGGTGCTGCTCTTCAGCGGCGGACCGATCTTCGAGAGCTCCATTCCACTTTCCGTGTTCGGCATTGACCGGCAGGACGCGGGAGTTCCACGCTATCGACTGCTCGTGTGCGCCGGTGAGGACGGTCCGCTCAGGACCACCGGCGGACTCGAACTGACCGCGCCATACGGGTTGGAGGCGATCGCCCGGGCAGGCACGGTCGTCGTTCCCGCCTGGCGCTCCATCACTTCACCACCGCCTCCCGAGGCGCTGGACGCACTGCGTCTGGCGCACGAGGAGGGGGCCCGGATCGTCGGACTGTGCACGGGAGCCTTCGTGCTCGCCGCCGCCGGTCTGCTGGACGGCCGGCCCGCGACGACGCACTGGATGTACGCGCCGACGCTGGCCAAGCGGTACCCGTCCGTCCATGTCGATCCGCGCGAACTGTTCGTCGACGACGGCGACGTGCTCACGTCCGCGGGCACCGCGGCCGGAATCGACCTGTGCCTGCACATCGTGCGCACCGACCACGGCAGCGAGGCGGCCGGGGCCCTGGCCCGCAGGCTCGTCGTGCCGCCGCGCCGCACGGGCGGTCAGGAGCGCTATCTCGACCGGTCGCTGCCGGAGGAGATCGGCGCCGACCCGCTGGCCGAGGTCGTCGCCTGGGCGCTGGAACACCTCCACGAGCAGTTCGACGTGGAGACCCTGGCGGCCCGCGCCTACATGAGCAGGCGCACCTTCGACCGCCGGTTCCGCTCGCTCACCGGCAGTGCGCCGCTGCAGTGGCTGATCACCCAGCGGGTGCTCCAGGCACAGCGACTGTTGGAGACGTCCGACTACTCGGTCGACGAGGTCGCCGGGCGCTGCGGGTTCCGCTCGCCGGTGGCCCTGCGGGGTCACTTCCGGCGGCAGCTGGGGTCCTCCCCGGCCGCCTACCGCTCCGCCTACCGGGCACGCCGGCCGCAGGCCGACGTCGCGCAGGTGGCCGACATCTCCGGGCCGGTTCCGCACCAGCGCACTCCGCAGCCCCACCGGGCGGCGGCGGCCCTGGCCGCGGCGGGCCCGACGGTGACGGAGCTCTACGCTCCGGGCCGGGTCCTGCGGGAACACGCGTAACCCCACCACGGGTACGACGAACGGAAGGTCCCCCATCGGTCACCGCCGATGGGGGACCTTCCGCATATGCGGTCCGCTCCGCGGGGGACCGCATAAGGTGGGACACATGAACGATCGCATGGTGTGGATCGACTGCGAGATGACCGGGCTCTCGTTGACGGACGACGCACTTATCGAGGTGGCCGCACTGGTCACCGACTCGGAGCTCAACGTGCTCGGCGAAGGCGTGGACATCGTGATCCGCCCGCCGGACGCGGCCCTGGAGACCATGCCCGACGTGGTGCGCGAGATGCACACCGCCTCGGGGCTGCTCGACGAGCTGGCCGGCGGCACCACCCTCGCGGACGCCGAGGCGCAGGTCCTGGCGTACGTGCGGGAGCACGTGAAGGAGCCGCGCAAGGCGCCGCTCTGCGGGAACTCGGTCGGCACCGACCGCGGCTTCCTGCTGCGCGACATGGCCGCGCTGGAGAGCTACCTGCACTACCGGATCGTGGACGTGTCCTCGGTCAAGGAGCTGGCGCGCCGCTGGTACCCGCGGGCCTACTTCAACAGCCCGCCGAAGAACGGCAACCACCGGGCGCTGGCGGACATCAAGGACTCCATCACCGAGCTGCGCTACTACCGGGAGGCGGTCTTCGTTCCGCAGCCCGGGCCCGACTCGGACACCGCCCGGACCATCGCCGCCAAGCACAGCGCGCCGGGCGCGTAGTACCTCCCGGAGGGGGGCGCGGGAAAGGGTGGAGCGAGCACCCTCCCGGACCCTGTACCCTTTTCTTCGGCCGGTCGGTTTTCCGACCGGACATGGTGGGTGTAGCTCAGTTGGTAGAGCACCTGGTTGTGGTCCAGGTGGCCGCGGGTTCAAGTCCCGTCACTCACCCTGCGGGAAGGCCCCGATCGCGAAGGCGATCGGGGCCTTCTGCTTTCCTACGACGACTCGCGGACCACCAGCCGGTTCGGCAGCACGACGGACGCCTCGGCCGTCTCGGCGGTCTCCCCCGCGATCCTCGCCAGCAGCACCTGCGCCATGGTGCGGCCCATCTCCTCGATCGGCTGCCGGACGCTGGTCAGCGGCGGATCCATGTGCCGGGCCACCACCGAGTCGTCGAAGCCGACCAGCGCCACGTCGTGCGGTACCCGGCGGCCGGCCGCGCGCAGCTCCCGCAGGGCGCCCGCCGCCATGACGTCCGAGGCGGCGAAGACCGCGTCGAGCCCAGGGCGGCGTTCCAGCAGCTCGCGCATGGCCCGTCGGCCGCCGTCCTCGGTGAAGTCGCCGACCGCGATCAGCGGCTCGTCGACGGGGCGGCCGACGGCGGCCAGGGCCTGCCGGTAGCCGTCGAGGCGGCACTGGGCCCCGTACACGTCCAGGGGTCCGGTGATCGTGGCGACCGTGCGGCGGCCCCGATCGAGGAGGTGACGCACCGCCTCGGCCGCGCCCGCGAGGTTGTCGGAGTCGACGGACGGCAGTGGCTCGGCGGCCGAGCGGCGGCCGCTGATCACGGTCGGGATGCCGAGCTCGGCCAGCAGCTCCGGCAGCGGGTCCCCGGCGTGGACGGAGACGAGCAGGACGCCGTCCACGCGGTGCCCGGACAGGTACTGGGCGAGGCGGCGGCGCTCGCGGTCGCTGCCGGCCAGGGTCAGGACGAGCTGGACGTCGGTCTCGGCGAGGGCGGCGCCGACCCCGCGGACCACTTCGGAGAAGTAGGGCTCGGCGAAGAAACGGGCCTCGGGCTCGGGGATCACCAGAGCGATGGCGTCGTTCCGGTTGGCCGCCAGCGCCCGCGCGGCGCGGTTCGGCACGTACCCCAGCTCCGCCACCGCGGCCTCGACCGCGGCCCGGGTATGCTCGCTGACCTTGGGGGATCCGTTGATCACCCGGGAGACCGTGCCGCGCCCTACCCTGGCGCGCGCCGCGACCTCCTCCAGCGTGGGCCGTCCCCCGCTGCGCCCGTGCCCGTTCATGGCTTCCTCCCGGTTGTGAATCTACCCCTTGACGACTGTGGGAGCGCTCCCACACTGTGTCACAGACACCCGGCACGTTCCGTCCTTCAGGGAGGATGCACATGCGAGCCCAAGCCCGAGTGCGAAGAAACCTCGTCACGGTGGTCACCGCGGTGGGAGCGGCCGCCCTGCTGCTCGCGGGGTGCGCGCAGGACCCGGCCGAGAAGCCGGACGCCGGCGCCCCGGCCGACGCCAAGGGGAAGACCACCCTCACCGTCGGGGTCTTCGGGGCCTTCGGCCTCAAGGAGGCCGGGCTGTACGACGAGTACATGGCGCAGAATCCCGGGGTCCGGATCGAGCAGACCTCCATCGAGCGCAACGAGAACTACTACCCCCAGCTCCTCACCCACCTGGGGACGGGCAGCGGGCTCGCGGACATCCAGGCCGTCGAGGTCAACAACATCGCCGAGATCACCGCCACCCAGGCCGACAAGCTCGTCGACCTCGGCAAGGCACCGGGCGTCGACAAGGCCGCGTACCTGCCGTGGAAGTGGGCGCAGGGCACGGCGAGCGCGGCGAAGGGCGGGGCCACGGTCGGCCTCGGCACCGACATCGGCCCGCAGGGCATCTGCTACCGCAAGGACCTCTTCGAGGCGGCCGGGCTGCCCACCGACCGTGCCGCGGTCGGGGCGCTGTGGGCGGGCGACTGGAACAAGTACCTGGAGACGGGCCGGGCGTACAAGGCGAAGGCCGGCGACGGGAAGGCCTTCGTGGACTCGGCGTCGGGCGTGATGGCGGCGGTGACCGGGAGCAGCGCCCAGCGGTTCTACGACGAGCAGGGCAAGGTCGTCTACAAGACCAACCCGGCGGTGCGCGGGGCCTTCGACCTGGCGGCCTCCTTCGCCACCGACGGGCTGAGCGCCAAGCTCCAGCAGTTCACCCCGGGCTGGGACCAGGGCTTCGCCAACGGCTCCTTCGCCACGGTCTCCTGCCCGGCCTGGATGCTCGGCTACATCCAGGACAAGGCGGGCCCGGCGGGCAAGGACAAGTGGGACGTGGCGCAGGCGCCGAAGCCCAGCAACTGGGGCGGCTCCTTCCTCGTGGTGCCGAAGGCGGGCAAGCACGCCCAGGAGGCGGCGAAGCTGGCGGCCTGGCTGACGGCCCCGGAGCAGCAGGCGAAGCTCTTCGAGAAGCGGGGCAGCTTCCCGAGCGCGAGCGCCTCGTACAAGCTGCCGTCGGTGTCGGGCGCGCAGCACGCGTACTTCGGCGGCGCTCCCATCGGCGAGATCTTCGCGAAGGCGGCGGAGGGGGTGCCGGTGACCGTGGTCGGCCCGAAGGACCTGGTGATCTCGCAGAACCTGGCGGACATCGGCATGCTCCAGGTCGACCAGAAGGGCCGTTCGCCGCAGGAGGCCTGGGAGGCCGCCGTGAAGGCGATCGACAACGCCCTGGACCAGTGAGGCGTCGGTGACGGACGAGACCACTGCCCTGTCCCCCTCCGCCGTCGGCCGGCAGCGGCCGGCGGCGGAGGGGGACGGCCGGGGCCGGCCGGGTCAGGTGTGGCGCTCGCGCCGCTACCGCTGGGACCTGCGCTTCAGTCCCTACGCCTTCGTGGCGCCCTTCTTCCTCTTCTTCGCCGCCTTCGGGCTGTTCCCGCTGCTCTACACGGGCTGGGCGGCGCTGCACCAGGTGGAGCTGACCGATCCCGACAGCATGACGTGGGTGGGGCTGAAGAACTTCACCCGACTGTGGGACGACGAGTTCTTCTGGAACGCGCTGCGCAACACCTTCACCATCGGGCTGCTGTCCACGGTTCCGCAGCTGGCGATCGCGCTCGGCCTGGCCCATCTGCTCAACTACAAGCTGCGCGGCTCCGCGTTCTTCCGGGTCGCGCTGCTCACCCCGTACGCGACGTCGGTGGCGGCCGCGACCCTCGTCTTCGTGCTGCTGTTCGGCCGGGACTACGGGATGATCAACTGGGCGCTCTCGGGGGTGGGTTTCGGGACGGTCGACTGGCAGAACGGCACCTTCGCCTCGCAGTTGGCGGTCTCCACCATCGTGATCTGGCGGTGGACCGGCTACAACGCGCTGATCTACCTGGCCGCCATGCAGGCCGTGCCGGGTGACTTGTACGAGTCCGCCGCGCTGGACGGGGCCTCGCCCTGGCAGCAGTTCCGGCACGTCACGGTGCCCTCGCTGCGGCCGACGATCTTCTTCACCTGTGTCGTGTCGACGATCGGGGCGACGCAGCTGTTCGGGGAGCCGCTGCTGTTCAACGGCGGTGGGGCTGCGACGGGCGGCTCGGACCACCAGTTCCAGACGCTCGGGCTGTACCTGTACGAGCAGGGCTGGGTGAACCTGCACCTCGGCCGGGCCTCGGCGATCGCGTGGGCGATGTTCCTGATCCTGCTGCTGATCGCCGGCGCGGCGCGGCTGCTGCGCGGACGGAAGGACTCCCGATGAGATCACTGCGCGCGGGCCGGTTCACGTACCTGGTGCTCGGCCTGTTCACGGCCGGCTCGCTCTTCCCGCTCGTGTGGACGGCGATCGCGGCCTCCCGGAACAGCACGCGGCTGGCGCAGACCCCGCCGCCGTTCTGGTTCGGCGGGAACCTGGGGCACAACCTCCAGGTCGCGTGGACCGACGCCAACATGGGCACCGCCCTGCTGAACACCGTGATCGTGGCGGGCACGGTCACCGCGGGCACCGTGCTCTTCTCCACGCTGGCGGGCTTCGCCTTCGCCAAGCTGCGCTTTCGCGGCCAACGGACGCTGATGGCGCTGGTGGTCGGGACGATGCTGATCCCGCCCCAGCTGAGCGTGGTGCCGCTCTACATGCTGATCGCGAAGCTGTCGTGGACCGACCGGCTCCAGGCGGTGATCCTGCCGACGTTGGTGGGTGCCTTCGGGGTGTTCTTCATGCGCCAGTACCTGGTGCACGCGCTGCCGATCGAGCTGGTGGAGGCGGCGCGCACCGACGGGGCGAGTTCCCTTCGGGTCATGTGGCACGTGGTGTTCCCGGCGGCCCGGCCGGCGATGGCGGTGCTGGGGATGCTGACCTTCGTCATGGCCTGGAACGACTTCTTCTGGCCGATCGTCGCGCTGACCCAGAACGGCAGCCCGACGGTGCAGGTGGCCCTGACCGGGCTCGGCCGGGGCTACATACCGGACCAGTCGGTCATCATGGCGGGCGCGCTGCTGGGGACGCTCCCGCTGCTGCTGGTGTTCATCGTCTTCGGCCGCCAGATCGTCGGCGGCATCATGCAGGGAGCGGTCAAGGGATGACGGACATGCGATTCCCCGAGGGTTTCCTCTGGGGCACGGCCACGGCGGCCTTCCAGATCGAGGGCGGTTCCGCCTCGCGCGAGGCCTCGATCTGGGACACCTTCTGTGCGACGCCGGGGAAGGTGTACGGCGGGCACACGGGCGACGTGGCGGCCGACCACCTCCGGCTGTGGCGCGAGGACGTGCGGCTGATGGCCGAACTCGGGCTCGGGGCGTACCGGTTCTCGGTGTCGTGGCCGCGCGTGCTGGCCGGCGGGATCGGCTTCTACGACGCGCTCGTCGACGAGCTCCTCTCCCACGGGATCACCCCCTGCGTGACCCTCTACCACTGGGACCTGCCGCAGGTGCTGGAGGCCGCGGGGGGCTGGCCCGAACGGGAGACGGCCTACGCCTTCGCCTCGTACGCGGCCCAGGTCGCGGCGGTGCTGGGCGACCGGGTGGAACTCTGGACCACGCTCAACGAGCCCTGGTGCAGCGCCTTCCTCGGCTACGCCTCCGGGGTGCACGCCCCGGGCCGCACCTCCCCCGCCGACTCGCTGCGCGCCGCCCACCACCTGAACCTGGCCCACGGCATGGCCGCCGCCGCGCTGCCCGCCGGGTCCCGGGCCGGCATCGCGCTCAACCCCAGCGCGGTCCGGCCGCTGACCCCGTCGGCCGCCGACGCGGACGCCGCCCGCCGTATCGACGCCCTCGCCAACCGGATCTTCACCGGGCCGCTGCTGCACGGCGCCTATCCGCAGGACCTGCTGGCGGACACGGCCCCGGTGACCGACTGGTCCTTCGTCCGCCCCGGCGACGAGGCACTGATCCACCAGCCGCTGGACTTCCTCGGCGTGAACTACTACACCCCTGCCGTGGTGTCGGCCTCCCCCGACGGGGACGGCCCGCGCGCCGACGGTCACGGCGGTACGGCCCATTCCCCCTGGCCCGCGGCGGACACGGTGGCCTTCCACCAACCGCCGGGCGAGCGAACCGACATGGACTGGTCGATCGACCCGAGCGGCCTGTACGACCTGCTGATGCGCTTCACCCGCGAGGCCCCCGGCCTGCCGCTGCTGGTCACCGAGAACGGCGCGGCGTACGCGCCTGACGTGCACGACCCGCTTCGCATCGCGTACCTGGAGGCCCATCTCGGCGCCATACACCGGGCCTTGGCGGACGGCGCCCCCGTCGAGGGCTATTTCCTGTGGTCGCTGCTGGACAACTTCGAATGGTCCTACGGCTATAGCAAGCGCTTCGGCATCGTGCACGTGGACTACGAGACCCAGGTCCGCACCCCGCGCTCCAGCGCCCACTGGTACGCCCGCCTGGCCCGCGACGGTGCCTTCTGACGGGCCCGGCGCGGGGCCTGGATCGGCTCCCTCAGCTGAGGCCACGCGTCGCGGCGCTCAGGCCGCGAAGGCGTCGGCGTGGTCTTCCACCCAGGTCTCGAAGGTGCGCGCCGGGCGGCCGGTGAGGCGCTCGACGCTGTCGGTGATCTCGACCGGGAGGCCGTCCGAGGAGGCCCAGAAGTCGAGCAGGGCGTCGGCATAGGGGCCCGGTATGTAGCCGTCGACCTCGGACTTCCACTGCTCGGCGGAGACGGCCTCGAAGGGTATGGGCCGCCCGAGGACATCGCCCAGTATCGCGAGCTGGGTCGCGAAGGTCAGCGACTGCGGACCGGTCAGGGTATAGGCGCGCCCTGCGAGGGCGGGGTCGGTGAGGACGGCGAAGGCCGCCTCGGCCAGGTCCGCCTCGTGGACGGGATCGCAGTAGGCGCCGGGGTAGGGCAGGTGGACCGGGCGGCCGGACTTCACCGACCAGGCCCAGCCCTGGGCATTGCTCGCGAAGGAACCCGGGCGCAGCAGGGTGGTGCGCAGCGGGGAGGCGGACAGGGCCTGTTCGACGGCGAGGTGGGACGCGGACAGCGGGCTGTCGGCGGCGTCGGGGGCGAGCACCGAGGAGGAGGACAGGAGCACGACGTGCTCGACGCCCACGTCGACGGCCTCCTTGACGAAGGCGTCGACCCCGGAGGCCTCCGCGTAGAGGAAGACGGAGCGGACACCGGCGAGGGCGTCGGGGAAAGTCGACGGATCGGTGAGGTCGCAGTGGACCGCATCGGGGGTGTCCCGCTCGCGGGAGCCGAGACGGCAGGGGACGCCGTGGGCGTCGAGGAGGGCACGGAGGCCGCGGGCGACGGCGCCGCGGCCGCCGGTGACGAGAATGGACATGGCTGACTGGTTCCTCATCTGGAGTTGGGCATAGAATCCACATGTGAAACAGATTCTGTGCGACACATTCTCTGCGTCACGCAGTTAAATTTGAAGCACGGAGGAGCCGATGTCAACCGATCCCACTCGTACGGGTGACGAGGAGTGGAGCCGCGCCGAGTTGCTCGCGCGCATCGTCACCGAGAGCCAGCGGCACTACGCCGACTACTCCCTCTTCAACCAGGCCATGGCGGACCACGTCGGCCTCCACCCCACCGACATGCAGTGCGTCGCCCTTCTCGACATGGAGCCCGGCCCCGTCAGCACCGGCGACATCGCCCGCCTCACCGGCCTGACCTCCGGTTCCGCCACCCGCCTCGTCGACCGCATGGTCAAGGCGGGCGTCGTCGAGCGGCACGCCGACCCGAACGACCGCCGCCGCTCCCTCGTCTCCCTCTCGCCCGCGGCCCGCGAGCGGATCGGCGCGGCGTGGGACACCCCCGGCCGTGCCTTCGGCGCCGTCCTGGAGAGCTACTCCGACAGCGAGCTCGCCGTCATCGCCGACTACCTGCACCGCGCCGCCGAGGTCGGCCGGGCCCAGGCCCAGCGACTCAACTCGGGGGAAACCGGCTGACGGTCTTCCGAGGGGTCCGTTCCGCCGCTCCCCTCCACGCGTTCCTCGCCCGGCGCGCCGACCGGCGCGGCCACCGGCCCGTGCTGCTCGTCGCCTGCGCCGCGAACCCGGCCGCCCTCCTCGCCCTGGTCGCGGCCGTCCTCGGCGTGCTGCCGCCGGCCGCCCGCGTGGCGCTCGCCGTCGCCGCCGGACTCACCGTGCCGCAGATCGGGCCGCTGGCCAGGGTCCGTTGGGCACGGCTCGCCGGTGCGGACAAGAGGCTGCCCGGGTCCGCCCTGTCCTTCCCCCTGGACGAGGTCGGATGCATGGTCGGTCCTGCGCTGGCCGGTCTTCTGGCCGTCACCGTGCACCCCGCCGCGGCGGTGCATCCGACCGCTCCGGGCCCGGCCGTGGCCGCCCCGGGCGCGCGGGCCGGCGTACGGCTGTGGTCGCCCGGGCTGGCCCTGCTGTGCGCGCTGGCGGTGCTTCAGGGGGCCGCCTGGAGCGCGGCGAACACCGGGGTCGACGCGCTCGCCGAATCGCTCGGCGAGGCGGGCGCGGCCGGGCTCGTGTGGGCTGCCATGGCCGTGACCAGCTCCCTCCGCTCGGGCTGACTGCGCTGCCACTGGCCCGGGCCGGTTGGCTGCGCCGCTCTGGCCGGGTACGAGGGGGCCGGTTGGGCCGGGGGCGGGCGCGCGTCGGGGCGTCTCCTCGGACGCCGAACGTGGCGAGGGGTCGGAGAGCGGAGCCTTGTTGCGTTCGGCGCCCTGCGGGGATCACCCCGACACACACCCACCCCCGGCCCAACCGGCCGGTCCGGGCTCGCCGGCGTTCGAGGCCCGGGGCCGGAGTCCCCGCAGCGGGGCCGTACCGCGGGGATCACCCCCACACAGCCGGCCCTGGCCTAACCTCTGGCGGCCGCGCCGCGTCGGGGGGCGGGGGCTGTCACGGCGAGGACTGCATCGCCGCCAGGCCCTTCGCCAGCTCCTCCGCGTTCATGACGGGGGACACCTCCAGCTCGGCGTTGAACTGCAGGAACATGTCCTCCATCAGCGCCGGCATCCGCGAGCTGTCGTCCAGGTCGAAGACCATCCAGCAGGAGCGGACGCCCTCGTGCAGACCGAAGTAGGCCGCCTCCGGCTTCACCGCGTCCATCAGCTTCCTGACCGCCTGGGGCAGCGAGCCGGTCTTGATGCCCTCGTTGGTGGCGACCGTGTCGAAGTGCGCCCTGAGCATGACTCTCATGCGTGGCTCCTTCCGTCACGCCCACACTCGGCGCGACCCGGGGGCGCGGCAACATCTGCGCCCCCGTCCGTGCGGCGGGGGATCCGGCGCTCGGATCCCGCCCCGGACCGTCAGTCCGAAGACGCCCCCTGGATGTGGAAGTTGAAGTCCGCGTGCCCGAGGGAGCCCATCAGCCGCAGCCAGACGGGCAGCAGCATCTCGGCGCCCCGCGCCGTCTCGATCCCGCCCAGGTCCAGGATGCTCCGCTCCGGCCAGCCGAAGGAGTGGAGCAGCTCCCGTACGGTCTTCTTCGCGTCCGCGTCCTCGCCCGAGAGGAAGACGTGGTGCTCGCCGGCGACCCGCCCCGGATCGACCATGACCAGGCAGTTCATCGTGTTCAGCGTCTTGACCACCCGCAGCCCGGGGAAGGTGCGCTGGATCAGCTCGCCCAGGCTGTCGGTGTCCACCGGTTCCAGCCTCGGCGGGAAGCCCCGCGAGAAGTCCAGCGGGTTCGCGACGTCGATGAGGATCTTGCCGTCCAGGTGCGCGGCGTCCGCCTCCGTCAGCGCGGCGATGCTGACCTGCCCGCCGGTGGCGTTGACCAGGGTGTCGCCGTCCCGCGCGGCTTCCGCGAAGCCGGCGAGCCGGACCCCGGGCTGCCCCGCCTGCCAGTCGGCGTACTCGGCGCGCCCGGCGGTCGCCTCGGGGTCCCGGGTGCCGATGACCACCTCGTGGCCCAGGGAGGCGAGCCGGGCGGCCAGCGTGCGGCCGACGATCCCGGTTCCGAGGACTGCGTAGCGCATGCCTGATTCCTTCCGCTCGGCCGGGAGTTCCCGGCTGGTCCAGGATGCCCACGGCGCAGGAGAATGGGTACCGGTTCGGGTCGTGCGGCGGGAACCGGTGGATGCCCTCCTCGATGCGGACCGCCACCGCGCCGACGGCGATGACCAGCGGAAGAGGGTCCACGCCCCCGCGTACCGGTGCAGGCCGGACACGTCGCTCCCGTACCCCCGGACGGCTCAGGCGCGCCCCCGGTTGCGGCGGTTGCCGCGCCGGCCGCGGGCCGCCCGCCCGCCGCCCGGGCCGCCGAGGGTCCGGCCGTCGAGGCCGATCCACACCCGGACCTCGGTCCCGCCGAGGACGGAGCGCCCGAGCCGTACGTCGCCGCCCGTCGACTCGGCGACGCGGCGCACGATGTCGAGGCCCAGGCCGGTCGATCCGTCGCGGCCGCCGTCGTTGCCCCGGCGCAGGGCCGCCTCCGGGTCGGCGATGCCGGGGCCCGCGTCCGAGACGAGCACGATGACCGCGTCACCCGCGTCGTGGACGTCCACCGAGAAGGGCGTGCCCTCGGGGGTGTGCCGGAAGACGTTGCCGAGCATGGCGTCGAGGGCGGCGGCGAGCTCGGGCCGGGCCACGGGGATCCGTACGGTACGGTCCACACCCGCGAGCCGCACCTCGCGGCCCTCGTCCTCCGCGAGCGCCGACCAGAAGTCCATCCGGTCGCGGATCACCTCGGAGGCGTCGCAGCCGGCGGCCGCCCCGACCAGGCCGGTGGCGGGGCGCTGTTCCCGCGCCGTGCGGATGATCGTGTCGACCTCGCGCTCCAGCTGCTCCACCGCGGCCCGGGTCTGTTCGGCGGCCGGGCCGTCCCCGAGCGAGGCCGTGTTGAGCCGCAGCACCGTCAGCGGCGTCCGCAGCCGGTGCGAGAGGTCGGCGGCCAGCTCCCGCTCGTTGGCGAGGAGTTCCACCACCTGGTCCGCCATCGCGTTGAACGCGACGGCCGCCGAGCGGAGTTCCTTCGGCCCCACCTCGGGGACCCGCGCCCCGAGCCGGCCCTCGCCCAGTCGGTGGGCGGCGTCGGCGAGCCGCTCGGCCGGGCGCACCAGCCGGGCGCCGAGGCGGTCGGCGACCGCCACCGAGCCCACGATCAGCGCCAGCCCGACGCCCGCGAGCACCAACCAGGCCGTCGCGACGCCGTTGCTGACCTCGCTCTCCGGTACGTAGATCTCCACCACGGCGATGTCCCCGGAGCCGAGGGCGGTCGGCTGGAGCAGCGCGGAACCCCCGCCGGGCACCGAGGCCGTCGTGGCCCGCCCGATCCGCCGGGTCTCGGCGACGGCGTGCTCGCCCGCCCGGCCCCGGCCGATCTCCACGGGGGCGCTGTCGCCGACGGCCGGGACGTGGACGGCCATCCGCCGGGCGGCGCCCATCTGCGTGGACTCGACGGCCTTCTGCAGCTGGACCGGGTCGGTGGTGATGGACAGGGTCGGCCCGATGGTGGCGGCCTGCCGTTCGGCGTTGGAGAAGGCCCGGTCGCTGGCCATCTCCTGGACGACGAGGCCGAGCGGCACGGCGAAGGCCACGACCACCATGGCCGTGACCGCGAGGCAGACCTTGACCAGGGCCCATCTCATCGGGCCATCACTGCGGCGGCTCCAGCTTGACGCCCACACCCCGCAGCGTGTGCAGGTAGCGCGGGCGGGCGGCGGTCTCGCCGAGTTTGCGGCGCAGCCAGGACAGGTGGACGTCGATGGTCTGGTCGTCCCCGTACGACTGCTGCCAGACCTCGGCGAGCAGTTCGCGCCGGGCCACGACCACCCCGGGCCGGCCGGCGAGGAAGGCCAGCAGGTCGAACTCCCGCCGGGTGAGGTCCAGTACGGTCCCGTCGAGCTCGGCCTGGCGGCGCAGCGGGTCGATGGCGAGCCCGCCGACGCGCAGGACGCGCGAGGGGGGTTCGGCTCCGGCGGCGGCCCGGGAGCGGCGCAGGACGGCGGCCATGCGGGCGGAGAGGTGCTCCACGGAGAACGGTTTGGTCAGGTAGTCGTCGGCGCCGTCGTTGAGGAGCCGGACGATCTCCGCCTCGTCGTCGCGCGCGGTGGCGATGATCACCGGCACGTCGGTGATGCCGCGCAGCATCTTGAGCGCCTCCGACCCGTCGAGGTCGGGCAGGCCGAGGTCGAGGATGACCACGTCGAAGCGGTGGTGCGCGACCTCGCGCAGGGCCTCCAGGGCCGTACCGACGCTGCGCACGGTGTGCGAGGCCTCGGTGAGGTGCCGGATGAGGGCGGAACGTACGAACTGGTCGTCCTCGACCACGAGCACACTTGCCATGGCCCGCACCGTAGTCCATTCGAGGGACTCAGCGGGGTGTCGGGCGGCTCTTGTGACGGGTGGTGCAGTATGTGCCCTGATGCGACGAGGACTTCTTCATGCCATGGCGTGGACGCTGGCGACCGGGGCGGCGGTGACGCTGTCGTGGTGGGGCGTGCACAGCGTCATGTCGGGAACGGCCTACGATCCGCCGCTCGCGGTGCCGCTGGCCGCCCAGCCGCTGTCCTCCTCGACGCAGCGCGCGCAGCCGCCGGACGCCCCGGCGCAGTCCGCGTCCGCGTCGCCGTCGCCCTCCGCGTCGCCGACGCCGGCCGCGCCGTCGTCCACCGCGCCCTCCTCCGGCAAGCCGTCCCAGAAGCCCGCGGCAAGCCCGTCCCCGTACGGGCAGGGGGACGGGCCGCATCAGGGCAACGTGAAAGCCTATCCGGTCTCCGGCGGCCGGGTGGTCTTCTCGCTGGGCGCGTCCTCCGCCGAGCTGGTCTCGGCGACGCCGGCGGCCGGCTGGCGGATGCAGGTGTGGAAGCAGGACTTCTGGATCCGGGTCACCTTCACCCGGGACGGCCGCGAGGTCTCGGTGTTCTGCACCTGGCACGACCACCCGCCGATGGTGGAGATCGTCGACCCCTGAGCCGGGCCGTCCCGGACGGGAGGCCTCAGGCGGGGACCGTGCCCACCAGCACGAACTCGTTGTACGGGAAGACCTTGCCCATCGGCCGGGGGAAGGGGAAGGAGTAGGTCCGTCGGACGGCTATCCCCGCCTTGGCCGCGTGGCTGCGCAGCTCCTCGAAGCCGACCCAGCGGATGTGGGTGGCGTCGGACCGGAAACCGACCTCCTGCGGGGTGATCATGACGACCGACCCGCCCGGCTTGACCAGCGGAAGGTACTGCTCCAGCAGCGTCGCCGCCGTGTCCTCCTCCACGTGCTCCAGCACGTGGGCGACCAGCAGGCTGTCGAAGGACCCGGGGCCGCAGTCCGGCGCGGCGGCCAGCCCGTCGGGGGTGTAGGCGTTCAGTCCGCGCTCGCGACAGGTCTGCACCGAGTGGGGGTTGTGGTCGACGCCCACGCTGTCGGGGCCGCAGTTGAGCAGGTTCCGCCCCAGCCCGCAGCCGATGTCGAGGACCCGGCCCAGCTGCAGGCGCTGCAGGTTCCAGCGGTACGGCGCCTGGGTGGGCAGCAGCCGCTTGATTCCGGACTGCTCCAGGCGCGCCAGCCGCTGGGTGTAGTCGGAGCCGGCGGTGCTGGGGGTGCTCGGGGTGCTCGGGGTGCCGGGGGTGGGGGCACCGGGGGTTGCGGGGAAATCAGACATTGCCTTGCCGTCTCCTGAACGCGTCGTAGGAGGGCAGGCCCTCCTAGGGGTTCACAGGCTACGCAGGGCGGCCGTCCGCCGGGAGTACTCTGGGGATCTTTATCTGTAACTGCGCGATCCGCGTCCGTCACCGGCCCGGCTGCGCTCGGGGACCTGGCGCCGGGAGGCCCGCTCGGCTACCGGAAGACCGAGGGCGGCGGCTGCGGCGAGGCCACCGCGGAGGCGTCGGCGACGGGGGCCGCGCCGCCCGCGAAGTCGGTCAGTGCCCGGCCGTGCTCGACCCGGCCCGGGTGCGGGTCGCTCGCGACCCGTCGGGTGAATTCGGCGACGGGCAGCTCGCGGTCGGCGGCCACCAGGACGGCATTGCCGAATCGTTTCCCCCGCCAGACCACCGGGTCCGCGGCCAGCGCCAGCTCCGTGAACCGGGACGCGGCCGTCGCGATCTGGCTCCGCAGGTGGGTCAGCGGCGGACCGTCCGCGAGATTGGCCACGTACCACCCGGTGGGCGCGAGGGCGCGCCGTACGTCGTCCAGGAACTCGGTGCTCGTCAGGTGCGCCGGGGTACGCGCGCCGCTGAACACGTCCGCGATCACCAGGTCCGCCCAGCCGTCCGGAACCTTCGCCAGGCCCGCCCGGGCGTCCACCGCCCGGACCCGGACCCGCGCCTGCGGGTCCAGCGGCAGGTGTTCCCGTACGAAGGCCACCAGCGCGGCGTCGATCTCCACGATCTGCTGGGTCGAGCGGGGGCGGGAGGCGGCCGTGTAGCGGGCGAGGGTGAAGGCGCCGCCGCCCAGGTGCACCACGTTCAGCGGCTGCCGGGCGGGCGCGACGAGGTCGATGAGGTGGCCGATCCGCCGCTGGTAGGCGAAGTCCAGGTACGTGGGATCGTCCAGGGCCACATGCGACTGCGGGGCCCCGTCGATCAGCAGGGTCCAGGCACCGGCGCGCTCGCGGTCCGGCTCCAGCTCCGCCCGGCCGCCGTCCACCTGCCCGGTGACCGCCTCCGCGGTGCCGCGACCGCGCTGCCTGCCCTTGTTCCTGTCCTTGCCCGCCACCTCCCCATTGTGCCGGGCGCACGTCGGGAAGGGGTCAGCGGCAGTTGTCCGCGGCCTCGATCAGCCGGGCCGCCTCGCCGAGCGCCGCGCGCAGCACCTCGGGGTCGGTGACCGGGCCGACGGCCTCCGGCGGGAGCAGCCAGCCGGTGACGTCCGCGGCGGGCGAGGCGGCGTCGCCGAAGCGCATCCCGCGCCCGTTGGTCTGCGTACAGGCGCTGCCCGGCAGGTCCCACGCGTCGGCGGTGCCGGGCGGGACGAGGAAGCCGAGGGTGTCTCCGGATCCGTCGTGCAGGACGGGGCCGACCCCGCCGGCCTGGCTGGCCGCGCGGCGGATGATGTCCACCGCCTCCAGCCCCTGCCGCGTGGGCACGGTCACCAGATCCAGATCCAGGTCCGGGGCCGTGCCGGGCTCGGGCGCGGTGTTCGTTCCAGTGCTCTCCATGCCGCCCTCCACCAAGGGAACCCCTCCTCGATCCGTATCCGCATGGGTTCAACGCACGGGAACGTCAACGGGTGCGGCGGCAAGACGCTGCAAAGGATGGCAGTTCATGGCGGATCGCGGGTGAGATATCCGTTTTGTAGCCAAACATCGCTTGAACACCCCCTCGCTGGCGGTACGTTCATGCGCGCCGGACCCCGGTCACAGCACCGGTGCTGCGTTCCTTGCCAGAGAGGTCACGTCCATGGCGGCGTCCCCCCACTCACCCAACTCCACCTTCCGGCGGCTGCGCGGGCAGCACTCCCCGGCCGAGTTCGCGGCCCTCGTGCGCCGGGCGGCGAAGGAGATCGGAGAAACGGTTTCCTGCGACGCGCGCTACATCGGCCGCGTCGAGTCCGGCGAGATCCGCTGCCCCAACTACGCCTACGAGCGCGTCTTCCTCCATATGTTCCCCGGCCGCGCCCTGGCCGACCTGGGCTTCTCCCCGCGTGAGAGCGTCCGTGGCCGATCGGGCCGGCGCGACCCCTCCCCCGTCCCCCTCCACCGTTCCCCTTCCAGTGCCAAGGAGAGCGACGTGCTGCGTCGCGCGTTCATGGCGGGCGGCTCCGCGACCGTGGCGGCCGCGACGCTCAGCCTCACCCTGCTCGGCGACACCCGCCGGCTCCCTTCCCGCGCCGGTGAGACGGAAGCCGCCGCCGTCGAGGACGCCGTACGCCAGATCCGCCTGCTCGACGACCGGCACGGGGCGGACGCCCTGTACCGCAGGGCCGCCGAGCCCCTGCGCACCGCCTACGCCCTGCTCGACGCGGGGGCCACCCGGCAGTCCACCGAGGACCGGCTGCACGCGGGCGCCGGTGAACTGGCCGTCTCGGTGGGCTGGCTGGCCCACGACTCCGGCCGCTTCGACGACGCCCGCTCGCACTACGCGGAGGCCCTGGCGACGGCCCGGGTCGCCCGGGACGCGGGCCTGGAGGCGCACGCCTTCAGCAACATGGCCTTCCTGGCCCGGGACTGCGGCCGCTCCCGTGAGGCGGTACGGGCGGCCCAGGCGGGCCTGCGGGCCGCGCGCTCCCTCGGTTCCCCGCGGCTGCTGTCCCTGCTCGCCCTGCGGGAGGCCGGCGGCTGGGCGGGGCTGGCCGACCGCAAGGCCTGCGAGGAGGCGCTGACGCGGGCCCACACGGAGTTCTCCCGGGGCGAGGCCGACGCCGACCCCGAGTGGATGTCCTTCTTCGGCGAGGCGGAGCTGGAGTCCCTGGAGGCCCGGTGCTGGGCGACGCTCGGGGACCACGCCCGCGCGGCCCGGCACGCCCGCCGCGCCGCCGACCTCCAGGACCCGCACTTCGCCCGGAACGTCGCCCTCTACACCGCCGAGCTGGCCGGTGACCTGGCCCGCGCGGGCGCCCCCGACGAGGCCGCCTGGGCGGGCGGGCGGGTGCTGGACCTGCTGTCCGAGGTGCAGTCCACCCGGGTCCGGTCGATGCTGTCGCAGACGGCGGGCGCGCTCGTTCCGCATCAGCGCTCCCCACGGGTGGGGGCCTTCCTGGCGAGACACGCGGCGGTCTGATCCCGCCGGTCAGCCGCCGACGTACTCGTAGACCCCGCCGTCGGGGTGGCGCACCACCGCGCGGCGGCCGTTGGGCGTGGGGGCGGGGGCGGCGATCACCTCGCCCCCGGACGCGGCGCAGTGCGCGACGGCCGCGTCCAGGTCCGCCACGGAGAGGGTGGCGGCCACTCCCGCGAACCGCTCGGCGATCGCGTCGGGCCCGCTGAACAGCAGGAACGGGCCGACGCTCGCCAGGTCCAGGCCGGCGAACCCGAACCGGGTCGCGGGCTGACCGGTGAGGCGGACGTAGAAGTCCAGGGCAGGACCGAGATCGTCCACGCGCCGCCGCAGCACCACGGAGGTAATCGTCATGCCGGTATCCTCCCCGCGGTCCGCCCCTCCCAACTCCCCTGCGGCGAAAACGCTTTGACGCGCGGTGGGGCCGAAGGACCGGGCCGGCCGCGCCGCGGGCGGTTCGGCTCGGCCCCGCTCGGGGCGGGGCCTACCCGTCCAGGTGGCCCGTGTCGTTCCAGCGTTCCAGCGCGGGGGCGCCGTAGGCCCAGCCGAGGACCGAGAGGGAGGTGGGCTCCAGGCGGATGCGGGCGCCGAAGGAGGCGTCGAAGCCGAGCCACCGGGCGGCGAGGGTGCGCAGGATGTGGCCGTGGGCGAAGACCAGGACGTCGCGCTCCGCCGAGCGCGCCCAGGAGACGACCTCGTCCGCGCGGGCCGCGACGTCGGCGACGGACTCGCCGCCCGGGACCCCGTCGCGCCAGATCAGCCAGCCCGGCCGGATCGCCTGGATCTCGGCCGGGGTCATGCCCTCGTAGTCGCCGTAGTCCCACTCCAGCAGTGCGTCCCACGGCTCCGCCCGGACGCCGAAGCCCGCGAGGTCGCAGCTCTCGCTCGCGCGGACCAGCGGGCTGGTGCGGACCTCGACCCCGGAGAGGTTCTTCCACGGGTCGCGGGCCAGCCGCTCGCCGAGCAGCTTCGCCCCCTGCTTGCCCTCCTCCAGCAGGGGCACGTCCGTGCGTCCGGTGTGCTTGCCGAGCTGGGACCACGCCGTCTGGCCGTGGCGGGCCAGCAGGATGCGGGGGGCCATGGGGTTCTCCCGTTTCATACGAGTCTGTGCGCGTTCATGCGTTTTTCCGGTCATTCAGCCGTCCGACCATCATCCAACAACACGTGGACGTGGCGGTCGGCCTCCCCCCGCCCCCGCCGCCGGTTTCCGCGCTGGGTCCACGAATGTCAGTGGCGGATGGGACACTTCCGCCCGTGAGCTCCTACCCGCCCAGCAGCCCTGCGCAGCCGACCACGCTGCGGCAGCGGCTCGCCGGCCTGCGCGGTCCGGCCGTGCCGCCCCGTCCGCTCGACGCCCGGGCGCTGGCGGCCCTCGCCGCCAACCCGGGCTGCGGCAGACGGGCCCTGCTCGACGGCGCGGGCGTGGACAAGAACGCCCTCGCCACGGCCCTCGGCTCGCCCGCCGCGTTCGGGCAGTCGCAGTTCGCCATAGTCCGCGGGAACTCCTTCGAGGCCAAGGTCAAGGGCGACGGCGGAGCCGAGCTGCTGCGGCTGGTCCACGCGCACCTCGACCCGGCCGCCGAGCCCCCCGGCGCGGACGCCCGCGTCCCCGACCTCACCGCCGCCGGGCCCGAGGGCCGCTCCGCCCGGACCGCCCTCGCCCTGCGCGAGGCCACCGCGGCCGGGGCGTGGACCCTGCTGGACCACCCGATGCTGGCCCTGGAGGTGGCCGGCTCCCCGGCCTACCTGGAGCCGGACGCCGTGGTCGTGCATCCCGACGGCCGCTGGACCGTCGTGGAGATCAAGTCGTTCCCGATGATCGACGGAGCCGCCGACGCCGCGAAGGTGGGCGCCGCCGCCCGCCAGGCCGCCGTGTACGTGCTGGCGCTGGAGAAGACCGCAGGGAAGCTGGCGGGCGCCGAGGTCGGGCACACCGTGCTGCTGGTCTGCCCGAAGGACTTCTCCAACCTGCCCACCGCCTCGCCCGTCGACGTCCGCCGCGAGCGCTCCGTGACCCGGCGCCAGCTGGACCGGCTGACCCGGGTCGAGGAGCTGGCCGCGGCGCTGCCCGAGGGCCTCAGCTTCGACCCGGCGACCCGGACCGCCGAGGAGCTCGTCGAGGCGGTGTCCGCCGTCGACGCCGCCTACGCGCCCGAGTGCCTGGCCGCCTGCGAGCTGGCCTTCCACTGTCGGGACCGGGCCCGCACCACGGGCGCGGTGACCGCGCTGGGCCGTTCCGTACGGGGCGAGCTGGGCGCGCTGACCACCGTCGAGGAGGCCCTCGCGGCGGCCTCCGGGGCCGGCTGCGCCGACGATCCGACCGCGGCCGCCCTGCACCGCGCGGCCCGGCTGCGCGCCGAGGCCCTGGAGTCGGCGGCGGGGGTCGGCGCATGAGCCTGCTGAACACGCTGGCCCGGCTGCAGGCCGTACGGGCGGGCCGCGCCCAGCCGCTCGCGACCGTACGGCACCGCCACCTGAGCGAGACCCCGATGGTCCTCGTGCCGCTGACGACGGCCGGTGAGGCCGGGGCTCCGCTGGGCGCGCTGGTCGGCACGGACCGGCACGCGCCGCAGGTGTTCGTGATACCCCAGCCGCGCGACCGGGACCTGCGCTGGGCGTTCCTCGCGGACCTGGCGGTCCCCGTGCTGGCCCACATCGACGCGTACGCCGACGCGGTGGAGCCGGCCGAGCGCAGCGAGACCGACCCGGAGACGGGCAAGCGGGTCAAGGTGGAGACCGAGCTGTGCGTGGACGCGCCGCAGCTGATCGTGCCGAGCCGGGCGGGCATCGAGTACGTACGGCTGCTGGGACGGTCGATGCGGTTCCGGCGGACCGCCGAGGAGGAGCCGGAGAACCCGTACCCGGCGCCCTCGCAGGTGCCGATGCTGGGCCGCTGGTTCACGCACCTCGCCGAGCGCTCGCGGGTGCCCGGTTCCTCGATGCTGCTGTCGGCGACGGATCTGCTGGGGCGGCACTGGGCGACCGGGCAGAGCAACCTGGAGGACCAGCACCTGGGCGCCCTGCTGGGCTGGATCGATCCGCCGGAGGGCCTCTCGGGGGCCGAGGCGGCGCTGCGGGCGGAGCTGGGCCGTGACGCGGAGGGCCGGCTGCTGTGCCCGCCGGCCGGTCCGGCGACCGACCCGGCCTTCGACAACAAGCTGCTGGCCCCGGCCATCGCCCGGTACGACGCGGCGCGCTCGGCCCTGGCGGCCGGGGCCGGGGCCGGGGACAGGGACGCGGACAGCGGGGTGCGGAGGACCGCAGAGGTGCGGAAGGCCGAGGAGGCCGTGCGCCGGCTGGTCGTGGACCAGATGTCGCCCACCTGGCGGGCGACGTGGGAGGCCATCGACCTGCTGCGCTCCCTGCCGCCGGGCGAGCGCGCGGAGGAGCGCTGGACGCGCGACCGCTGGTCGTACACCGGCCACCGGGACCGCGTACGGGCGGGCGAGCCGCCGCAGCCCCGCCGCGACGACGCGGTGACGGCCGCCCAGAAGCTGGCCACGCGGGAGACCGAGCAGGTGCGGCTCGACGCGCAGGAGGCGCTGGACGACCCCCTCGTCATGGCGGGCCGGCGCCTCGCGGGCGAGGCGTTCGCCGGCGAGGTCACCGAGGTGGTGATGGAGTGGACGGAGTCGAAGCGGCCGAGCCCGCGCCCGCTGGTGACGGTGGCCACCGAGGACCGGCCGCAGCTCGCCGACGGGGGCGGCGGGAAGGTGTTCCGTTCGCTGGACGGTCGCCCGCAGAGCGCGCAGTTCGTACGCTTCGAGGAGGACGGGCGGCTGGTGCTGCGGCTCCTCGACAAGATGGGCCGCGGCCGGGACCCGGAGCCCGGGTCCGTCCCGGAGAAGGGTGACCGGGTCTGCTGGACGCTCTTCGAGCACGACGCGCGCGGCGGCCCGAAGCTCCCGGATCCGGAGCAGACCCCGTGGACCCACGGCGGGCCGCCGGGGCACCTGAGCGCCGTCCCCCTGCCCGACGCCGTGACCGACGAGGACCTGCTGTGACCGCGAGCGCATCCTTCGATCCCGGGGCCGCGGCGGCCGAGGCGACCGCCGCGATCCTGCGCGACACCCTGCACGGGGTCGAGCGGGGCGTGGTCGTCGACTCCCCGCCCGGGGCCGGCAAGTCCACGCTCGTGGTGCGGGCGGCCCGGGAGCTGGCCGCGGCCGGGCGCCGACTGATGGTGGTGGCGCAGACGAACGCGCAGGTCGACGACCTGGTGCTGCGGCTCGCCGACAAGGACCCGGAGCTGAAGGTGGGCCGGCTGCACAGCAGCGAGGGCGACGCCTACGATCCGGCGCTGCGCGAACTGCCCTCGGTCACCCTGTCGGCCAAGCCGAAGGACCTGCTGGAGCTGCCGATCACCATCTCCACGGCGGCGAAGTGGGCTTTCGTCAAGGACGTCGAGCCCTGGCAGCACGCCATCGTCGACGAGGCGTACCAGATGCGCTCGGACGCGCTGCTGGCCGTGGCCGGGCTGTTCGAGCGGGCACTGTTCGTGGGCGACCCGGGGCAGCTGGACCCCTTCAGCGTGGTCGGCGCGGAGCAGTGGGCGGGCCTGTCCTACGACCCCTCCGCCTCGGCGGTGAGCACCCTGCTGGCGCACAACCCGCAGCTGCCGCAGCACCGGCTGCCGGTGTCCTGGCGGCTCCCGGCGACGGCTGCGCCGCTGGTCTCCCGCGCGTTCTACCCGTACACGCAGTTCCGTAGCGGTACGGGGCGGGGCGAGCGGCGGCTGTCGTACGGGGTCCCCTCGGACGGGTCGGGCCCGGACCGGGTGCTGGACGAGGCCGCGGAGGCGGGCTGGGGCCTGCTGGAGCTGCCCGCGCGGCACACCCCCCGCACCGACCCGGAGGCGGTCGGGGCGGTGGCGCTGGTGGTGCGCCGCGCCCTGGACCGCGGGGCGGTGACCTCCGACGAGCGGTCCGAGGGCCCGTCCCCGCTGACGGCGGACCGGATCGCGGTCGGCACCGCCCACCGCGACCAGGCGGCCGCCGTCCGCGCGGCGCTGGCCGCGCTCGGGGTCACGGGGGTCACGGTGGACACCGCGAACCGCCTCCAGGGCCGCGAGTACGACCTCACGGTGGTCCTCCACCCCTTGTCGGGGCGCCCGGACGCGACGGCCTTCCACCTGGAGACGGGCCGCCTGTGCGTCCTGGCCTCCCGGCACCGGCACGCGTGCGTGGTGGTGGCCCGGGCGGGCATAGCGGAACTGCTGGACGACCACCCCTCGACGGAACCGGTCCAACTGGGCGTGACGGTGAAGTTCCCGGACGGCTGGGAAGCCAACCACTCGGTCCTGGCCCACCTGGCAGAACACCGCGTCCCCTGGCGCCCGTAGGGGAGGCCGGGCCCGCCGGCTGCGGCTCAGGGTTTGCGCCGGACGCCCTTGCGTTCGCGCAGGAGTTCGCCGACTTCGGCGAGGGTGCGCAGCTGGGCCGGGGTCAGGATGTCGATCAGGTGGCGGCGGACGGACTCCACGTGCAGGGGGGCCGCCGCCGTGATGGTGGCCACGCCCGTGCCGGTGAGGACGACCTCCGCGCCCCGGCCGTCCGTGGCCACCTCCTCGCGGCGGACGGTGCCGCGCTTCTCCATGCGGGTGAGCTGGTGGGACAGCCGGCTGCGGGACCACTGCATCAGCTCGGCCAGCGCCGTGATCCGCATGCGGTGGCCGTCCGTGGAGCCGAGCACCGACAGGACGTCGTAGTCGGCCTCGGAGAGCCCGCTGTCCTGGCTGAGGTCGCGCGCGATCTCCGCGTCGACCAGCGGGAACATCCGTCGCCAGGCGTACCAGGCGGCCTGTTCGGGCTCCGTGAGCCAGCGGGGCGGCTCGGATGCGGGGGTCATGTCTTCCACTTTAGCCAGGTCGGTGACACATCATCTATCTCGTTGACATGTCATGCACCTTGCGGGTTCTATAGGTGACACATCAACAACCGCACCGACCGGGAGCCCCTTCCATGACCCGCCTGCACGTCGTCTCCGCCGCCACCCGCCCGACCTCCTCCGGCCGCCCCCTCGCCCGCTGGGTCACCGAGCAGGCCCGCGACCGCGGCGGCTTCGAGGTCACCCCCGTCGACCTCGCCGAGATCGCGCTGCCCTTCCTCGACGAACCCGAATACGCCTCGACGGGCAACTACGCCCACCAGCACACCCGCGACTGGAGCGCCCTGGTCGACTCGGCCGACGCCTTCCTCTTCGTCCTGCCGATGTACAACGGCGGCTTCTCCGCCCCCTTCAAGAACGCCATCGACTTCCTCTACAACGAGTGGAAGGGCAAGCCGGTCGGCATCGTCAGCTACAGCGCCGGCCCCACCGGGGGCGTCCCGGCCGCCGAGATGCTGCTGCCGGTGCTCACCCGCCTCGGCATGCTGCCCGCCGAGCGGTCCGTCGCGGTCCCGGGCATCCCCAAGCTGATCGGACCCGAGGGCTTCGAGGCCCCCGAGGCGCTCGTCGGCGAGCTGGCCGGCGTACTGGACGACGTGGCCGAGCTGGCCGCGCGCCGCGCCGCGGAGTCCGTCACGGTCTGAGCGGGCTCCCGACGAGGCGGGGGTCGTACGCGGCGTGCGCGTACGACCCGAGCCGCCGCGACCGCTCGTCCGTGCGACTCCCCCGCCCCTGAGGCGGTCGGTCTGCTCGTGCGCCTCGCCGGCCGTACAGGTGTTCCAGCCCATCGCGTGGGGTCTTGCGCGGCGTTGGACAATGGACGGTGGCCCGGAAGCATTTCGCACGCGCAGCAGGAGGACACGGATGGCAGAGCCCGAGCGGACCGAGCGGCGGCTGCGGCCGGCGCCTCTGCTCTTCGAGCCCTCGGAGGCCGCGGGGGATCCGGAGCACTTCTTCGACCTGGAGTCGATCGAGGACCCCCGGGAGCTGCTGACCCGGGCGACCGAGCTGGCCCTCGCCTTCCGGGCGGCACAGGACCGGGCCGTGGAGTTCCAGGCGCTGGCGGCGGCCCAGCTGGCGGATCCGCGGCGCTTCGACCGGCTCTCGCCCGCGGTGATCGCCGAGCAGGCGGAGTGGACCGAGGACTACGCCCTCAAGATGATCGAGTTCGGCGAGAGCCTCCAGCGCGGAGCCGGCACGCCGTAGCCGGCACGCCGTAGCCGGCACGCCGCAGTGGCTACGCCGTCGCAGGGCCGGGCCGACCCGCCGCACGGGCCTCCCCCCGGCCCACCCGGATGGCATATGCGGGGCGCAACATACCGCAGCAGCCCCCCGCGCGTCCCGGTTTCCGGTAACTCCCGGAAACCGGTCCGCTACGGCGGGTAGACCTTGGCATATGACGACGCTGACGACGGCTCCCGGTTGCCCCGCCCCCACCGAACGGTCCGCGCCCGCCACCACCCGCGTCACCCCGCAGGGCGCCGCCTGGCTCGCCTCCGCCTGCGCCGACCCCCGGAGCACCCTCGCGCTCTGGGAGGCCCGGCCCGGCCTGCCCGCCACGCTGCCCTGCGGGAGCGCCTTCGACGTCGTCAACGTCCCGCTCGTCCTCGGCCGCCGCGTCCTGGACCTGCTCCGGGCCGAGGGGCCCGGCTCCGGGCCCGTCGCCGTGCACCGCGGCCGGATGCTCCTCTTCGCCGCCCCCGGCACCGCGCACCGGCTTCCCGCCCTGCTGGCGTGGGAGGAACGGGGAGGTGCCCGTACCGTTCCGGTGCCCCTGTGCCACGGCCCCGGCGACGCCGTGACCGTGCCGCCGCTGGCCGCCGCCCCCGGCTCCTCCCGGTGGCTGGTCGCCCCCGACGCGCGGACGCCGTGGCTCCCCGGGCCCGAGGCCCTGCTCTGGGCCTTCGTCCGGGCGGCCCGCAGCCCCGCACCGACCGGACCTGGGGATATCGATTTTTCGTTCCGCGGATCCTCCTGCTAATGTCTTCCTCGTCAGCAAGCGCCGCTAGCTCAGTTGGTTAGAGCAGCTGACTCTTAATCAGCGGGTCCGGGGTTCGAGTCCCTGGCGGCGCACAGACGAGAAGAAGGCCCCCACGCGAGTGGGGGCCTTCTTCGTCGTGCCCGGGTCACGTCGTGATCTTCACCGTGTAGGCGCCCGACCGGGTCCGGTCCGCCACCTTGATGGTGATCCGCTCCCCCGGCACGGTGTACGTCTCGCCGACCTCCAGCGGCGCGTCCGCCAGCGGCGGGTACACCGAACGGTCCCAGCACGCCTCCGTGTCCGGATGCGCGTCCATGACCTCGATGGGGCCGCCGCCGGACGCCGCCTCGTTGCGCACCCGGTAGACGAGGACCCCTTCCGTGCAGGTGTCCCCGTCGTTGCCGGCGGAGCCCCGCGCCTCGACGGCGATGGCGCTGCCGGGGCCCGTACGGATCACCGCGAGCCGGGTCCCGCCCGTGCCGCCGCTCGGCGGGGCCTGCGCCAGCGGCTGGAGCGTGTGCATGGAGGAGCCGGACTGCACGCAGTCCACCTGGGAGGCGTCCAGCCAGCCCAGCTTCCACTTGTGCCAGGCGAAGAGGTCCGGGGCCATCCCGAACTGACTGCCCATGACGTCCCAGTCGCCGACGTACGTGTCCCAGTCGCCCTTGCCGTCCGTGGGCCGGTGGTAGAGGTCGGGGAGGTCGAAGACGTGGCCGGTCTCGTGGGCGAGGACGTTGCGGTCGGGCGGGTGGCGTTCGAAGACGGTGACGATCCGCCGCAGTTCGGTGCCGTCCGCGACGATCGGGCGGTCGAAGTTGACGACCTTGGTGGCGTCGGAGTCCACTCCGGGCGCGTCCGGGTCGGCGACGAAGTAGACGATGTCGTACTTGGCGAAGTCCACCTCGGCGTCGGCCGCCCTGACCGCGTCCCGCAGGTAGGCGGCCCGGTCCTCGGCGGCCCAGTCCCGCCTTATCCCGTACGCGGTGGACGGCTTGGGCATCCGGATCCACTGCTTCTGCGGGTGCGGGGCGAGCCGGAACCGGCCGTACGAGGCCTGCTCGAAGAACTCGCTGGTGGCGGGGAAGTGGTCGCGGGCGAGCTCCGTGGTCGTGACGGTGGTGCGGTGGTCGGGGAAGGAGAGGAAGACCATGACCGCATCGAGCGTGCGCTCGGGCTTGGGGTAGGCGCCGTTCCAGCTGTCCAGGCCCAGCGAGTGGTGCGCGCCCGTCCGGGTCAGCGCGCAGGGACCGGCGCCGGAGTCGGCCACCGCGGGGCCCGCGACGAGCGACATGGCGGCGAGAGCGGTGAGGGAGGTGAGCGCCGCGGCGGTACTTCGGATGCGGGAACGGTCCACTCCCCCGGGTGTCTGCTGTCGCGCCACATCGACCTCCGGTGGTGGATTCGTACCTGTTTAGCCACCTTGAGGCGATTGTCTTACTAATGCCCTGTTCCGCTGCCCCACACGAGTGAGCAATGAGGCAAGTCGGTGACCCCCGGACTTCACGCACCTGCCTACAGAACGTCACGACCGATCACCCGAGATCAGCCAAAGCCTCCGCATGTTCACAGCCGCGCAGAAACGATCAAGCGATCTTGGTCCGGCAATCCGTCATCACGCCGAACTCCGGGGGCTCGCGCGGCGACGCCGCTGGATAGGGCCTCCCGGCAGCCTCTATGATCGGCACACTTTCCTGCACGGACACTCACGAACACTGCGGGAGCCAACGGTGAGCGGAACCTCAGAGGGAACCGGTTCGGCGGCCGACAGCATCCGATCGGCCATTACGGAGCGTCACTTGGCAGTGCCGTCAGCGTCGGCGGTGCCCTCGCGCGCCGGCGAGTCGGAGCGGCGCGACTACCGGGCCGCCTTCAACGCGGCCCACCTCGCCATGGCGGTCGTGGACCGCGAGGGCTACGTGGTCGCCGCCAACGAGGCCTTCGCCGGGCTGTTGGGCAGCGAGCCGCACGCGCTCGTCCACCAGTGCGCCGCGGACCTGGTGGACCTGGCCGCGGAGGCCCGCACCTGGGCCGCGTACCAGGAGGTGCTCCGCGGCCGGCAGGCCCGGCTGCGCTGCACCCGCCGCCTGAAGCACCCCGACGGGCACTCGCTGTGGACCGAGGTCACCCTGGGGCCCGTACCCGGGACCGGGGACGTCCTGCTGTCCGTCTCCGACATCAGCGACCGCCGCGACCTCCAGGCCCGGCTCCGGCACCTGCAGATGCACGACCCGGTCACCCGGCTGCCCAACCGGGCGCTGTTCTTCGAGCGGCTCTCCGCCGCCCTGGAGGCCTCCTCGTACGACCACGGGGGCACCGGCCGGATCGGGCTGTGCTACCTGGACCTCGACGGGTTCAAGGCGGTCAACGACACCCTCGGCCACCGCGTCGGCGACCGGCTGCTGACCGCCGTGGCGGCCCGGCTGACCCAGTGCGCCGACCAGTCGGGGTACGGGCGCACCGGCGGGCACCTGGTGGCGCGGCTCGGCGGCGACGAGTTCGCCCTGCTGGTCGAGGACTCCACCGGCACCGAGCAGCTCGCGGACCTGGCGCGGAGCGTACTGGCCGCCGTACAGGAGCCGTTCGACCTGGCCGGGCAGCGGCTGTCGGTCTCCGCGTCGATCGGGGTGGTGGAGCGGGCCACGGCCGGCACCTCGGCGACCGGGCTGATGCAGGCCGCCGACACGACCCTGTACTGGGCCAAGGCCGACGGCAAGGCCCGCTGGACCCTCTTCGACCCGGAGCGCAACGCGCACCGCATGACCCGGCAGGCGCTGTCCTCGACGCTGCGGCCGGCGGTGGAGCGCGGGGAGTTCGCGCTGGAGTACCAGCCGCTGGTCGACCTGGAGAGCGGAGTGGTGCGCGGGGTCGAGGCCCTGGTGCGCTGGAACCATCCGCAGTTCGGGACGCTGACGCCGAATCGGTTCATCGGAATTGCGGAAGAGGACGGTTCCATCGTCCAGTTGGGGCAGTGGGTCCTGCGGACGGCCTGCCGGCAGGCCCGGCGCTGGCAGATCGAGCAGCCCAGCGACGCACCGGTCTTCGTGTCGGTCAACGTGGCCGTGCGCCAGGTGTGGGACTCCGACCTGGTCGGGGACGTCGCGGAGATCCTGGCCGAGACGGGCCTGGCCCCGCAGCTGCTCCAGCTGGAGCTGACCGAGTCGGCCGTCATGGGCTCGGCGGGCCGGCCGCTGCAGGCGCTCCAGGCCCTCAGCGACATGGGCGTGCGGATCGCGATCGACGACTTCGGCACCGGGTACTCGAACCTCGCCTACCTCAGCCGGCTGCCGGTCTCGGTGCTGAAGCTGGACGGCTCCTTCGTGCGGGGCTTCCGCTACGACGAGGGCACGCACCCGAACCCGGCCGACGAGACCATCGTCGAGGCCCTGGTCCAGCTCGCCCACCGGCTGGGCCTGACGGTGACCGCGGAGTGCGTGGAGACCGCCGGGCAGGCGGCCCGGCTGCGCCGCGTCGGCTGCGACACCGGGCAGGGCTGGCTGTTCTCGCGCGCGGTGGCCCCGGACGTGATCGCCGGCATGATCGGGCGCCAGACCGCGGCCTCCGCGGCGTCCGCGGCCGCCTCGGCCGCCGCCGAGGCGGCCGGAGCGCAGCCCGACGGGCCCGCGGCAAGGCCGTGATCCGCGGGGCCGAATGAGCGCCGGCCGGACCCGCGGCGAAGGCCGGACCGCCCCGCGGGGTGGTCCGGCCTGCGCCCGCGCGGGGGCTAGCCGTTGACGACGTGGTCGTAGCGCAGGGCGACGTAGCCGGAGGCGGCGTGGCCGGCGATGCGTCCGTCGCTGCCTCCGTTGAGGTAGTCCTGACCGCGCATCATGTCGTCGTTGGTGTTGGCCTCGTGGATGTACGAGAACTTGCCCGCGGCCTTGTCGACCCACTTCTCGAAGAGCACCACGTGCCCGTCCAGGGTGTTCAGCGCGTCACCGGGCTGGAGGTCGGACTTGGAGATGGTGGCGGCGGCGCCCGGCAGGCTCTGCGTCGTGTAGCTGGTACCGGCGTGCCAGACCATGGAGACGAAGCCGGAGCAGTCGGTGCGGTAGGTGTGGTCGCCGTCCGGGTCGGAGGCGTACGCGCCCTGGTTGTAGGGGATGTCACGGCTCAGCCAGTTCGCGGCGCGGCTCATGATCTCGCTGCGGGCGATCTGTCCGCCCCTGGTGGAGGGGGTGGGGGTGGGGGGCGCCGGCGGCTGGTAGGTGCAGTCGCCCGCGAAGGCGGAGAGCAGGCTCTGGGTCCAGCCGCTCGCGTCGACCG
Organism: Streptomyces sp. NPDC005533; assembly: GCF_042871845.1. NCBI lineage: Bacteria > Bacillati > Actinomycetota > Actinomycetes > Kitasatosporales > Streptomycetaceae > Streptomyces > Streptomyces sp. NPDC005533. Next base: position 172,908 of record NZ_JBIAJH010000008.1, on the reverse strand, counting down.
GGTCGGCGGGGTGGTAGGCGATGTCGTCGCCCTTGCCGTCGGTGGGGTCGGCGTCGTGGTACCAGTACATCCCGCCGTTCGTACGGCCGTAGTAGAGGCCGCCGCCGGGCGAGACGAGGTTGTCGACCGCCGACCAGCCGGAGCTCTTGAGCACCGAGCTCTCCCAGTCCCCGACGCCGTTGATCTGGTACGAGAGCAGGCGGCCGTCGGCGGTGCTGGCGATCAGGACGTCGTCGCCGGCGGCGGCCAGCGTCTTCAGGACGAAGCCCGTGTCGATCACGGCGTGCTTGGCGATGTGGGCGGGACCGCTGGGCTTGGCCTGGGAGACGTTGTAGCGGTGGAGCTCGCCGCCGACCGTGCCGTAGAGGTGACCGGCGCCGTCGTAGGTCAGCTTGTCGAAGGTCCAGCCGCTGTCCCAGATCTTGGTGACACCGGCCAGGGCCAGGGCGCTGTCGTTGGTCTGGATGTCGACGCGGTACAGCTCGCCGGCCGTCGAGGTCACCAGGACGGTGTTGAAGTTGAGGGTGGCCATCGCCTTGGGCGTGAAGCCGAGGTCCGCGCCGATCAGGGTCTTGACGCGGTCGCCGGTGTTGGGTGCTATCGCCGTGTAGGTGAGGCGTCCGTCCGGGAGGATTCCGTAGACCGACACGTTGCCGCCGCAGATCGCGGCGGCCTGGGCCGGGGCCGTCGAGCTGAGGGTGACCATGCCGAGGGTGGTGGCGGCGACGGCCAGGGTGGCGGCGAAGCGGCGCTTGAGGGACGACGAGGACATGGGTGTCTCCGGATTCTGGGCAGCCCTGACGTACGCGCGTCGGGCCGGGGAAGTGAGGGGAGGGAGAAGAGGGGAGCGGGCGTGACGCGGGGGCCGCTCAGTACCAGTTGTTGTTCAGGAAGTGGGTCCAGGCGCCGCAGGGCGTGCCGTACTGGCCGTCGATGTAGGACAGGCCCCACTTGATCTGGGTGACCGGGTTGGTGCGCCAGTCGTCGCCGAAGGCGTCCATCTTCGAACCGGGCAGGGCCTGGGGGATGCCGTACGCCGTGGAGTTCGGGTTGTCGGCCCAGTAGCGCCAGCCGCTCTCCCGGTCCCAGAGCTGCTCCAGGCAGTTCCACTGGGCGGTGCTGTTCCAGGCGCCGCCGTCGTGCTGGTTCATCAGGTCGCGGCCGGCCGCCTTCACGGCGGGTATGTCGCGGCCGTCGAGCGGGTCGGCGGTGGTGGTGCAGGTGAACGTCTCCGGCTGGGCGGAGAGCAGCTGCTGCGTCCAACCGCCGGTGTTGACGGGGGTGTCGTTGTGGTAGGCGATGTCGGCGCCGCTGCCGTCGGCCGGGTTGGCGTCCTTGTACCAGTACATGGCGCCCGTGGTCTCGATCCGGCCGTAGTAGAGGCCGCCGCCGGGTGATACGACCTGGTCGAAGCCGGACCAGCCGGAGGCCTTGAGGTCGTCCCGGTCCCAGGTGCCGGCGCTGTTGATCTTGTAGGAGTAGAGTGCGCCGGCCGCCGTGGTGGCGAGCAGCCGGTCGTCTCCGGCGGCCGTGAGGGTCTTCAGGACGAAGCCGCTGCCGATCTCCTTGCGCTGGCCGATGTGCGCCGAGCCGGTCGGCTTGGGCTGGGAGACCAGGTACTGGAGCAGGACCCCGCCCGCCGTGCCGTACAGGTGGCCGTGTCCGTCGTAGGTGAGCTTGTCGTGGGTCCAGCCGCTGTCGAAGATCTTGACGGGCGGGCGTTCCAGGACGAGGGACTCGTTGTTGGTGAGGACGTCGAGGCGGTAGAGCGCGCCCGTCGTCGAGGTCACCAGCACCGTGTTGAAGTTGAGGGTGGCCATCGCCTTGGGCTCGAACCCGAGGTCCGCTCCGACCCGCACCTTCTTCAACGCACCGGTGGCCGGGGTGATGGTGCTGAAGGTGAGGCGGCCGTCGGGAAGGACGCCGTAGATCGAGGCGGTGCCGCCGCACGTGGTCGCGGCCTCGGCGGCCGGGGCGGCGGCGACGGCCGCGGCGGTGAGCAGTCCGGCGCCGAGGGCGGTGGAGAGTGCGGCCACCGCGCTCTTACGGGCAGCCTGACGGAGGGTGGTGGTCACTGCGTTCTCCTGAGGGACGTTCGCGGCGCGGCTCGGCGGGGCGGTAGCCGTGCGCCCGCAGCGGGGCGCGGGCGCCGTCGAGGATGGCGTGGGCCTGGGTGAGGGCCGCGGCTTCGGAGGCGGCCCGCAGGAAGAGGTAGACGTCCACGCCGTCGGCTGCGGCTCTGGTCCGCAGGTGTTCGAGTCCGTGGGCGGCGGGCGTGTGGGCCCAGATCAGATCGGAGACGAGCGCGAGCACGCCCTCCTGGTCCGGATCGGTACGAGGCCCTGAGAGTGAGGCTCGGACGACGCGCATCCCGGCTAGTCCCAGGGGAGGCTGTCCTCGACGGACGCGGGCGCCGTGTCCCAGTTGATGCTGCCGTCGGCGGAGGCGCTGACGCGGTGGTTCTCGGCGGCGGCGGTCACCGAGGCGGTGGTGACCGCGCCGAAGCACAGGGCGGTGAGGACGGCGGCGACAGCGGCGGTGCGGGCGGTGCGGGCGGTGCGGGCGGTGCGGGACATGGTTCCCCCAGGTCACAGGCTCGGAATCGATGCGTTCGGTGCGGTGTGCTGCGCGCTGACCCGGATCGTCCTTGCGGCTCTGGCCTGAGTCGGGGAGTTTCGTCCCCGCCGTCCCGGTGACCACCATGTTGCTGGCCCGTGGCCCGGCGAAGAAGAGGTTCCGGCTGTCACCAACAGGCCTGGCACCTTGGTGCCAGACTTCGCCTACGATCGCGGAGGCGACGCTCGCCGGGGGCGGCCCGACTACAGCCGGGGGGCTGGGAGATGCTGCAGACGCTGGGGCTCGGAGCCGACGTGGAAGCCGTGTACCGGGGCATGCTGGCCGACCCTTCGGGAGGCATCGCCGAGCTCAGCGCCCGCCTCGGCCTCACGGAGACCCAGGTCCGCGACGGCCTGGACCGGCTCGTCGACCTCGACCTGCTCAGACCGTCACGGGACTGCCCGGGCGGACTGCGCGCGGTGCGACCCGAACTGGGTCTGGAGCTGCTGCTGCGCCGCCAGGAGGAGGAACTGGCCCGGCAGCAGCAGGAGTTGGCCCGCAGCAAGGCGGCCGCGGCGCAGGTGGTCTCCGAGTTCGCGGAACTCAGCCCGAACACCGAGGTCGACGGCGCGGAACGGCTCGTGGGCATGGACGCCATCCAGGGCCGCCTGGAGCAGCTCGCGCACGGACTGACCCGGGAGTGCCTGGCGATCCTGCCGGGCGGCGCCCTGTCCGAAGCGAGCCTGGAGGCCTCCCGGCCGCTGGACCAGGGCGTGCTGGCCCGCGGCATCGAGATGCGCTCGGTCTACCAGGACAGCGCGCGCAACGACCCGACGACCCTGGCCTATGCGCGGTGGCTGACCGAGCAGGGCGGCCAGGTGCGGACGAGTCCGCTCCTGCCGCCGCGCCTCCTGGTGTTCGACCGTACGGTGGCGGTCGTCCCGATCGACCCGGACCACTCCCGGCTGGGCGCCCTGTGCACCAGCGCCCCCGGGATCGTGGCCTCGCTGACCACCCTGTTCGAGCAGACGTGGAACTCGGCCGTACCGCTCGGCGCGGACCGCCCCCGCCCCAGCGACGCCCGGCCCACCGCGACCGAGCTCGAACTGCTGAAGCTCCTGGCCTCGGGCATGACGGACGAGGCCGCCGCCAAGCGGCTCGGGGTGTCCCTGCGCACCGTACGACGGCAGATGTCCGCGCTCATGGAACGCCTGCACGCGACGAGCCGCTTCGAAGCCGGCCTCAAGGCGGCGCAGCAGGGCTGGCTCTGACGGGGGCTCCGCCGGTCAGAGGCTCCGCACGAACGTGACGAACGCCGTTGCCGTGACCGTGAAGACCGGCCCGTCGGGGTTCTTGGAGTCCCGGACCGCGACGAGGCCGTCTCCTCCGGTGGTTCCGCTGCACGAGACCCCGCGCCATGCGGCTCCGCCGAGGGGGGCACACTCGACGCAGTCACCGCCGGTCCCGCCGCTGTAGCTGGACTTACGCCACTGCACGCCCGCCAGGTCCTGCATGGTCTCCATAACGTTCCTCCCGTACACGGGCGATCAGAGCCGCCGATTCCTCCAGAGAGAGCGCTGCGGCCTGCAAATGGTCGTAGCGATGTGCACAGTCGCTGGCCGTCTCGGGATTCGCTGTCACATGAGCCGAACCGTAGCTCTCGGCGTAGACGATATCCGGGTCACCTTCGAACCGGAGAACGTTGAACGCCCCGACCGTGGCCGGGTGATGGCCGGCGCTGAAGGGAAGGATCTGGATCCGCATCTCGCGGGAATCCCGGAAGTTCAGCAGGTGGCTCAGCTGGTCCCGCATTATTTCGCGGCCGCCGAACGGCCGGTGCAGCACCGCTTCGTCCAGCACCACCCAGACGAGCGGCGGGCGTTCCCGGGTCAGGATGCGCTGGCGCTCCATCCTGGCAGCGACCGCCTCGTCGAGCTTCTCCCCCCACCCCGCCTTGAGGACCGCTCGCGCGTATGCCTCGGTCTGCAGGAGCCCGTAGACCAGCTGAGGCTGGAACGAGGAGATGTGCGTCGCCCTGGCCTCCATCTCCGCATAGGCCTGAAACCACGCCGGTAGCTGGCTCCGCAGGACCAGACCCACCAGGCGGGAGAACACACCGCCTGTGCCCAGCGCCGCGTCCACCCGTTCCGAGAAGTCACGGGTCGGCACCCGCTTGCCGTTCTCGATCATGCCGATCAGGGAACCTGTGCAGAAGATGATGCTGCCCAGCTGCGCCTGCTTGAGCCCCGCCTCCCCCCTCAGTCGGCGCAACTCGTAGCTGTAGTAGTCCAGCGGCGAGGCACTGGGATCGATTTCACGGGCCTGGACCATGAGACGGCACCCCCAAGCGGGAAATGAACTTGTCGCCGAGCGTAGTGGCGTCGACACGGTGAGGTGTTCGGAATCCGGCAACCATGTCACACACACCTCCGCCCCGCCCCCGGAGAGGGGACAGGGCGGAGGCGTCGCTCGGCGCGGGGTGGGGGGAGATCAGCAGGCGCCGAGGTCCTTCCAGACACCCCATTCACCGGTGGTGCCCGGCGTCTCGTTCTGCGTCCACCACTGGGCCTTGTACTTGCGGCCGTTGTGGGAGACCTCGTTGCCGGCGGTGTAGATGGTGCCCGCGACGTACGCCGGGGTCGAACCGCAGCCCGTGGTCGGCGGGGTCGTCGGCGGCGTGGTCGGCGGCGTCGTGGGCGGAGTGGTCGGAGGCGTGGTCGGAGGCGTGGTCGGCGGGACCGTGGCGGAGCCGAGCGCGTCCGAGATCTGGTTCAGCAGCGTGGTGTTGTTGTCCAGGCCGAGGAGGGAGTACATCATCGCTCCGGCCAGACCGCGCTGCTTGCCGTAGTCGACCCGGGCCTGGATGGACTTCTGGTTCAGACCGGTGAAGAACTCGCCGTCCTTGTAGAAGTACGAGGCCTTGGCCTGGTCGTCCCAGAAGGTGGTCGCCGGGTTGTCGACGAGGCCGCCGAGCTCCTTGTAGTTGGCGATGCCGGCCTGCTGGCTGGTGGGCCGGGCGCCCGAGGCGCCGGTGGCGGACTGGGCGAGGCCGTTGGTGGTCCCGGCGGGGACGCCCTTCCAGCCGCGGTAGTAGAACTCGTAGCCCAGGGTCAGCTTGTTGGCGGGGAAGCCGCCGGTGATGCCGTAGGCCGGGTTGCCGTCGATCCAGGAGTCGATGGCGTTGTCGATGCTGTACTTCTGGGTGCCCGGCGCGATCGGGTCGGTCGGGTCGTTGGCGCCGGAGTACAGCGGGGACTGGTGGTACGTCGGCCCGTCGCCGTCCCAGGCGCCGTGCATGTCGTACGTCATGATGTTGGCGTAGTCGAGGTACGCGCCGATCTTGTCCGTCTCGATGTACTTGATCTTGTCCTGGCCGGCCGGGAGGGCGGAGGTCAGGAGGTACTTCTTGCCGCCGTTGGCCGCGCCGTAGGCGTCGAGCTGGGTGCGGAACTCCTTGAGCAGGAGCGTGAAGTTCTGCTTGTCCTCGGGGGCGTAGTGGTTGCCGAGGTGGCCGCCCGAGGAGCCCGGGTACTCCCAGTCGATGTCGATGCCGTCGAAGATGCCGGCCGCGACGCCCTGGCCGCCGTAGCCGCCCTCGACCGGCAGGTTGCCCTTGATGTACTGGTCGATGCAGGAGGACACGAGCTTCTTGCGGGAGGCGTCGGTCTTCGCCGCGTCGCTGAAGTACTTCGAGTAGGTCCAGCCGCCGATCGAGATGTTGATCTTCAGGTGGGGGTACTTGGCCTTCAGCTGCTTGAACTGGTTGAAGACGCCGACGATCGGCTGGTCCCACTTGTCGGCGGCCCCGCTGACGCTGTCCGCGGCGCTGAAGGACTTCTGGTAGTCGGCGTACGAGTCGCCCGCCCCGTCACCGGCGTTGGGGTTGTTGTCGTCGCCCGCCGCCTTGTTCGCCTCGAAACAGGTGAGGTCGGTGGGGTGGATGTTGCCGAACGAGTAGTTGATGACGTCCAGCTTGCCCGCTATGCCACGGGTGTCGAGGTGCTTGGGGTAGAAGGCGTTCCCGTACACGCTCCACTGGTCGTAGTAGGCGATGCGGACGCCGCCCGCCGCGGCGGTGGTGCCGGCGCCGGCGGCCTGGGCCGTGCCGAGTCCCGCGAAGGAGGCAAGCGCTCCGGCTGCCAGCGCGGCCGTGGCGGCGGCTGCGATGAGGGGTTTACGGATGTGCATGAACCGCTCCGTGGGGGTGGGAGGAGAGAGCAAGAAGTTCAGGTGAGAGAAGTGATAGCGATCACTCCAGCCCCGCGTCAATGGTTCGGACCAAAGAAGGACTAGACCACTCCCGCGCTATTTCCCCAAGTCAGAGAGTTGAGCGCACATCAGAAACCGCTCGCCACCCCGGGTGACGAGCGGTTTAAGGCTGCCTTCAGACATCCCCCCGCAAGGTTTCGTCAACAAACCAGCCAAACCCCGTTCGCATGCTCGATACGGAAGTCGACCCTCCTGTTTGCATCCCCGCTGCTTCGCTCGCGGCCCGGCGGCGGCACCCCGGTGCACGCCCCAACAGCCCGGGGCGCTAAGGCCGCAGCGGGATGATGCGGCGCGGGGGGTGCTCGGAGGGCTCGCCGGTGCCCGCCGGACGGGCGGGCCCGGTCCGCGGGCCGAGCGGGATGATCTCGCGTCCCGGCAGGCTGCCCGGCTCGGGCTGCCGCCTCGGGGCGCCCGCAGGGGTCAACGGGATGATGCGCCGCGTGGCCGCCGTCGAAGGCGCCGCCGTCGGGGCGACCGCGGGTGCCGGAGCCGGGGATCGGGGCAGCGGGACCGGAGCGGGCGGGAGCCCGGTCCGCCGCACCGCCTCGGCGTGGACGGCCCGAGCGGTGGAGCTGATGGCGTGGAGCCGGCCGGTGACCACCGAGTACGTGAACGCCGCGATGTCGACTTGCTCGGCGTAGGTCAGGGCCGGCTGGCTGTATCCGGAGTTGATGAAGAAGTACAGGCGACCGGGGTTCCCGGCCCGGGCCCCGTACAGCTCGCGCAGGGGCTGCACCCCGATGGCCTTGCCGTAGAACTTGACCTGCGCGAAAGCTCCGTCGCCCACGACGTCGACCCCGCCGTCCGCCCCGCCGGTGGTGGACGTGGCGCGGGGATGCCCCAGCCAGCGCAGCCAGTCGACCGCGTTCGCCTCGGCGGCCTGCCAGTCGGCTATCCCCCGCGCGACGGGCTCGTCCGCCGGCAGCTGATGCATCACGTGACGACCGCCAATACTCGGGGCGAATGGGCAGGGAGCGATCCCGAAAAAAGGCCGGGCGCGCGGTCATGCTAGGTGAACGGGCATCGCTCGGGTGGGTCAACGCGAGTAGAACGGAGCTGATTTCACAGAATGGACAGACCGTCACCGGGCGGAAGATCTGCCCCTAACATGTGCTGCCCCCACGTGATCTGACGACATCGAGGAAGAGCCGAATCTGTGGCCGACCCGAAATTGCTGGACCAGACTGTGCTTTCCGTCGAGCTGCGTTCCGTGGCCTCGGCTCCCGAGCTCACGTCACGCCGGGCGGAACTGGAGGCCCTGGCCGACGCCCTGGACGGCGACGGACCCCTCGACCCCTGGACGGAGCTGGATCTCCTGGCCGGTTACGCCCGTCCGGAGAGCCTGACGCGGGTCGATTCGGAGCGCGGGACGAAATGGCTGGCAGGCGCCGAAATCGCGTTGGGGGTCATCGTTTTCCTCCCTTTGCTGATCACCTGGTTCGGATTGGTACAGGCCAGCAATGCCTACGGCGAGCTGATCAGCAGTGATCCCGCACAGGCCGAACGGCCCTTTCTCCAGCTGTGGCAGTCCGGATTCGGCGGCAGATTGCCCGGATGGCTGACATTCGGCAGTGTCGCCACCGACGCGACCGTCCTCATCGCCGGACTGCTCCTCATCTCCGGACTGCACGCCGCCAAGCGGGGCAGGGTGTCCGCTCGCGCCGCAGCCGCCGAACTGCGCGGAGAGCACCTGCTCGACGCGCTCGTCCCGCTGCTGACCCGTATCCAGCTGGTGCTGAACACCCATCGGCTCTCCTCCCCGCAGCGTTTCACCGCCGAACTGACGTCGGCCTCCCGGCGGCTCGGCAAGCTGACCTCCCAGGCCCTCGACGCCCACGGCAGGCTGACCGAGGCGGCGGAGTCGATATCCGAGACCACCGCGGCCGCGCACGACCAGCTCGACCGGGTCGACCGCTCCGTGGCCCCGCTCACCGACGCGGTGGAGCGGGTGGAGAAGGTGGTCCGCGAGAACGCCGAACAGGGGGCGCTGATCGCCGCCACCGTGGATGCGGTCGGTACGGACACCAGGGCGAGCCTGGAGAAGTTCGCGGAGGCCGTGGGCGACGAGCTGCAACGGATCGGCGTACGCGTCGAAGGCGTGGTCCGCGAGAACGCGCAGCAGCTCGCCGGGGTGAACGCGGAGACCGGCGCGGGCCTGGAGAAGCTCGCCGATGTGGTCGGTGGCCAGCTGTGGCAGGCGAGCGAACGCGTCGGGGAAGCGCTGGCCGACCTCTCCGTGGCCCAACGCGGCTTCACCACGGGTACGGAGCTCGTCGCCGACGTCACCGGCCAGGTACTGGACGCCCTGCACGCATCGGCCAGCCGGCTGAGCGACGTCGCCGTGGACGTGAGACGAGGCGCCGACCTGGTGAGCGGCAGCGCGGCACAGTTCGCGGCCGGGGTCACCACCCTCCAAGGCCTGGGCACCGTACACCTGCCCGTGGAGGACGCCGTACCGCCGGGGAACCCGTCGAACGAGTCGCGGAGCGTCGACTTCCAGAAGAAGCAGGCTTCGTGAAGCGACTCGGAACGGGGACCGCCTTCACCGGTCCCGCCGCGATCGCGGGCTGGCTCTTCGCCGACATGCTGCTGGTCTTCGCCCTGGTGGCCCTCGGCAGCCAGCCCGACCACCCGGTGGATCGCGCCTCGGCCGCCCCCGCACCGGCCCCGACACCGGCTGCCACCGCGGACGTGAAGCAGGCCGGGCCGCGGGCCGTGGAGAAGAAGCCCGTGGAACTGAGCGTGAGCGGAAGCCCCGACAGTCGGGAGGCCCTCATCGCGCAGATCCGGGCCGCCACCGCCGGGCACCAGGGCCGGGAGGCCGCCATCGTGCTCACCTTCGGGCGGGGCGGCAACGCCGACGCCGGGCAGGCGTACGCGCACTCCGTGAACCAACTGCTGGCCGTGGCCCGGCCGGAGATGTTCCCCCAGACCACCACCCGGGACTTCCACTACCTGAGCGGCCCCAGCGGCACCGCCGAAGTGGAGATCTACTTCTTCACCCCCACCACCTGACGCGCCTCGAAACGGGAGTAATCCGTGCAGCTTCTGCCCTTCTACATGGTCTGCGACGAGTCCGGGTCCATGGGTGGTGAACCCATCAACGCCATCAACAGCGCCCTGCCCGAGCTCTACGACGAGATCAGCTCCAACCCGACCGTCTCGGACAAGACGCGGTTCTGTCTGATCGGATTCTCCAGCGAGGCCCGGGTGCTCCAGCCGCTGGCCGACATCAGTGAGCTCACCGGACTGCCCGCCCTCCAGGTCAGCGGGCTGACGCACTTCGGCCATGCCTTCGAGACCCTGCGTCTGACGATGGAAGCGGACGTCGCCCGGCTGAAGGCCGAGGGGCATCAGGTGTACCGGCCGGTGGTCTTCTTCCTCTCCGACGGCGTGCCGACCGACAGCTGGGCACAGGAGTACGCCGCGCTCACGGGCCCCGCGGCCGGGATCCGTCCCCACATCGTCGCCTTCGGCATCGGGGACTGCGATCGGGCGACCATCACCCAAGTGGCGACCTTCAAGGCATTCATCCAGGAAGACGCCTCCGTCTCGCCGGCGGCGGCGCTGCGGGAGTTCGCCACCGCACTCACCAAGTCGATAGTCCGTTCCGTCAACGGCATGGCCCCCGGCGGGCAGGGACCCAACCTGCAGGTGGCGGACACGGTGCCCGGCTTCACCTCGATCCCGCTCGACACGGTCTGAGGGCGCGGCAGATGAGCGAGAGCACCGACCCGACCGCGAGCGGCGCGGACACCCCCGTCCTGGAAGTCCCGGCCCTGCCGGACCCCGGGGCCGAGGGAGCCCCCGTCGCCCCGCCGGCGGACACGGCACGGCCGACCGAGCCGGACGCGTGGCGGGGCCACGGCGACCTCCCGTACGTCGGACCACGGCCGCCGTCCTACAGCCCCGACCCGGTGCGGCTGCCCCTCCCGGAGGGAGCACGCACCGAACTGGTGATTCCCGACATCGCCCTCGACGGAGCCCGCTACGGCCGGCTCACCGTCCGCGGCGCGTCGGTGAAAGGGGACCTGCACCGCTACCGGGGCGAGCAACGGCAGGACGCCATGCTGCTCGCCCAGGTCGGCGAGGGCGAGGACGAGCTCCTCTTCCTGGCCGTGGCCGACGGGGTGGGCTCCGCCCCCAAGTCGCACCTCGGTGCGCACCGGGCCTGCCGGCTGGCCTCCGTGGCGGTCGGCAGGTGGCACGCTGAACTGTCCGGAGCCCTGCGCGCGGGTGACCGTACGGCCCTCCATCAGGTGGCGGACAAGGTCGTCTCCCACGTCAGCACACGGCTCGCCGACTACGCCATGCCCGACGCTCCCGGCATGTACGCCACGACCCTGCACTGCCTGCTGGTTCCCACCGCCCCCGAGCGCCGGGAGCGGGTCCACTTCGGGGTCGGTGACGGCGGGCTCTTCCGGGCGCGCTCCGGGGTGTGGGAGAACCTGCAGGAGCCCTGGGACCGGTCCGGCTCCGGCGAGGTGATCGACACCGGGACGGCGGCGCTTCCGAGCGAGTCGCCGAAGGCGGTCGTCCAGTGGCTGACGGCGGAGCCCGGCGATCTGTTGATGATCTGCACGGACGGCCTGTCCAACCCGATGAACGAGCCCAGGGTCCAGGAGTTCCTCCTCACGCACTGGGCCTTCGGAAGGATTCCCGGCCTCACGGAATTCCTCTGGCAGGCGCAGGTCCGGGCCAAGAGCTACGACGACGACCGCAGCGCCGTCTGCGTGTGGGAGGAGCAGCCGTGACGGCCCGTACCGGCGCGGCCACCGGCATCGACGTCGAACTGCGGGCCCTGCGGCTGGGCCACCGGCTGGCGTCCGGCGGCCAGGGACACATCCACGAGCTGTCCGACGAACCCGGACTGATCTTCAAGGAGTTCTACAACGGTCGGCCCGACCCGCACGCCCTCGACGCCCTCGTGAAGCGGCGGCAGAGCCTTCCCGCCGCCGAGCAGGCGGTGCTCGACGCCCAGGCGGCCTGGCCGCTGTGCCGGGTGACGGAGGGCGGCAGGGTGATCGGCTTCCTCATGAACCGGGTGCCGGGGGCGTTCGCCTGGAAGTCCCTCGGCGGGAAGACCATGCTGGCCGAGATCCAGTACCTCCTGCGCCCGGCGAAACCCGCCTACCAGTCCCTGCCCCAGCCGACACCCGAGCAGCGTCTCGAACTCGCCCGGGCCTGTGTCGCACTCCTGGGCCGCCTGCACGACTGGGGCCTGGTCTTCGGGGACGTCTCCCACGCCAACCTGCTGTGGTCGGTGCGCCCCCTGCCCGCGGTCCACCTGATCGACTGCGACGGCGCCCGCCGCATCGGCAGCATTCCCGTGCTCGCACAGGCGAACACCCCGGACTGGGACGACCCGCTGGCCCCGCCGGGCCACCCGACGCTCGACAGCGACCGGTACAAGGTGTCCCTGCTGGTGGGGCGGGTCCTGGCGTGCGACCCCTACCTGCGCCCGGCCGATGCGTGGCACCCCGTTCCCGGCACGCTGAACGACACCCAACGGGCGGCGGTGGAACGGCTGCTGCGTCAGGCGGCGGGGCCGTACGGCGCCCGACCGGACATGCGGCAGTGGGCTTCGGCCCTGTCCGAGCGGAAAACCATCCCGTGGAGCCCGCCCGCCCCCCGCCCGGCCCTCACCGTCGACCCGGCCATGCTGGACGGTCCTTCGGCCCGCCGGACCATCCGGCTGCGTCCGTAGGCGGGCGGGCCACCTCAGGGGCGTTCCGCCAGGGGCTGCACGGGCATGCCGTACGCGTCCGCGACGAGCTCGTACGAACGCAGCCGGGCCGCGCCGCTGTGGGCGTTGGCGGTCAGCATCAGTTCGTCCGCGCCCGTCCGCTTGGCGAGGTCGTCCAGTCCGGTGCGGACCTCGTCGGGGGTGCCGTGGACGATGTTCGCGAGCCAGCCGTCCACGAACTCCCGCTCCGCCGGGGAGAAGGGGTACGCCGCCGCCTCCTGCGGCGTCGGGACCAGTCCGGGCCGCCCGGTGCGCAGCCGCAGCATCGACAGCGCGCCGGTGAGCACCTGGGCGCGGGCCTCCGCGTCGGTGTCGGCGGCGAGCGCCGAGACCCCGATGACGGCGTACGGGGCGTCCAGGACGGCCGAGGGGCGGAAGCTCTGCCGGTAGAGGTCGAGGGCGGGCAGGGTGCCGGCCGCCGAGAAGTGGTGGGCGTAGGCGAAGGGCAGGCCGAGCTCGCCGGCGAGCCGGGCGCTGAAGCCGGAGGAGCCGAGCAGCCACAGCGGCGGGCGTCCGGCGGGGCCCTGGACGGGGCCCGGTACGGCGTGCACGCGGGCGTACGGGTGCCCGTCCGGGAAGTCGTCGTCGAGGAACCGGGTGAGCTCCATGAGCTGGCGGGGGAAGTCGTCCGCGGACTCGTCGAGGCGCCCGGTCCCGCGCAGCGCGGCGGCCGTGCGGCCGTCGGTGCCCGGGGCCCGGCCGAGCCCGAGGTCGATCCGCCCGGGGGCGAGCGCCTCCAGGGTGCCGAACTGTTCGGCGATGGCGAGCGGGGCGTGGTTGGGCAGCAGGACGCCGCCCGATCCGAGGCGTATGCGGGAGGTGTGCGCGGCGAGGTGGGCCAGGATCACGGCCGGCGAGGAGCTGGCGACGCCGGGCATGGAGTGGTGTTCGGCCACCCAGTGGCGGTGGTAGCCGCGGGACTCGGCGAGCCGGGCGATGGCCACGCTGGTGCGCAGGGAGTCGTGGGCGGTGCTGCCGGCGCCGACGGTGACGAGGTCCAGGACCGAGAGCGGTACGGTGGCCCGGCCCTGTGCGGCACCCCGGATGTCGCCGTTCCCGCCGTGCTGTCCATGTGCGCCACCGGTGTCACTCATCGTCGCTCCCGTCTCGCCGTGTCGTCCGTACGAAGAATTCGAACCGTGAACGGCGGCCGGGCATTCCCGGCGCACCGGGACAGCGCGCGTGACCGTGGCATATGCCAGCGGAGTAGATCCAGGCAGAGAGACGTGATTGAGCCATCAATCTCCCCAACAGGCGCTCCACATGGGCCTCTTGATGGCTATCGTGGTAGGGCAAGCGGTAACAACCTGCTAGGGGGAAACCGTGGCGCTGAAGCCCGAGCCGACCGCGCCGTTCCACTCGGTGCAGTACGCACTACGCGTACTCGAAACGATCGCACGGCACACCGGTGGTGTGACCGACGTGCAGATCGCGCGTGAGACCGGCCTGCCCGCCGTCCATCTCGCCCCGATGCTGCTCATGCTGCGTCGGGAGGGGTATGTCCTGCAGGTCTCCGACGGCGCCTACGCCATAGGGGACTCCCTCGTCCTGCTCGGCTCGGGCATCGACCGGCAGCAGGCGCTCACGGACAAGCTGCAGGAGACCCTGGACCGGCTGCGCGACTCGGTCGGCGCGGCCGTCTACATCAGCCGGTACGTGGACGGCGAGGTCAGGATCACGCAGTTCGCGGACAGCCCCCGCACGCCGAAGGTGCACGAGTGGGTGGACTTCCGCTCCGCCGCGCACGCCAGCGCCGTCGGAAAGTGCCTGCTCACGCAGCTGGACCTGAACGGGCGGCGCGACCACCTGTCCCGGCACAAGATCGCCCGGCTCACGTCGAAGACGATCGTGAACGAGCGGATCCTCTTCTCCAAGCTGGACGCCCAGCCGGCAACCGTGCCGATGCTGGACCTGCAGGAGTACGCCGTGGGCACGGTCTGCGCGGCGGTCCCGATCACGGCCGGCGCCTCGGTCGGCTGCCTGGCCCTGTCGATGCCGGTCGAGCACGCGCACCGGCTGCGCGCCGCGGCGGACACCCTGAACCGGAAGGCCGCGCCGCTGCTGCTGTCGCTCACGCTCTGACCGCGGGGGGGGCGGTACGCGGGCCGGAAAACACTTCGGGCGGTTCCCGGTGAACCGGAAACCGCCCGAAGGACAGGTGCGCCGCCAGGGACTCGAACCCCGGACCCGCTGATTAAGAGTCAGCTGCTCTAACCAACTGAGCTAGCGGCGCCTGCTGACAGAGAAAATACTACCTGCTCCTCAGGGGTGCTCAAAACCAATGGGGAGGTCCTGGCGGGGGCTCTAGTTCCGGAGGTACGCGAGGACCGCCAGGACCCGGCGGTGGGTGTCCTCGGCGGGCGGCAGGTCGAGCTTCCCCAGGATGTTCCCGATGTGTTTGCCGACGGCCGCCTCGGAGACCACCAGCGTGCGGGCGATGGCCCCGTTGGACTTCCCCTCCGCCACCAGGCCCAGCACCTCCCGCTCGCGCGGGGTCAGCGCGGCTAGCGGATCGCGCCGCCGGCGCAGGAGCTGGCGCACGACCTCCGGGTCCACGACCGTGCCGCCGCCGGCCACCGTGACCACCGCGTCGAGGAACTGCTGCACCTGCCCGACCCGGTCCTTGAGGAGGTAGCCGACGCCACTGCCGTCGCCGGAGTCCAGCAGGTCCGCGGCGTACGAGCGCTGCACGTACTGGCTGAGCACCAGCACCGGCAGGCCGGGCCGGGCCGTCCGCAGCTCCACGGCGGCGCGCAGTCCGTCATCGCCGTGGCCGGGGGGCATCCGTACGTCGGTCACGACGATGTCCGGGGCGTGCGCGGCGACCGCGGTCCGCAGCTGGCCCGCGTTCCCCACGGCGGCCGCCACCTCGTGGCCGAAACGCGTCAGCAGACCGACGAGCCCTTCGCGGAGCAGGACCCCGTCCTCGGCGAGGACGATCTTCAGGGGCTCACCGGGCACGGGATCTCCAGGCTGAGGACGGTCGGGCCGCCGGGCGGGCTGGTGATCGTCAGTGTGCCATCGAGGACGGCGATCCGGTCCGCCAGTCCGGTCAGCCCGGATCCGGCCGCCGGATCCGCTCCGCCGCGGCCGTCGTCCCGTACGTCGATCAGCAGCGCGGCGCCGGTGTGCCGGGCGGTGACGGCGGCGCGGGTGGCGCCGCTGTGCTTGCCGGTGTTGGCGAGGGCCTCGCACACGCCGAAGTAGGCGGCGGCCTCGACGGACTCCGGCAGCCGGGGCAGGCCGGCGGCCAGGTCGGTGTCGACGGGGACGGCGGAACGCTCGGCGACGTCGGCGAGCGCGCCGGTCAGGCCGTAGTCGGTGAGCACCTGGGGGTGGATGCCGTGGATCAGCTCGCGCAGTTCCCCGAGCACCTTGGCGGCCTCGTCGTGGGCGGCGGCGAGCTGATCGGCGAGCGGGCCCGGGGGCGCGTCGAGGCGGGCGAGGCCGAGGGTCATGGTGAGGGCGACGAGCCGCTGCTGGGCACCGTCGTGGAGGTCGCGCTCGATGCGGCGGCGTTCGGCCTCGTAGGCGTCGACGAGGCGCGCCCGGGAACGGGTGACCTCGGCGAGCAGTCCCCGGAGCTCGCGCTCACGGGGGGGCGAGGAGGGCGCGGGTGAGGGCGGCGCGGGCGCGGGCGAAGGCGCCGAGGGGGTAGAGGAGGGCGGGGAGGAGCGCGGCTCCGGCGACGGCGAGGGCGCAGGCGGCGGGGTAGGAGGTGACCAGCCACAGCTTGATCACCTTGACCTCGCCGTCGGCGGAGAGGGCGAGCCGGAGCGGTGTGGTGAGCAGGAGGAGGGGCAGGCCGAGGAGGGTTCCGACGGCGACGAGGTCGACCCACCAGAGCAGGAAGCCGTGCAGGACGGCGTGGGCGAGCTCCCGCCAGGTGGCCTGCTCGCGGAAGCGCAGCCCGGCCCAGGCGAGGAGGCCGGGCTCGGCGGGCGTGCGGTGGGGGGTGGCGGCGGGGTCGAGGCCGTGGTCTAGGGCGGCGAGCCGCAGCCGGCGGCGCTCTACTGAGGCGGCGGGGATGCCGGCGAGGCCGAGCAGGGCGAGGAGCGGGAAGCCGATGGCGACGGGGGCGAGGGCCGCGCCGGCGGTGGCGAGGAGGACGAGGGTGAGGAGGGTCGGGATGCCGGTGAGGGCGCTGCCGGCGAGGTAGCCCGCGGCTCGCCACGGGCGGGCGGAGCGGAGGTAGTGGCCGCGGGGGGCGGGCGGGGCATCGTCCATGCAGGCACGCTAGCCGCGGCCGCCCACCCGGACCATGGCCCTAGCCCCCCCGACCGGGTATCCCCACCCCTACCCCCTGCCGCGCGAAGCGACCCCCGACCCGGGCCCCGCTGCCCGGCGCGGGTCCCGCTGCGCGATGCGGGACCCGCTGCGCGATGCGGGTGCCGCTGCGCGGCGCGGGTAC